>JAJSAH010000017.1 GCA_024274875.1 archaeon
AGCAAATGCTCAAAAATATGAGGGAGTTCAACGAAGAGAAAAGAGATGCAATTCTGCGCATCAACAGAATGCTTGGTATAGTAAGAGATGTGTCAAAGGATGCAAATGACATTCTTATGGAGATGGATTCGGAAGTTAAAAAGGTTCTGTTCAAGTCGCTCATGTCTGCATTCAGGGAAATGGAAGAGGAAAAGGAGAGAAGGATTGGTGTTGAAGAAACTGCTGAACAAATTCTCATGAAAGCAAAGCGTGGAAGATATTATTACAAAGAAGTGGAAATTGGTGGAAAAAAGCATGTGTTTGTGCGAGGATTCGTAGATCCTACTGAGCAAGATGTGATCAACCTGCTTGCATTGTATATCAAATTATTTCCGCATAAGAAAGATGCTTTGATTAGCAAAATTATGGAGCATCTGCCACCTGAAAAAAGAAACATTGAGATTGCAAAAGAATACGCAAACTTTTACGAAGAATTGAAGAATCTTGGAATACTGTTTCCTGGCTTAGACCTTCCATATGAAGCTGCTGAAAAATTCCCATGGATATTTGAATCAAAAAGCAGATATGTGGCAATTCCTGAAGATATGGCGCTTGGCGACCTGCTGGGACCAACAGACAAACTGATTAATTATAAAATCGTAAGAGAGAGGGGAGAAGTTAAAATAAAAGCGCCTAAAGGAAAATACTTAGAGAAAGTCAGGAGATTTATGGATTGGATGGATAAACAGGCAACGCAGTTCATAGGAGGAAGGTATATTGGAATCCTCTCAGAAACTGCCGCAACAAGCGTAATATACACTAGGCACGCTGAGAGGATAAAATCAGGAGGAAGATATTACAAAGGGATAAGCACTTTTGCCGAAGAAGTGCTAAGAAATGAAAATTTAGCGGAGGCGCTCAGCAAAGCATACTTCTTGCGGGCAATCATTGGAATGAAGAAGAAGTATAAAAAAGAAGAATGGGAAGAGATTGAGGAAGTTATCGGGCCGACCATTACAAAAAAGAAAATCATAGCTGAAATAAACAATGTAATCAAACGCGCAAAAAACAAAGATGAAATATTAAAACTGGAAGAGCTTAGAACAAACATAAACTCGCTCGATTTCTCTGATGCAACAGATCTTGACACGGCAATTGAATTATGCAGCTACCATGTAGGAGAGTATGTTATGCAGAATGCCCTTCTCGATGCGATCACAAAATCAAAGATGTATATCAATGAATGCGAACATGAGATGAGATTTATCAAAAAAGATTTGGAAATTGTTGAATCAAGCGTAAAAGAAGTTGCAAAGAGAATCATGACAGGAATTGGTAATTTGCACCTAACATCAAAGCAAAAACTAATAATCAGCGCATACATCGATCAAATCATATCTAGCAGAGGAACGGAGAAGTTCCCTGAGAGTATAAGAAATAACATCTCAAAAATAACGAACCTGCTAAAAGAGTGGAGAGCTAAAGCAGAACATAAAGATGTTCCAGCATATGATGCGTTAATACATTTATTAGAAGGAGATATTCGCGTGCGCGCAGAGATGCTTGCGGAAAAATTTGAAGAGTTGAACAAGAATATGAAACATGCTAGAGCATCTAAGAATATGTATGAAGGGATAAGGAAAAACAGCAGATTCAGGAAGAGAATGGCAAGCATTTTAAACTGCCGATTCTTTGCAAAAGTGTTTGAGCATGAAAAAGCTAAATTCACAAGAGAAGCTATGCAAACGCAGCGCATAGCGCAAGAAAACCAAAACATGCCGCTTATTTTCTATGTTAATGAATACAGCAAGAAGTTGAAAAAGAAGCGAAGGGAAAGAGATGAGTTTGAGAAGGCATTTGACAACCGGCTTAGGAATATTTCATATTTAGTTGATAAATTCTTAGACAGCGCATATGCTGCCATGGGTTCCACTTTAAACGCGGCAATGCACACCAGGTCGAAAGAATTTGGATTGGAAATCTCCTCTGTTGCAGGCTATCAATTTGCAGGACCGATTGCATCTTCATTGTTGCAAAGATTGGGAACATTTGGCAAATATGGAAACAGGGGCTGGTTCACTGGAATATTCCTATCATACCCTATCAGAACCGCCGAAAGAATTTACTCAAAAAGATATCCTGTTCTGCGCATGTTCAGCCGCACTCCTGCAGTATACGAACCTATGAAAGAGATGAACACGGCTGGATTCGCAATCGTAAATGCACTATTTTACAGAAAGATTGCTAATTGGGCTTCAAGAGTCGGCGAATTGTTAAGAACATTTTCGAAGGACTCGCCGCCTCCCGCATATTTCCATTATCTTACAACTGCCAACATGTACGGTGAAACGAGATTATTTGAGATGTTTGATTTATTGGGCAATACATTCAGAGCAACGCCAAGAGGGCCGAGAGATATATTTAATTACATGCTGTACAAACCAAACGATTTAGTCATGGACTTTAAAGATATGGTATATACCATGAAAGAGGGGAGATCGATGAAAAAGACGCCTGAGCACTTGCGCGATGTAGGTATTTATGGCGTAGCTGCAAATTCAAAATTCATTGCAGGCAGAGAGATTGATTATGTCGAAACTGCATTGGGCGGACCTGCATCGATGTATCCGCAAAGAACATACAACGCATTCTACTCGCATCCCCATTTAAGCATGCCTGGGCTTAGGTTCAGCGCATACGGAGATTTCTATGAGCGCACGCAATCGCCGGTTGAAGTTGCATCTGAGTTGTTGCACATGCACAAGCTGTCTAAGAAAGTTGTAACTCTCCCATTAACAGTAATTCCTGCGCTGATACTCGCGCCAACTATTGTGCCTACTGCATACTTGTTCTCGGCGCCGCCAATATGGTATCTCAGCTCGGCGCTGCGCAACATTCCCGCTAAGGAGATCCCAATGCTGAGGGCAATAATACCAAAAATGGTTGATTGGAGAACGCATAAAATGATTATGGACAGATATAAGCATATGTATACAGGAATATATCAATCAGGTGGTTAGCGGTGAAATTATTTTCGCATATAATATTCGTTGCGTTAGTTCTGTATTTGCTTGCAGGATGCATACAAAATCCTGCAGAATATCAAGAATATGTCATACAATCAACTCAACAAGTTATAAAAAATCCTGAATGCACTTGTTTAATCTGCACAAACAGCACGGGAAGTTGGTTCAAAGATGTTTTCGTCGTAAATGATTTGTCTGATGGATCATGCTTTTTCAAGCAAAATTGCAGCAGATCGTTCATATACTACTACTTAATGGAAGATGACTTTAATTATGTAAAGGATTTTGGCGTTGGGCAGGGATCATCATACGCAGAATTTGAGGAATCAAATCTCAGGTGCAACCTCGCTGAAAACTATGCGCTGAGAATTCTGTACAGCAAATACAGAGCGCCCATGTATGACTCAAATGTGTTTTTCGACACCAGCGAAGCAGATACTGTCGAATGCATGCTTGAGAAAGGAGTCATCCCAATCTATGTGATGTACTCAGCAGGCACATATGTGCAGGATGATTGGATAGGAGAATTTGTTGATCAAAGCGAAGTTAAAGGAGCGCCAGTATTTATATCCCCTGAAGCATTTTTCACAAAAGATCTTGCTGAAAATGTAACGCGGCAAATCGATGCAATATATGATAATTGCGAGATTGAAGAAATAGAAGGTGATGTTTGCGAAGAGTATGATGAATTTGGAGATTGCAAAAAGTATGAAACTGTTTATGAGAGAGGATGCAAAGTGGCGATATTCCCTATTCAGAACAGCGATGAGGAGTTTTTTGAGGCTATTGATTCAATAGATAAAGAGACAATTAATGATAAGGTGTCGCTGGTTATGTTGAATTTAGATATAAACAAGCAAAACTATGAATGCGATGCAGGGTATGCGCTTGCTGAGATAATGAACCGAAGCAGGTATGTATTAAATAGGTACAGAAAACCATCATTCCTTATTTTTTCAATAGATCCTTCATGTTCCAGCTCGGCAGACCGCATATACGGAACATTGTATACATCTATTCCAGTGATGAGAACTGTTGGCATTATTGGCGCCATATATTCTCAATACTCAGATTTCAGCGGCAATCCATTTAATCGCGGAGAGAATGCATACAGCACAAAGGATTCAGATATGTGGTTCAAGTTATGCAAATATTATAACTCCCCGCCATACAAAAAAGAGCCGATAATATACCAAAGCGATGGAGTCAACATAACAAGCGTATGCGATTATGCCAGCGTGCATGGAATAGATGCTATCGAGACCGCTGCGCTTGACAGATTTGATTCGGAAAAAGTCGGAGAGGATGCGATAGATGATTACGATATGTGCATCTCAGAAATCGATTTTGGAGATATTGAAGAAATAGCAGAAAAATGGAGCAAATGGGATGATTACCGCGTCAGTGCAACAGATGATGATTGCGCATACGGATACCCAGATGTAGAAATAATGGCAGAAAGATGCAGTTTAAGCAGGCATCTGCTGAGAGCGCTGTACAAGTTTGATATGATGCCTCAAAGCTGTGATGAATGGTATGATTTTGAAAAAGAAGTGAATGATGCTGGAGTGATTGATTTAGAAATTATTAATCCTGATAGAGATTTTGAAACGGAATTGGGCAGAGTTGCATTTTTATACGCGCTTAAGAAAGATAATGAAGCAATATACTACCAAGTAATCAACAGTATAGGGAATTATGAGAGAGCGGAACATTCAGGAAGAATAAGCATAAGCAAGAATTCGCTGTATAAAATCTGCGAGCCGAGCGCAAGGAGTGCATATGATTCAACACCATGCAAAGTGCTGAAACACTACAAAGAGTATAGGGACGAATGCGATATGAATGATTTGATTGATTGGATTAAAAAGCACTAATGCGAATGCTTGAGCGCTTCATCAACAATCTCATCAATATTTTCTGAAACAATTCTTCGATTGCCTGCAAAAACAATCCTGAAATGCCCTTCCATGCCAAAACCAACCCCAGGAACAACTACTATTCCACGGCGCTTTATCAAATCTTTAACAAAATTAATACTCTTCTGCCTCCATCCCATCTTAATGAACGCATAATATGCTGCATGAATTTGATTAACTGACAACACGCTGCTATCATTTATTTTGCGATAAACTATCTTGGCATTGCGCTTCAGCAGACCCATATAATTTCTCAGATATGCATCTGTAAGAGAGCTTAAGATATGCGGCAAAGCATGCTGAAATGGAGTTGGGGAACATAACCTCAACATCATAAGCTTCCTAAAATTATCCACAACGCCTTTAAGAGAACGATGCCTGCCAAACACCGCCCAACCTATTCTCCAGCCGGGAACTCTAAAAAGCTTAGATATGCCGCTTAGAACAATTACTTTGTCATCTTCATTATTGCGGAGCGCATAACTCATACCTCTATCATACACCATCTCCGAATAAATCTCATCTGAAATAAGGGTTGCGCTGCTCGACAACACATATTCTTTAATTTCATCGAGCAATGATTTGGGCATGCTCGATCCAAGAGGGTTGTTTGGATTTATAACAACCACAGCTTTTGCACGGCGCTTTACAGCATCCTTTACGCTGTTAATGTCCGGAAAACCATGCTCATCAAAATTATAAAACACTGGTTTTATGCCGTATAAACGCGCCAGCGCATCATACAAAGGGTAGTAAGGTTTTGGAAGCGCAATGCGCTCGCCCCTGTTGAATATGGAAAGGTATAGCATGCTTATAGCTTCGGTAACGCCGCTTGTTATGTATGCATCCTGCGCCCGGACCGACATGCCTCTCCTATCATAAAACTGTGCGATTGCTTCCCTAGCAACATCTGCGCCATCAGATTTCGCATAAAAATTGTTTCCATCCCTAAGAGATTTAATTGCCGAGTTGATCACGGAAGGTAGAGCGCCCATGCCAAGCTTGACAGGGTCGCCTATGTTGAGATACCTCAACTTTACCCCATGCTTAGCCGCATAATTTCTGGCAAAATCCTCTATCTCGCGTATTGAATATTCAACCGCTTCAAGCCGGCCTGAATGCATGCGCATATGCATACATGAGTATGAATATTTAAAATTATGATATGCGATTATATTGCATGGCGATTGACCGAATATCGATGGAATTGATTCAGAAAGAGTTCAGGAAAAGATTGAAGAAGAAAGTTAAGCTAAGGGTTTTGCTTGGAAAGAATTGCATAATTTGCAAAGACCTTGAAAAATTCATTAGAGATATTGCTGAAATCTCTGAAAACAAAATATCGTATGAATTAGTTAATAATGCTGATGAATATCCAGTGCTCTGGATAGGCAAAAACATTAAGTACATGGGGATGCCTACCGGCAACATCACCGGAATGTTTCTGCAGTTCTTAATGGATGTTAGCTCCAACACATACTTTGCAGATAAGGATACATTGAGAGAGGTTAAAAAACTTGAAGACGTGCTGATAGAAGCATACATCGCGACATTTTGCAGAAACTCGCCGCAACAAGTTAGGTGGGCTTTTGAGTTCAGTGCAATAAACCCAAAAATAAAATCCGTAATAATAGATATTAATCAATTTCCACAGCTTGCAACAAAAAACGCAATTAAATTCACGCCTACAACGACAATAAACAAGAAAGTAAATTTCATAGGCGCATGCGCGCCTGATGAACTGCTGAGAAAGATTAAGCTGGCTATTTATTGAGGTATATTGTCTGCGTTGGGAACGCCATATCAATCTTCTGTTTGTCAAACTTGCGTTTTACTTCCATATTTATCTCGTGCTGCGTCTCCCTATACTTAGAAGTATCCTTTATCCAATACCTCATGTTTATGTTTAGCGAGTACGCGCCAAACTCAACAAACTTCACATCATACTTAATGACATTCTTATGCGATTCAGCAATTTTCTCAAGCATTTTTATGGCATTCTCCATTTTTTTGTATCCTGTGTCGTAAGTTATGCCAATCGTTTGCTCTATCCTGCGGGTTTTGGCTTGCGAAAAATTCTCAACTATCTCAGAAGAAAGCTTGCTATTTGGGACCACCAATATTGTGCCGCTGGGCGTTTCAAGCTTAGTGCTGCGAATGCCGACTTCCTTAACTGTGCCCATATTTCCTCCAAACTTTATGAAATCCTTTATTTTGAATGGTTTATCCGAAAATATTATCACAGACCCTATGAAATTGCTGACTGTATCTTGGGCAGCGAGAGCTACTGCAAGACCCCCAACACCTAACCCTGCAAGCAAGGTTGTGATATCGTATCCAAAATTGCCCAAGATGAACAGGATTGTAAGCACAATTATAATTAGCTTTGTGCCTTTGCGCAAAATAGGAAGAAGCTGATCATCTAATTCAGTTTCTGACTTTTCAACAAAAGGTCTGATATAGAACACAATCATTGTGTCTACCAACCTAAGCACCAGCCAGGCAATGTTGATTATGATAAGAATCGAAACTATTGCGCCTATGAAATCATGCGGCGCAGTGTTGGGCACCAAAAACATCGTATTAGAGATGTACACGCCAAGCACGATGACCAGCATAGTCAAAGGATGCTCAAGAATCTCAACTAAAATATCATCAAATTTGGTGTTTGTTTTTTCAGTATATCTGCGAATCTGGTTTTTGAACAGATAGTATACAACCTTAGAGAGTAAAACAAACAGCAATACCACTGCAAAAAACTGCAGGTACTGATACAATGCATTGCCGAACATGGCTGTTGACAGCAATGCTGGAGAAGCAAACGCGCTTAAATCCATGCGTTAGTTAATCCCGACAAAATATATAAATTATATGCGCGCCTAATAATCATTCTGTTTTAATCGCAAATATGTGCCGGGGTGGCAGAACCAGGTAATGCGCTAGCCTTGAGCCGCAAACCGCGCGATTGATTGCGGATGCAAGACAGCTAGTGGGCTTCGGCCCTTGGGAGTTCGAATCTCTCCCCCGGCGTAAAAATATGAACTAAAATTCGAGAAATTCAAGCAGATCTTCTATGTTATGAACCTCTATCATATTTGCCCAACCGGGCCTATTAGTGCGCACCGCAGCTGCGAACACAATCGTATCCTTCTCAGAAAGGAAACCTCTCTCAAGGCATAACAGCACGGCGCGCTGGACAAGGTTTCGTTTTGGAGCGGCATGCCACAACATAGGAATTACATTATACAATAAATTAAGCTCAAGCGATACATCTTTGCTGTCCGTTATAGCGATAATTGGCTTCGGAAGCTTAAACCTTGATATCAATCTTGCGACATACCCTGAGCGCGTAACGACCACAATCTTATCAATCTCCTTCTTTGATGCAATTGAATGCAATGTCTTGCTGAGTATGTCTGATATCGGCTCTATGCTTTTTACGCATGTTTGCTCGGGTATTTTCGTGCGCACATAAGGAGCCACATGCTTGGATGCCTTCTTAACCTCGCGAATTGCATTTATAGGATGCTTGCCAACAGCAGTTTCATTTGATAGCATGATTGCATCAGCGCCATCAAGAACTGCGTTTGCAATATCGCTCACTTCGGCGCGTGTTGGCACAGGGTTGTTAATCATAGAATACAAAACCTGTGTTGCAACAATGCTCGGTTTTGCGTAATTATTGGCTATCTCTATCATATGTTTTTGCAGTATCGGAACATGCTCTGCTGGAACTTCTATTCCCAAATCACCTCTCGCAACCATAACGCCATCCGCCTCATCAATTATGCTGTGTATATTCTTTATTCCTTCCGTATTCTCAATCTTCGCTATTATGCGAGCATCAGTAAACCTTCTCGCCTCTTTTATATCTCTAACTGTCCTCGTGTATGAGAGGGAGACAAAGGTTGGGTCGATCGATTTAAGCGTTTGCACATCAGTTTTTTTAAGGGCAGGAAATTTCACTGACCTGCCTTTCAAATTCACTCCTGAACGGTTCTTAATAAGCACATTGTCTTCTGCTTTGAAAGTCATCTCTTTTTTGTATTTTGAAATTAGTTTGAGCGATACCCTGCCATCATCTAAATATATCCTGTCGCCCACTTTTATGTGCGGGTATAAATTTTGGTCAAACTGCACCATGGATGATTTGGAAGCGCCAATTACTACTTTCTCGCCTTTCTTAACCTTAATGCTAGCTGAGGTTTGTATGCGAACTTCGGGTCCGCTCGTATCAATCATCACGGGTACGCCATGCCTTTCAAGCTTTCTGAAAACCTTTGCGGCATCTTCAGGAGTTTGATGCGATATGTTCTGCCTCAGCACATCTGCTTCCCTGCACACTTTTGCAAGAATTGCATCCTCATAAACTGCCGGTCCGTATGTTGCGATTACTTTCATTGTAGTATAATCCAAAGCAGAATTTAAAAACATGATTTTATGTCTGCAAGGCAGGTGCGCGAATGAAGTGAGTGCTCCTGCCGGGATCGAGGTTTGCGAAGCAAAGCGAGAGTGGCAAATCGAAGATTTGCAAGGCAGGTGCGCGAACGAAGTGAGTGCTCCTGCCGGGATTTGAACCCGGGTCTCCGGCTTTCGCCAGAAGGTCTTTCTGCGAGAGGCCGGCATCCTTAACCGAGCTAGACTACAGGAGCAATGTTTAATGTTCAACAGACCAAAACTGAAATGCTTTCAGGGTGGGAAGGGTTGCGAAGGGCGGGTCTGGCGCCCTTCGACCGAGCTAGACTACAGGAGTCCGCATACTGTTTTATGAATAAAAGGCATTTAAATATTACCCCTGAATATTAATCTATGAATGTGCGCGCGATTGCGTTTATGCTTATGCTTGCGGCAGGCCTTATGCTGAGCGGATGCATAACTCCTATAACTCCTGAACCGCCGCAGAAAGAACCTCCAAAGCAAGACATAATTCCTAACGAATCCATCGCTGATAAAAATGCCACTGTTAAGGAGCCTATAATTATCGGGCCTTGCCAGGGATACTCAATAAGCGAGGTTGACGGATGCCTGTACAACATATCGTTATGCAGCCATATTTCATCGATGCAATTGAAAGATCAGTGTTATTATAATTCAGCGAACTGCACAGAGATATTGAATGAATCTCTCAGGAGCGAGTGCGCGCTTAAAGCAAAGCTTGCTGAGTGCGAGAAGGAAGACAACATCAACCTATGCAAAGCGCTTTCCACAGGTGATCCATTATACTGCGGCGTGAATGAAAACTGCATACTTAAATACTCTTATGAAAAAGGCGATGACAGCACGTGCTCAATCCTCGATGATTATGCTAAGTATGCGTGCGTTGCGGCTGCGAGGGCTAATTACAGAGTATGTTATGAGATGCAGTATGAAGCTTCGCAAAAAGAATGCCTTAAATTGTACGCTAGCATTACAGGCGTTGATGGAAACATCTGCTCAAAGATAAGTTTTGCGGATTACAGGGAAGACTGCTACAAAGGAGTTGCCGAAAACACCCTTGATTATTCAAACTGCCTGCTCATTGGAACATATAAACTTCATAGGGAATGCCTTTCAAACGTTGCAACAAATACAGGTAATGCCACCATATGCGAAAAACTGAGGCAGTTTTATACGGAAAAGGAATGGCAAGAAGATGTTGATTTCTGCAAAACACGAGTCGCTCAGGTTAATTATAAACCCCAAATATGCCAGGAGTTGAAGAACACCGGATATAGGCAGGGTTGTTTTGGAGGCAGCATAGTGGATGGGAAAGTGCAAAAAGAGGACTGCGATATGATAGATAAGAACCAATTCCCCGAATGGAGCGATGAGTGCTACAAACGCGCAGCAAAAGAATAGTTGTTTATTTTGATTTCAGCATTTTCAGCACGAAAAATCCTTCTCTTTCCATTTCTTCGAGGCGCAGCGTAATCTGCTTGCCCTCCTCTTCAAGTTTTGGAATGAGTATATATTCAAGCGCATTTACCCTCCGTTTCGTTTTCTCGATTTCTTTAATTATTCTTTTGAGCGCATTTTCAGTTTCAGCAAGCATGATTATCATGTCTAACACTTGCGAGAATCTTTTAACCACCTCATCAACGCTGTAATCGGTCGCAAGCGTGCTGTACGACTGCTCGCTGACCTTCTCGCGTTTTATCTCAGGTATTCTAACGCCCATCACATTGCGCTCTTTAACCTGTATCGCATACGGCTCGTCTATTCCCTCCGCAGCGACATTCAATATGAGAGGCCCATGCCTCAATTCAACAACTGCCATTCTTTGATATACTTCATACAGTTCTTCATTGAGCTTCTCGCGCAGATCGCTGGCCTTTGAATATATTTTAAAAAATTCCATTATCAGCGCATCTCTCTTCTGTTTAAGCAACTTGTGCCCTTTTGTCGCTAGCTTTTTTCTATCCTTTATTTTCATTAGTTCCATTCGCGTTGGTATCACTTGCTCTGGCATGTGCATATTATATAAGCTAAGTTTTAAAGCGTTTTGCTGAGAGAATATTGCATGAATGATGGCGAAGTAAAAATTGGTTTGGAGATTCATCAGAGGTTGAACACAGGAAAACTGTTCTGCAGATGCCCATCCGCATCCAACGGCGAGGTTAAGAACATCTTGAAACGCAGGTTGCATATAGTAAAGAGCGAGCTTGGGGAAGAGGATATAGCCGCGCAGGTTGAGGAGCTCAAGAGCAAGGAATTCACTTATTACATTTACGATAATTCATGCCTTGTTGAGTGCGATGAAGAACCTCCGCACCCTATGAATAACACTGCGCTGCACGTATGCCTTGCCGTTGCGCAGCATCTCAACATGGACATAGTTGACCAAATATTTGTGATGAGAAAAACCGTGATAGATGGGAGCAATACTTCTGGGTTTCAGCGCACCGCCATTATTGGACTGGGCGGCCGCATAGCGAGCAGCAAAGGCGATGTCGGTGTGCAAACATTATGCATCGAAGAGGAAAGTTCAAGCATAATCGGAAAGCGCGAAGAAGGCAAGTTTGGGTTGGACAGATTGGGCATTCCGCTTATTGAGATTGCCACTGCTCCGGATATTAAAGACGGCGAGCATGCACGCGAAGTGGCGAAGAGCATAGGCATGATGCTGCGAATGACTGGCAAATCTGCAAGAGGAATCGGAACTATACGGCAGGATTTGAATATATCTATACCTGGAGGTGCGAGAGTTGAGATAAAAGGCGTGCAAGAGCTTGATGATATACCGAAAATAGTTGATAATGAAATCTTGAGGCAAAAACAATTGCTTCAAATTATTAACAAGCTTCCGAACAAGGCGCCTTCTGTAAAAGATATTGAATACATCGATGTTACAGATGAATTTGCAAACGGCAAAAAATGGATTGTTAAAATGATTGAAAAAGGTGCTAAAGTTATTGCAGTGAAACTCCCTGCCATGAAGGGATTGCTGGGGATTGAGCTGTGCGAAGGGCGCAGGTATGGAAGCGAACTCAGCGATTATGCAAAATCATACGGGTTTGGCGGGCTGATGCACGGCGATGAAGATTTTGAAAAATACGGAGTAAGCAGGAGAGATATTGAGAAGCGGTTAAAACTTGGCAGAAATGATTCATACGCAATCCTCATCGGAGCATTTGATAGTAGAATGAAATTAGCATTCAATGCATTGGTTGAGCGCGCGTATCTCAAACGCATCCCAGAAGAAACGCGCAGAGTTGCGAAAGGCGGGATTACTCAATACATGAGGCCTATGGCAACCGGTGCAAGGATGTATCCTGAGACGGACATTAAACCAATACTCGTAGACAAATCACTCATTTTAGAATCGAAAAAATATGCGCCGCGCGATCCTGCGCAAGTATTGAAAGAGATTGAGAAGGACACCAACAAGGATTTGGCAGTGCAATTGATTCGCTCTCCATTTTTAGGAACATATTACAGCGCGATTAAGCGCGGCATACCTGCAAAAACTGCCGCGGTCATGCTTGTTAACACGCTAAAAAGCATATCAAGAGACGGGCTTGACATACAGAACATTGATGAAGACCAGATTCTTGAAGCGCTTGAGCAATATAGGGATAAGAAAATTACAAAGAAAGGCATCGAAGAAGTGTTGAGGCGCTTGTGCGCGAAAGAGGGAAATGTTGCGCAGATAATTAAAGAACACAGTTTGGAAAGGATCTGCGGTGATAAGCTTGCAAAGATAGGTAAGAAATTTAATTGGGACATTAAAAAAATAATGAGCATGCACAGAATGAACATTGATGCTGAAGAACTTATGGCGCTCAGAAAAAAACATGCGCAAAAAGGTTAAGATTGCAATCTCCATTCTTCAGGCTCATAAGTCGCAATGACAAGCGCGCATAGCGGTTGGTTTTCGCACATCCCGCCAACAATCTCATAACTTAATTTGTATTGCTCATTCTTAAGCTCTTGCATATGAATCAGCGTTTTCTTTATTTTCTCTTCAACCGCATCCCTGCTGTCTCCAGTTATCTCAACAAAATAACCCGACCCATCATTTCTCAAATACCATCCCAACCCTGCATACACATTTGTCAGGGTCTTTGATGTTTTGCAATAGCTAAGCACAACATAAAACTTAGACCCATATGAGTACTGCTTTGATGTTTTCTTGCGCAATTCAACAACGCTCCCTTTGGGTATAACTGAGCTTAGGACTATGAGGTTTGCATCCCCCAACCCTACTCTGGCAAGCGCATCATGGAATGCTGCAAGTTCTGTAGGCCCTCTGCCCAACGCTGACATAACTTCGATTTTCATCGAGGAGAAATAAGTTTTCAATTATTAAAAAGGTTTTGTTTGGATAAAATACATAGATATGATGAACGAACTCATAGAACAAATTAGAAAGATAGATGAGGAGATAAGAGAGGATATAGATTTGCGGTGGGATGAATTCCGAAAGATGAAGAGAAAAGGCGAGCGCGTGTGGTTTTCTGAGCTATGCTTTTGCATACTCACTGCAAACACATCTGCTGAGATGGGCATAAAGGTTCAAAAAACGCTTGGTTATGAAGGGTTCGCCAAGAGCAAACCAGTTATGCTGCCCAAACTGTTGAAAAAATGCAATGCGCGCTTCTACAACAAGCGCGCCGAATACATACTGCGCGCAAGAAAATATGATGGCAAGCTTAAACGGATAATCCAATCCATGGACAATCAATTTAAGGCGAGAGAATGGCTCTCAAAAAACATAATGGGAGTGGGTTATAAAGAGGCAAGCCATTTCCTAAGGAATGTTGGCTATGGCGACTTGGCAATACTTGATAAGCACATACTCCGCATACTGCGCAAGCACGATTTAATAGGCAGTTTTATGAGCATTAGCAAGAGGAGATATATCGCTATTGAGCATGTGCTTAGGAACATCAGCAATGAACTGTACATGCCTCTCGGCAAACTTGATCTGTGCTTATGGTACTTAGAAACCGGTAAGGTGCTTAAATGAATATGGATTACCTAATGCAGCTCATCGCAAAAAAAGTGAGCGAAGCAATCCGCGATGAATACAATATTGCGATGCCTGCAGATGAGATTTCGCACCTCATCCAACCTGGCCGCATGCGCGGAGTTGATATTGAGTGCAGGATTGCGTTCAGGATTGCAAAACAAGCGCGCGCTTCACCGCAAAAAATTGCCGATGCTATTCTGCCGCGCATAAAAGACGAGTTATATGAGTTATCAAGCGCAAACGGATACATTAATTTTAAGCTAAGCAATAGGTTCTATGAACTTGCGCTGTCTGATCCGAACATGTTGGATTTGAAAACGCGTAATGAGAGGGTAATCATAGAATATCCTAGCGTTAATCCAAATAAACCACTTCACATAGGCCATCTAAGGAATGCAATCTTAGGAGACTGCTTATCGCGGCTGTATGAACTGGCTGGATTCAAAGTCATACGAATGAACTACATAGATGATTTAGGCCTTCAAGTTGCGCAGAGCTTATGGGGATATATGAAGCGCAATGCAAACTCAGATGAAAAATTTGACCATTGGCTTGGAAGGGAATATGTTAGCATATCAAAATCCATGGAAAACAAGGAAGTGCAAAAAGAAGTTGAACAAGTTATGCAAAAGTTGGAGGAGGGTAATGAGGAATTGCGCAAACTTAATAGGGAGATGTGCAGCTTATGCGTAAAAGCGCAGCATGAAACTTTGGAAAGCGTAGGGATTTTTCATGATGTTCTCGTATGGGAAAGCGATATCGTTAATGCTGGGGCATTTGAAAAAGGCATGAACATATTGAGAGAGAAAAATGTGCTTAAACGCAAAGGATCTGGAAAATATGCTGGATGCGAAGTTGTTGAATTGAGCAGCCATCCAACATTCAAGAACTTAAAAGATGCGGATAAAGTGTTCATACGCGCGAACGGAGTTGCCACATACACCGCAAAGGATATGTCGTTCGCTATGTGGAAGTTTGGGATCATTGATTGCGATATAAAATTCGATAAACTGCTTATCCAGAAAAACGGTAAGATTTTGCACACGAGCGCACAGAATGGCAGCAGAGCAATGCAATTCAACCATGCTGAGAAGGTTATTAACATAATAGGGGTAGAGCAGGAATACCCGCAGCAAATAATTAAGATGATTCTGAGCGTTGCAGGATTTGAGAAAGAATCAGAAAATTATGTGCACATTTCATATGCGCATGCGCGGTTATCATCGCATAAATTCTCCGGAAGAAAAGGAACTTGGATGGGATACACTTCTGATGAACTGATTGCAGAAAGTGTTAGAAAAGCGTATGATAAGATTAAAGATCGGTTTGAAAGTTATGGTGAAGAGACAAAGCGCGTAATAAGCGAATCTGTTGGGGTCGGAGCAATAAGGTACAGCTTTACGAAACTGAGCCCTGAAAAAGAATTGGTATTTGATTGGGATAAAGCGCTGAATTTCGAAGGAGACAGCGGTCCATACCTGCAGTATTCTAGGACGCGCGCTGCGCATATACTTGAGAAGCAGGGTATTGATGAAGGATGGAACGCGAGATATGAAATAACAACCGATGCTGAAAAACAGCTTATAAAATGCATCTCTATGCTCAGCATAGTTGTTGATAATTCAATAAAGAACAATACTGTGCACAGGATTAATGATTATGCGACTGAACTGTCGTCATTTTTCAACAAGTTCTACGCGGCATGCAAAGTAATAGGCGAAGATAAGAATGTCTCAGAAACGCGGAAGAGGATTGTGGAAAAATACATAAAAGCAATGGATATTTGCATGAACATACTAGGAATACCAATTGTTTCAAAAATGTGAGATGATATAAACTTTATTACATAATGTAATATGGTGAATTTTCATGGCATACGTAGCATGGTTTGGCGATTTAACCAAAGATGATGTTGGCATTGCTGGAGGCAAGGGCGCAAACTTGGGCGAGCTGTACAGAGCGGGATTGCCTGTGCCGCCAGGGTTCGTGCTTTTGAGCAATGCATATTTTGATTTCATAGAGAAATCAAAGATTGGCTCAAAGATTTCCAGCATAATAAAGAACACAAATATATACAACAACAACGAGCTTCAACGCGCAAGCAAGGAAATCAAAAGCATGATATCCAATTCAAAAATGCCTAAGGATATTGAAAAAGATATACGGAAAGCGTACAAAACGCTTCGAGGAGGAGATAAGGAATTTATGGTTGCAGTAAGAAGTTCTGCAACTGCCGAGGACCTTCCAACCGCATCATTCGCAGGTGAGCAGAAAACATTTGTGAATATTAAGAATGAGAGCGATGCAGTTTCTGCAGTGCAAAAATGCTGGGCGTCATTGTTTGAAGCGCGCGCGATATTTTACAGGGAAGAACAGGGGTTTGGCCATACAAAAATCGGGATCGCAGTAATTGTGCAGGAGATGGTTCAATCTGAGAAATCCGGCGTTATGTTCACTATTGATCCAATAACGAACGATGAAAATGTGATAATAATCGAGGCGGTGTATGGTTTGGGCGAGGCTATTGTATCCGGCATGGTTACTCCTGATTCATACAGAGTTGACAAAGCGAACTTGAAAATACTGGATAAAAAAATCAGCAAGCAAAACTTCATGATTGCGTTGGCTGGAGATAAAACTAGCTCAGTTAATGTCAAGGAGAAATTGAGAGACAAGCAAAAAATTACTGATAAAAATATTGTTGAACTTGCAAAATTAGGTAAAAAAATCGAGCTGCATTACGATGGAAAACCCCAAGATATTGAATGGGCAATCGTTCGCAACAATGTATATATTGTGCAAAGCAGGCCTGTTACAACGCTCAGCAAGAAACGCACCCAGCTTGAAACAACCAAAACAAAAAAAGTATCTGAAGCAAAAATACTCGTAAGAGGACAGGGCGCCACAACTGGCGCAAGCACAGGCGCCGTCAAAATAATATCCGGTCCTGAAGAGATAAGCAAAGTAAACAGCGGGGACATACTCGTAACGAAGATGACATCTCCTGATTTCGTGCCAGCGATGCGCAAAGCCAGCGCAATAGTGACTGATGAGGGAGGAATAACTAGCCATGCAGCCATCGTGAGCAGAGAACTTGGAATACCTTGTATAGTTGGGACAGGGAATGCAACAAAAACATTGCATGAAGGAGAAATCATAACAGTTGATGCTGACCACGGCATAGTGTATGAGGGTGCAGTAGATATAGGGATGAAGATACTTAAAGAGTCTCCTTCTGCTCTAAGCTCAATACAGATGACTGTGCCAACAGGCACAAAAATATATGTAAACCTTGCTGAGCCAGCGCTTGCCGAAAAATCTGCTGCAAAAGATGTTGATGGAGTTGGGCTTCTGCGTGCTGAATTCATGATTGCTGATATCGGCGTGCATCCGCGCAAGATCATAGAAGAGAGCAGGCAAGAAGAATTCATGAACAAGCTTGCGGAGGGAGTGCGAAGAATTGGCGCAGCGTTCTACCCTAGGCCTGTTGTATACAGAACAACTGATTTTAAAACGAATGAATACAGATCGCTCATAGGAGGCAAGGAATACGAACCTCAAGAAAACAACCCTATGATAGGATACAGAGGGTGCGCAAGGTATGTGCATGACCCTGAAGTGTTCAAGATGGAGCTTAGGGCAATCAAAAAAGTAAGAGAGAAATACGGACTCAAAAATGTTTGGGTTATGGTTCCGTTCGTTCGCACTATCGATGAGTTGAAGATTGTTAACAGCATTCTGAGAGAGATTGGGTTGAAACGATCAGGCAATTTTAAATTGTGGGCGATGGTGGAAGTCCCTTCAGCAGTGTTGATGATAGATGAAATATCAAAGCATGTAGATGGCGTATCCATAGGCAGCAACGATTTGACGCAGTTAGTGTTGGGCATTGACAGGGACAACGCGCGCATGGCCGAAGAGTTTGATGAAAGGAATCCTGCGGTTCTCAAAGCAATCGAGCAAACGATAAAAGGCGCGAACAGGAACGGAATCACAGTATCAATCTGCGGGCAGGCGCCGAGCGTGCACCCAGAGTTTGCCGAGAAATTGGTGGAATTTGGGATAACAAGCATATCAGTTAATCCCGATGCAATCGAGAGGACAAGAAAACATGTGGCATCTGCTGAAAAAAAACTTATGTTGAAGTTTCTAAGAAAGATGGGTGAAAGCCAGTGAAAGAATATATAAATATAATGCATTCTTTATTCTTCCATGCCAGCAGAGAATGAAAGAAAGCGCGTGCTCATACAATTGCCGGAAGGCCTTAAAAGCAGGGCAGTTGAATATGTTAAACAGTATGAATCGGAAGGTTATGAAGTGTTTGTATCAGCAGAGCCCTGCTACGGCGCCTGCGAGATTCCCATTCATGAAGCAAAAATGCTTGGGTGCAGCAAGATTGTGCATTTCGGCCATGCGAAATTCTGCGATGTTGATAGCATAGAAGTTGAATATGTGCCATTGTTCGAGCGCATAGATGGAATTGAGGAATTGATAAATAAAGCCATTGAAAAAGGATTGGAACAGCATAAAAATATCGGACTTATAACTAACATTAGCCATGCGAAGCAGATTGATGAAATTAAGAATGAATTTGAGAAGCATGGCAAAACAGTTCATATCTCTGAAGGAAGCGGAAGATGCCCGTACCGCGCGCAGGTGCTTGGTTGCGATATCACTGCATTGAACAGAATAAGAAATGATATAGATTGCCTTATCTATTTTGGGGGAGGAACATTTCATGCGCTTGCGCCTGGCGTGGTGGATGAGAATTATTCGCTGCCAACACTATGGATCAATCCGTTTTCAAGGCAGGTGAAATGGATTACGGAAGATATACAACGAGTGCAAAAGCAGAGAAGAATGAGCATTGCAAAAGCGCTCGATGCAAAAACATACGGAATACTGGTAAGCACAAAATTGGGGCAGTATAATATGGATGTGGCGATAAATGTGTTAAAACTGGTGGAAAAACAGGGGAAAAGAGGGGTTATAATTGTTGGAAACACATTTGATTTTAATACCCTATATAATTTTACGGGCGTGGATGCGTTTATCAATACTGCATGCCCTAGGTTGGTTGACGACCAAAACAAGATTAATAAGCCAATAGTTAATGCACAAGAATTAGCGCGAATCCTAGAAAAGTAAAATAAAAAAGAAAAAATTAGCCAGTCAACTGGCTGATGAACTGCTGCGCTGCAGTCATTGTGTCCTCAGCAGAGTAACCGGCAACGACAATCTTGCCAGTCTCAACTTCTTGGACAACCACATCACCAGGCGCCTCGAGCGCAACATCAGTTCCGCTGAGGATTGCCTCTGTGACAGTGTTGACCGCAGGACCACCAACAGCAATCACCGTCTCAGCGCTCGCCGCATCACTGTCAAGCACTACGAGATCGGTCGGCACATCCTGTCTCTCACCAAGGTTAGCTGCATCAGCTACGCTCAATTCGCAGCTAACTCCCTCAAGACCAGTCACAGTCGCATCTGCGCAGGTTACACCGCCTGTCTCAACATCGATTGATTTAACAGTCAATGTCGAGCCGTCGCTCAGATCGATTGAGTCGCCCTCAACCAAATCAGAGTAGGTGGTAACCGTGCCCTCGGTCGTGCCTTCACCAACCGACTCAAAGATGAACTGCAGGTTGCCCACGTCCTTCGCTAAGTAGACTGTGTAAGATGTGGTTCCGGTGTCGCCAGTGTCCACATAACTGCCCCTGTGCGTGTAGTACCTGGTCTCATCTATCTGCGTGCTCGAGTTCGCAAAATTGGTCCTCGTAGAAGAGCTGATGTCATTTGACAGGTCCGCCCTGTAAATCACATAGTCCTCTTCAGAACCATCTGTCTCGCCAGAGAAGTCAAACTCGAGGTCCCATGCACCACCTGAAGGAGCAGTGCCTGCGCTCTCATCAGTTTTTTCAACTGCTCTAATTGACAGCCAGTCTGCGTCGTTGTTGCCAGCGTCTTCACCGATGTTTATCAACACAAGGAAGTTGCTGTTCGCAGCAGACAAAGTTCCTGAACCGTTCAAATCGTTGTTGGTCGTGTTCCACTCACCGATCTCAAACCACATCGGGTACTCCGCACCGCCGAAGTTGTAGTTTACCTTCCAAGCATCAGTCGCCGGCTCAGTCCTCAAGCCATTAGTGTCTGCGTTCTTAACAGGCACATAGTCGCCGCCAACCTCAACCAAAACTGTTTGGTTGCCAGTCCATGATGCGTCATCTGTCGCGGTGTAGTTGTACACTGTCGGGCAGTAGACAAACTCATCGGTTGTAATCTCCTCGCTGTTTCCATCCTGGAACTTGAAGATCTTCTCGCTCGCTGACACGACAATCACTTTGTCGTTCGTGCTTCCAGAAGTTCCCGCCTCATAGTCCTCAGTGCCATCGTGGTTCGAGGATGTAGAGTTGTGGTTGAACCTGTATGAGCTCGCACCCTCCAAGGCAAACTGCACATCAACATAGTCGGAATCCTGAAGATCCAAACCTGTGAAAGTGAACCTCCACCTTGTCGGGTCTGGCAACACATCAACTGAGTCGCCGGTGTTCAGGTTCTTGTTCTCAGTAGAGAACAGCTGGATCTTGTGCAACCTGTCGGCCTTCGGGCTTGAGTCATCAAGGTCCTTCCAAATCAACTTGACCTTCCATTTCTTGTTTGTCTCATCATCTATCTTCTTGCCGCTCTCAAGCGTCAACTCATTGGAGAACACAGCAACTTCCGCCCATTTCTCAGTCAAGGTATAACCTGGAGCTACCTGGTACACGCGAACCCTGTATGTGTTGTCGCCTGCCTGGATCTCTGTTGTTGAACCTGCAGACACAACCTTGTTCGCAATCTCCTCACCTGCAGAGTTCTTCACTGAGAAAATCGCAAGGTCGCTTGACTGACTACCGGACGCTGGCTTAAGGTCACCGAGCACCAAAGTGTTGCCGTCGCCCAAATCAAGCGATTCACCGATCTGCAACTTAGGAGAGTACGCGCTCTCTTTCGCAAGCTTTATCTTGCCGCCTTCAGTCGCGCTTGAACCACTTCCACCGTTAGGCTGTTCCATATCAGAGATGATCCACTCTTCGCCAAGGTACTTAACCTTAACCCTGTGGTTCTCAGTTGCCTTGTCTGTGTTGTAGTCGCTGTGCGATGAGTTCACACAGTATGCCCAATCACCCCCAACAGAGTCCTGGCATACGGGGATACCGTCCGTTCCAAACACAATCTCATACGCAACCTTTGTGTTGGATGACCTAAAGTCGCCATCATCATTGTTGAATGCGACTCCATCGGACTTAGCATACAAATACTGCTCCTCTTCATACTCAGCGCCTGCCTGCGTGTCCTTTGGAACATAGTCGGCAAGCGGAGTGAAATCACTTCCGGTCACCTTAATTGCGTTAATCGTCGCGGAACTCGTTCCTGAGTTGAATGGGTCAGGCGTTGCAGTAATTGTGTCTTGGGACCTGTCCTTCATGTCCTCATCAATATAGTCATCGATAAGCATTTCCATCGCATACGCGCCAGCTGGGATCGTTCCCGCAGGTGATTCCAACTCAAGCGTTACGGATTTGCTCAACACTTCGCACACGCCTGCCTCGCCGGCAGCTTCGCATGACAAGCCATCCAAACCCGTAGGCGTCGCAGTCACTTCACTCTGCTTAAATGCGCGGTTGCCCAACACAGCCGCAATGTTCGCAGCAGCCACTCCGTCACTAGCTTTCGCAGCAGCACCAACCACAACCTTTGCCAAAGGCATTCCGTTGGCGTTCACAAGCTCCGTATTGCCAAACGTCACGGAGCCGGCTCCCAGCAAAGCACCGCCTAACAAGGCCGCGCCTGCAGCAAGAGCCACAATTTTCTTCGTGTTCAGACTTTTCATTCCTTCACCTCATTTTTCAACATCGGAAGAGACTATGGCTTAGCCCCGCTCCGAAGCAGTGTTAGAGATTGCGAGATAACCTTTTTAAAGATTAAATATATTTGTTAAGTTTAATTTATATCATTAAATATATATTACGGCATTTTCATAAAACTTCATCACATATAAACGGATTACAGAAGTGTCTGCGCGGCGTAGTATAGAATGAACATCAACGGAAGCAGGAATATGAAGTACAGCATGAACCGTTTCCATGAGCCCGAATAATCCGCCATAAACAGGCTTGCCAACAAGGCGAACTCTGCGAGATATATATTTATAGACAGCTCAACCGCTGGAAGCAGAGACCTGCTTGAAGAAACCGCAAGCAAAGATTCTATGTACGAGAGGTCGAGCGACGAGACGAGTGATAGCACCGCACCGAATATGAGCGGAACAAGAAAACATGCAACCATCAAATTATATTTTTGCATTGAGAGCACGCTGCTCCGCTCTTTAAGAAGAAGAAACATATCATGAATGTCTTCCGCAGTTTTTTTGAGCGCATCTTCGAGCGAGGCGCCCACCTCATGGATTTTCATAAGAAGAGATATCCCCCTCTCTATCACAGGAGACCTGTTGAGATCTATGATTGACTGCAACGCAACGCGAACTGAGAACCCTGCGTTAACCTGCCTGTGCGCCCTTCTACACTCTCTCGACAGTTCACCGTAATTAGCATTAGCAATCTCTCTTATGACTTTCTCCATGCCAAAGTTGTGCAGTGACGCTGCGTAGAATAACGCATCAGGCATATAATCTTCCATTCCGGAAATCCTCATATCATCTATATATAGAAATATCCCATACAGCACAAGAGGGGACAGAATAATTATGAATGAAAATATAGATTGCGTTATAATAAACATCAACATCGCGAGCGCTAGTGAAAAAAGCGATAAGTACGCAAGAAACCTGCGCGCAGGCATGTTTATCCCATATTTGCTGAGAAATATTGTAAATTTAGCCAATTCATCTTCAGACATGAACTCGCTGCCGCGTTTTGATGATATAGGTGACAGCGCGCGCATTGCGAGCAGCATCAGCAAAATCAGTGCAGGAAGCGCAATGATATATATAAAGTATATCATCAGAGGCGTAAGAGACACATCCATAAATGATGAGCCCACTAATATGTAAGTTGTTGCTAAAGCTGGAACAACAGAACTCAAAGCAATAAGCATAACGCCCATTACAGAACTTCTCGAAGCATATTCTTTCATTCTCGATTTATGCTCTGCGCTTATCTCATCAACAAGCTTGCCCAATCCGCTCTCTTCATACCCATACCGATATAGGAACATTAAATGAGATAGGGCCTTATCTAACATGCGGGATGCCACGCTGTTTCGAATTTCATCGAATGCATCGGCTGGGCTCATCCCATTCTGTATATTTTTAGTTATTGATGCAAAAACCCGGCTGGACTCATCTCCGTATTGAGAGATTGATTCGAGCGCCTTATCGAAGGGAACTCCTATCGCAAGCTCTGTCGAGATTGAACGCAGTTGAACAGGCAGTTCAGTTTCAATCTTAAGCGCGATGTTTTTTGCAAAGAGTTTAGGTATCCTGAGCAAACCAAGGTATGCAATCAACGCAAGCAAAATGAATAATAGCGCGCCATATTCTTGCTCAAACTGAACAAACGCGCCCATAACATACAACGCTGCTGCGGCAAACGCAATTGAGATAACTGCGCAGTACATTGCATACTTCTCAGCGGGAATATGCATGCGCGCGCATGCAAGATCGTGAGAAAGCTCCCTCTCTCTCTCAGCGCTTATCAACCTCAACTTAAGCTTGCGCATAGGAAATATTTAGCGCAATAAATGATTAAAATGCGTTTTTGTCATATGTGTTCAAAACAATCCTCTGCAATTCTATCGGCTTTATCTCCTCAGCAACCTGAAGCGCGTATGATAATTTTGATTCGCTGTCTGAATAAATCTCCAATATAACATCTCCTTTCTTTATCTTATCGCCATGCTCAACTTTCAGAATTATGCCTGCGCCCTTAACCTTCGGAGATCCTGCAGCCCGCGCAATGCGTGATATCTTTTTGTTGCAAACATACTCAACCCTTCCCGACCGCTCTGCATACAATTCACCCTTATACTGCCCTATGGGAAGATTATCAATGCTTAGGTTAGGGCTTCCGCCCTGCGCCTCAACAATTTCTCTTAACTTGTTGAACGCTTTCCCAGATTTCACAATACCTATTGCGCTGTCAAACCCATTGCCTTTCTCAACTAAACCTGCAGATTCAAGCAGAGAACCTGCAAGCATGCATCCTTTGTTTAAAAGATCTTGCGGTCCGCCTCCCTGCAAAACTTCTATCACATCTTTGCATTCCAATGCCGGACCCACTCCGTACCCTATCGGGTCGCTTCCTTCGGTAACAAACACGCGCGTCTTGATTCCAACGCGAGTTCCTATATCGATGAAATCCTTCGCAAGCTGTTTAGCTTTTGCAGGATCCTCCATTTTTGCGCCTCTGCCCACCGGTATATCTATTACAGCATACTCTGATCCCGCCGCCTTCTTCTTAGCCATTATGCTTGCGAGGAGCATGCCGCGCGGGTCAAGCCTGAAAGGATACCGTATCCTTATTAGCTTGTCATCTGCAGGAGCAAGGTGCGCTCCCCCGCCCCATACAACGCATCCATGTGTCTTTAAAACAATGTTGCGGATTTCTTCTATTGAGAAATTAACATCGCATAATGTTTCCATCGTATCAGCAGTTCCTGCCGCAGATGTGATCGCGCGCGAAGAAGTTTTTGGCATATACGCGCCTGCTGCAGCGAGTATAGGCACAACAATCATTGTTGTGCGGTTGCCTGCAACGCCGCCTATGCAATGCTTATCAACTATGGGATGCACGCCTAAATCTAAAGTATCTCCTGAGTTCATTATAGAATATGTCAGCGAAACTGTCTCCTCCGCGTTGAATCCCCTCGTATATACGCCTGCAACAAACACTGCAAGCTCTGCCTCGCTCAGCTTGTTTGCCATGAGGTCTTTGATTATTGTATCTATTTCACTTGATTTCAGCTCGCCTCCGTCAAGCTTCTTTTTTATGTACTCAATTGACGCAGGCTTTCTCAAAGGCATTATGTAAACTTTATCACCGGGATTTAGCTTAAGCTGGTCGGCAATCTCGATGAACACCCCAACCTCGCCTTCCTTAACAAGAGTTGATGAAGTGTCTACGATTGCTGAAAGCACTTTATCTTTGCGAATTATCTCTACGCGGTCGTTAAGGAATAGGTCGCGTTGCCGCGCCTCGGATTCATTGAGAACAACTATAGGTAATCCTGCCCCTATATCAAATATCTTGACCTTGTATGAAACCTTTATGTGCTCTCTTGCCTTGTCGTCCATATTCAATCAATCACCTTGAAAGCAGCATTATCGACTGCGGAGGCACTATGCCCTTCTCAGTGATGTATGCTGTGATATATCTGGATAATGTAAGATCAAACGCAGGGTTTCTTATAGATAGATTGCGCGGTTTCTTGCCCGATAAAACTTCTGATGGATCGCGCTCTTCAATAACCTCCTGCACGCCCCATCGCGTCAGCATATTAAACTTGTGCAGTTCTGCCGCGGAATAGAATGGGATGTCGTATTCATACGCAAAATGCGCAATTGCTGAGGTTCCAATCTTGTTTATTAGATTGCCTGATGCAGTTATAGCATCCGCGCCAACGAATACTGCATTGCAGTTCTTCATGTAAACCTGTGCTGCGCTGTCAACGATCAAAGTCGTCGGTATTCCATGCGACGACAATTCTTTCGCAGTTTTAACTCCTTGGAATTTCGGGCGCGTCTCGCCAACAACCACTGAAAACTCCTTGCCATCGTCATATGCCTGCTTGAATATGGATACTACTGTAGAGCTGTGGCAATGAGTAAAGTATCTGCCGCCGTTTCCTACTAATGCTGCTCCATAATCTACAAGCATGATGAACTTCTCCTTCATCTCTGCGAGCAATGTTTTTCTCAATGTTCTTAACTGTTCCTTCATCTCATCTACTGATGAATACTCATCGCTAGCTATGCGCGAGATTATGAACTTTAAATAATTTCTCAGCATAGGTTCAGTCGGACGCGCTGATGCAATCGCATCAGCAGTTACAAGCATTCTCGAAAAATACGCATTGCGGTCATTCCCTCTGAATGAATCTGATTCAAGCACCATCGCCTCAACAGCGGCTTTTGCTATGTTGCGCGCGCCCTGCACTTTAAGGTTCTTTATGTCGCTTATTATTTTCTTCGCTTTGTTATTCATAAATGAGTATTTGCAATATAACTTTAAAAAAGTTGACAAACTTAATTCTTCGTATGGAAGAAAACATTGCTGAAGAGCTGAATATAAACAGCGAGGATGATGAGCTAATACAATTCCTTAACGAAACAAAACCAAAAATCTGCGTTGTTGGAACTGGGGGGAGCGGATGCAATACTATCAACAGGCTCAGGCAGATGGGCATTCACGGAGCTGAGTTGGTCGGGGTGAATACAGATGTGCAGCACCTTCTCAAAATCAAATCAGATAAAAAAATTCTTATAGGAAAGAAAATCACAAAAGGAATGGGAGCCGGAAGCAACCCTGAAGTAGGGGAGGCTGCCGCTAAAGAAAACATTTCTGATATAGAGAAAGCGCTTGAAGGAGCATCAATGGTGTTTGTCACATGCGGGCTTGGAGGAGGCACGGGCACAGGGTCTGCGCATGTAATTGCAGAGACAGCTAAGAGCCTCGGAGCGCTCACTGTAGGCGTGGTCACTCTCCCTTTCTATTCCGAAGGAAGAGCAAGGAGGAAGAATGCTTTGGAAGGGTTGAACAGGCTTAAGAAAAAAGCCGACACGACGATAGTAATCCCTAATGATAAACTGCTCACAATTGCGCCCGACCTTCCGCTTAACACTGCGTTCAGGCTGTCTGATGAGGTGCTTGCAGGCGCATCTAAAGGCATAACTGAGCTCATAACAAAGGCAGGGCTCGTGAATCTCGACTTTGCGGATATAAAA
The DNA here is from genome assembly GCA_024274875.1 of archaeon. GTDB lineage: Archaea > Micrarchaeota > Micrarchaeia > CAILAH01 > CAILAH01 > JAJSAH01. The sequence continues at coordinate 27,319 of JAJSAH010000017.1, forward strand.
ACAACTCTATCTAACGGAGGGTATGCAGTGATCGGCACTGGCGAATCAGCCATAGATGCAAAACCGAACGAGCGCGCTAAACATGCGATTGAAGCCGCGCTCAACTCGCCGCTGCTTGATGCAGACATCAAAGACTCCGACCGCGCGCTTGTGAATGTAATTGGGGGCGCAGATATGACATTGCGCGAAGCAGAATTAATGGTTACTGAAGTATCAAACAGAATTGCAAAAGATTCACACATCATCTGGGGTGCAAGGGTTGATGAGGAACTGCCTAAGAATATAATAAAGGTTCTTGTGCTAATAGCTGGTGCAGAGTTCCCTGAATACAAGCTTGAGATGAAAAAGATTGAGGAGCTCAACATTGACTTAGATTCCATATAGAGGTGGCCGGATTGGTAAGATTTGTGGTGGATTTCATAAACCAGTCAAAAAGAGTCATGAAAGTTGCAAAAAAGCCTGCATACTCTGAATTTGAGCGAATGTTTAGGATTGTATCCATATCAGCATTCGCTATCGGATTGCTGGGGTTCATCATAAGTTTCATATTTTCTCTGTTATAGTTGGTGGTCGAATGGGATATTATGCATTGAGAGTAACTGCAGGGCAAGAGAAAATCATCGCGGACCTGCTCAAAAACCGCATTCGCAAGTTGGGAATATCTGTATACTCAATATTAGTTTTGGAAGGATTCAAGGGGTATATATTGATAGAGGCAGATGATGAGACGGTTGCGCGGAGAATCGCATTCCAAGTGCCGAATGTGAAAGGCGTGTTGCCTGGGGAAATCAGCGCTGAAGAGATTAAGAAAATGGTCGAGGCGAAGCCGCAGATATTCAGCATAAGCAAAGGAGATATTGTTGAAGTTATAAATGGGCCTTTCAAAGGGGATAGAGCAAAGGTGGTTAAGATTGATTTGGAGAAAGAGGAGGCAACAATTGAACTGCTCGAAGTAACAGTTCCAATACCCATAACAACTAAATTATCATGGTTAAAAATACATCAAAAAGCGGAGGAGAGTTCAGATGGCTAAACTGACTATAAGCGCATTGGTTTCGGGAGGAAAGGCTTCTGCCGGCCCGCCGTTGGGTCCGGCGTTGGGGCCAACTGGCATTAACATCGGCCAGGTGATTGCTGCAATAAACGAGAAGACAAAGGATTTCGCAGGCATACAGGTGCCGGTGAAAGTTATTGTTGACCCGTCCACAAAAGAATTCGAGATTGAAGTTGGGTCGCCTCCTGTCAGCGCTCTTATAAAGAAAGAGTTAGGGATTGAGAAAGGCGCAGGCAACAGGGAATCCAGCGCGGGGGACATTAAAATGGAAAGCGTGGTAAAAATTGCTAAAATGAAAATGGATGCGCTCAACACCCCATCGCTCAAAAACGCTGTGTGCCAGGTTCTCGGCACATGCATAAGCATGGGCGTGACATGCAGCGGGAAAGATTGCAAGGATGTGATCAAAGAAGTCAAGCAGGGGGTGCACGATGCGCTTCTCTCTGAGTAAGCACTTCATAATCGCATTGCTTATTTTTTCATCATGCGCATTCGCAGACAGGGTTAAATGGTCATCTTATTACAACGCAGATGTAACTGGCGGCATATTGGTGGATTCCAATTACATATATTTAAGCGCGATGGACTCATTATCAAAACTGCAGATGCAAGATGGGAAAACTATCTGGAGCATTCAACTCAAAGGAAGATTGCTCAAACCTGTTAAAGCAGGATCGTTCATCGTGGCAGTTTCAAAGGAAGGGACTGCATACATAGTCAGCAGTTCAACAAAATCTGTTGTAAAAACAGTAAACATAAGCGGTTCTGTGCTGAATGACCCGCTTGCAATATCAAACAATCTATACCTGCCCACAAGCAATGGGATAGTTGCGTTAAATGTAAACAGCGGGAAGGTGATGTGGACTGCAAACGGATGCGTTTCGCAGGCAACGCCTCTGCTTGTAGGGGATCGAATATTTGCGGTCTGCGATAATGGATATGTGAAATTCCTATCGGCATCAAGCGGGCAGGTTGTTGAAGAGACCAAATACAAGAGCATATTTTGGAAATCATCACCAGCGTTGAGCAAAGGAAAGATATTCATAGGCAGTTTTGATGGGAAAGTGTATGCTGTATCTCAGCAATCATCAAAGAGCATAAGTTGGGTGAGAAATACTATTGATGGAAGTTCAGTGAGTTCGGACATAGTTATAGATGGAGATGACATACTCATTTGCACTGCTGGCGGGAAACTATACTCCTTGGGATTCGACGGCAAAGAGAAATGGCACGCTGAAGTTGATAGTGAAATTGCAGCAAGGCCTATTATAACGCCGAATGGAATTTACGCAATTACGGATAGCGGAACATTTTATGGAATGGATAGGAATGGAAACATCAATTGGGTGTATGAAACCGGATTGCCAATCAAATCAGACGCATACAAAAAAGGCAGCATGATTTATTTTGTCTCAAAAAATGGAACGCTTGCAGCGCTATCAACATCGTCCTGCAACATCATATTTCCATCTCAAAATGAAGATGTGTCAGGGATAGATGTGCTTGAAGTTGAGGTTGATGCATATGCAGACACAAAAATAAACAGCGTGCAGGTTATGGGAAGTTCCGGAAGATGGATTGAGGCAGAACTCAAAGACGGATCATATATAGCAAGAATTCCATCATCGGAAATACCTTTGGGGGAATCAGAGATTTTGTGCAGGGTCGCAAGCGAGGATGGGTTTGAGCTAGAGCCTTACAGCTCGGTCGCAGTAATCAAAAAAAATACTGCGAAAAACATGATTGTTGAAGCGCCTTCGAATGTTGGCTACGGGTCATCATTCAAAATCATAATAAAAGATGAAAATGGTGCGCTGCTTGATCATGCGAACATCGTTTTTGGAACGCTCAATTACAGGAATGTATACGGAGAAGTGGAAATTACCCCTCCAAAGAAAGGCACTTACAACCTCGAAGTAAGAAGAGCTGGATACAAGCCATACAAAAGCACTGTAACTGTGGGAGATGACTACACAATCTTTGGAGTTGCAATAATCATCACTCTTTTATTATTATCAGTCTTTTATGTATTTTATAAAAGGTGGATGGAGGAGTAAATATGGCATTGCCAAAGCATAAGCTGATAGAAAAGAATGTTATTAGGGGGTTTTTGGGCGAAGGGCAGTTTCAACCTGCAGGAGTCGATCTAACTGTCTCTAAAATATTTGAGTTTGCGGATGATGGCAGAATTGATTATGACAACCGCGAACGCAAGATAAGCGATGCAAAGGAGATTGGTTTTGATGAAAATGGATATGCGCATTTAAAGAAAGGCGCGTACAAAATAAGGTATAATGAAATAGTATGCATTCCAAAAGATGCAGTGGCATGGGTCCTGCCGCGATCATCATTGCTTAGATGCGGAGCAAGCCTTGAGAGCGCTGTATGGGATCCTGGATATGAAGGGCGCGGGGAATCCCTGCTGGTTGTTTATAACGAGCACGGTCTGAAGCTCAAGAAGAATGGCAAAGTTGGGCAGATGGTATTCATACAATTGGTTGAGGAAGCAAAAGAAGGATATAACGGAGCGTACCAAGGTGAGAATTTATGAAGAAATATGGTTATGTTGCATTGGTATTTGGCACAGTTTTTTTGTTTATGCTTGCTTCAGGATGCACGGGCGCAGGAGCCACTAAAACATGCACTGATGACAGCAAATGCGCAACATGGCAGTTCTGCGGTGAAAAAGGAGTGTGCAAGCCGAGACCCGGATACTGCGCGAGAAGCGCAGATTGCGGAGATGTGCAGAAATACAAATGCAATGTGAAGACGCATAAGTGCGAATTTAATGAAGGGTTCTGTTCATCAGATGCAGATTGCGAGAATTGGCAGGTGTGCGACACAGTTTTGGGGGAATGTAAAACAAAAGCAGGATACTGCGACTCAAACGAGTTCTGCAAGAATTCATGGGAGTACTGCGATGATGAAACCCACACATGCAAACCGCAGCCCGGTAAATGCTCTGATGATTTCGACTGCAATGCATGGGAACTGTGCGATGAAAAATCCAACATCTGCGAGCCGATTGAAGGCAGGTGCAACATCGATGCAGATTGCGATGATTGGGAATACTGCGATACAAAAAAGAACACTTGCAAAGTAAAGAAAGGGTTCTGCAACGATGAAGGCGACTGCAACAAATGGGAGTTTTGCAACCTGCAAACAAAAAGGTGTGTTCCAAAAACAGGTTACTGCAATGTTGATGAGGACTGCACAAATGGATACTGTAACGAACGAACTCATGAATGCACTCAAGCGGAAAATGTGTAAGTGAGAACATGGGCAGGAGGAAGATATTGTTCATCATGTTGGATGGGATTGGCGGCCTGCCTGTTAACGATGGAAAAACTGAATGGGAAATCACTCCTACGCCAAACCTGGATTCGCTGGCGCGAAAAGGGGCGTACGGGCTGATGCATCCTATAAAAATGGGAGTTATACCTGGAAGCGATACATCACAACTTAATATACTTGGGTATCCGCCCAAAACATACTATCCTGGAAGGGGACCTCTGGAAGCGCTTGGCATAGGCATGGAGGTAAGTGAAAACGATGTTGCTTTCAGGGCAAATTTTGCAACTGTTGATAACAGCTTTAATGTCATAGATCGAAGGGCAGGAAGAATAGATACTAATGCGGCATCCGAGCTCGCAAAAGCGATAAGCAATATTGAGATTGATGGAATGCAATTCATATTTAAAAACAGCGTTGAGCACCGCGGCGCACTCATCGTGCGCGGGAATGGATTGAGCGCAAATGTTGAGGACACCGACCCTCATGCAACTGGAGTGCAGGTTGCGCAGCCCAGCATAAACAAAGAAAATGCAAAAATTGTTCGAGCAATCAACAAATACACCGCAAAAGTGCATAAAATACTGAAATCGCATCCTTTGAACAAAAACCGAGATAATCCAGCAAACATATTGCTTCTTCGCGGCGCAGGTAAGATGAAAAAAGTTGAGCCGTTCAAAAATAAGTATGGCATGAAAGCGTGCTGCGTTGCTGGCGCTGCGCTATACAAAGGCATTGCAAGATATATTGGAATGGATGTTATAAATGTAAAAGGCGCTACCGGCACATACGAATCAGACCTTAATGCAAAGGCGGATGCTTCATTGAAAATGCTGGATAAGTATGATTTTGTATATTTGCATGTTAAAGGAATGGACAACGCAGGGCATGATGGAAGCGTTAAAAAACGCATGCACATGATTAAGAAAATCGATCGCATGGTAGGGAGATTGCTCAGCGCAGATGCAGTAATAGTTGCCACAGGAGACCATTCTACTCCAACCGTGAGAAAATCGCACTCATTTGAGCCCGTGCCTTTCCTCGTTTCTAATGTAGATGCAAGGGACTATGGAATTAAAAAATTCTGCGAGGTTGAATGCAGAAAAGGAGAATTGGGAATTTTTAATGGAGAGTTAGCATTGAACATAACGATGGCGTATGCAGGAAGGGTTGAAAAATACGGAGAATAGATTGCGAAACATCAAAGAATAATATCCTCTATGGAAAGCAAGATCATAGAAAGGAATAGGATTATTAGAATAACAGTCATTCCTTTAAACATTACATCAAGCGAGGAAATTGATAGCGTGAATTCATTGGCTGTTTTAAGAATCTGCACGCTCAAATTATTGTTAGCAAACGGCGATTCATAAGATGACATGCTGAGAGATTGTTTCTTATCGCTTATTTCGATCAGCAGTTCTGCAAGCTCATCCTCCGCCTGCTTCAAATTGATCGTTTGATCATCTAAATCCATATTGGTAACTTTTGCAATCTCATTTATAGATTGTCTCGATGACTTAACTGCGAGGTATGTGTTATTAACATTATGCTCCATGCTCGACAACAACATAAGATTCGTCTCAGAGATATCACTAACTGCTTTTGCATTGTATGATGCAGCATTGCTTAGCACAACCATGGAGTTCAGCAAAGAAGATGAAGATTGTTCAAGCGATGATATTGATGGGGATACTATAAAATACACAAGCAATGTAAATATTATCCCAACTACCGAGAGAAGAGAAATTATCATAGAAGACAAGCTTTTGAATGCAATAATCTGATTCTCTTTATCCAATCACAATCCCCTCCTCAACGAATTCAATAGCATCGCAAACGGAATAAATATTGATATTAAAATTAATAATATGAACTCTATCTTGTTCTCAACAGAATCTGCGCCAAACACGTATTTCTCTTTTGGCTCAACCAAATCGCTCGAAGCAGAGCCAATGCTTTCATTAACTAATTTGCGCGCGTGCAGATCATAAAAATATGCAGTTCTCAACATGCTTAACTTGGCATCAGGACCGTAATCAGAATTAATGCCTAAATAATCTGAATGCGCTTGCATCATCTTTGACCAATCGCTCTCAGATGAATAGTTTGTTAAATCGCTGTCATATGTAAGATTTTCACCGCCCTCATAAAAAATGATCTCCATCAACGACGCTCCATAATATCCCTCTTCGTATGCGCGCATTGCTTTTTCCAAATGCTCGTTTGGTTCCGAATTAGCATAATAATGCATCAGCAGATCTTCATCATACTTCTCCAAAAGCGATTTGTTGAAAACAAAATGGTCATTAAACCCTGCGATTGCATAGGAGAGTTTGCACCATTCATGCGCGCGGGCTATGCTCTCAATTGCCAGCATTCTATGAGACAAAGACATCTCCCCAGAAATTGACTCATTTACCTTCTGCATCTCATCCTCTGCCCAATACAACCTAAGTTCAGAATTAAGGTATGCTGAAAACGATGAAGCGTTCATAACCTTTCCGCGCGCGCTTTCGATGCAGTCCCAAACGCGCTCTTCCAACTTAATCAGTTCGTAATTCGATAAGTTAGAGTTGAGTACGCGGGCTTTATAAAGCGCAAGGAATGCTTCGTTGCCGGCGCTGTACGAGTACCCCTTGCTCTGCAGATCACGCGCAAGCCTGCGCTTCGAATCCAGGTAATTGTATGCATCAGGATATGCGCCCTTCGCGAGCAACAGTTCATAATCAAGATCATTCAGCAATTGCTCAACCGCATATGAGAACATAGGATCTGGCTCGCGCATCTGCAGAGAACTTATGTTTGCATTAGAAATCTGGTAGTTAAGATTAGTGTTATAACTTGAATCAGTTGCAGTGAAAGTGTTGTATGCATCATCAAAACTATCATACTCAACTACAGGAAAATTAAGCTCCTTGCTTATTTTATCCAACCGTATGCGGTCATCAACTGAGGCTATCCTAACCATCAGCATCTTCTTGCCGTTTTGAGATGCAACTTCAGCCTTCTGCGCAAGCGCGCCGACTGGAATCACATAACCATTCCTATCTAATCCCCCTGTAATCGTTATATCATGCGAAATATCCTTGTTTTCAGATAAACTCTTTATTATGATCCCCATCGCGACTCCTGCGCTTGGACCATCGAGCAGGCTCGCATATCCCGAAGCATCAGTTGACACAAGGAAATCCATGCCTGCTAAATTGCGCTTAGAAGATATGTATGCAACAACCTCGTTGATTGATTGCTGAAACTCCTGCCCAGCATATGGAGAAGTCGAGACATACGTAATTCCGGAACCGCTGACTCCTTTAACTGAGATGTTTATCATCGTTCCTGAATCAAGATCGCCCACTGCAGGCACTTCGAGATATTGAACTCCTGAAGAATTCGCCGCGATTATCGACGCAAATAAGAGCAATGCAACCAAAAGCCTCATAGGATAAATATATTCAATTAAAATATTATGCTTTCTTTCTCCGACGATAGTAATATAAATATTTGTTCTGAATAGGATTGTATACATCTATGGAGGTGTTTTAATGGGACGTAAGATAGGTCATGAGAAGATAAAAAGGGAAGATGGCTATCTCTATTATGTTGGTAGAGATGGATATGTTTGGGCTGTTCCAATGAGGCATAACAAGAGAGGCAGAAAGAAAAAGATTGGAACTGAAAAAATAAGCAAAGAACCCGGATTTTTGTATTACGTTGGAAAAGACGGATACGTGTATAAAGCTAAGATGAAGAACTACGGGAGATAAACTCCCTCTTTTTTATATTTTTGCTGAAACAGGCTTCCGTTTTCTCACAGCAAGTTTTCTGGGGAGGCCATGCTTAAGTATAAACGCAGTGTTCTCCTTATCAACCGCTTCCTTGCGCTTTGATTTTGGCTTATTCGCAACCGCATCCAGAACAACAGAGTTTGGCATGGAAATAGATGAGGGATTTGCATGAAAGCGCACAAACTGCATCAAAGGCGCGTATGTTCTGTATTCAATAGATGAAAAATCAAAACAATCATTGAGAAGTTTTATCTTAAATTTAACTTTGTAATATGATCTTCTAACTTTGAGCATACTCTTGCTATACTTTGATATTTTTGACTTATCATCTAAAAACCTGCCCTGTAGATAATCTTCGAGCGACTTTTGAACTTTGCCGTCTATATCATCAAGCAATTCAATCGTATTCATCAACCCTATCTTCAATTTATCTATGCGCTTAAAAGGGGATTTTGACTTCATAGTATTCATAAGATTGAGCATATTTCCCAAATAAACCTTTCCCAATCGCGAGATGCTTAGCAATGTAACAAGAAATTCTCCAATTGATGATGGCTTCTTGGCAGCCCTTGGAGAGAACAAAACTGACAACTCAAACGCTGACCCATGAAGATTATGATATGCACGGTTAAGGACAGCCTTTCTCTTTGCAGATGATTGCGCTATATGGTCTCTCTCAGCGATGGCGGTATGCTTTACAGTATGGTTGAATTCCTCGTCCATCACAAGTTTATTGCAAATAGTCTCTGAAAGCATGTACTTCTTGGATTGCATGCCATTTAAATAATTTTCTAATTTATAAAATCCCATATTCGGGCCCGTAGTCGAGTGGTTAAGACGCTACCCTTACAAGGTAGAGATCCCCCGTTCGATATGTTTTTTGAAAATTGAAAAAAACACGAATCTCGGGGCGGGCCCATCGATTCGATCTATCCGCACGCCAAATCACATTATTTATAAAAGTTCAGAATTAAAATAATAACTAAAAGTGATAATTATGTTTTCGTGGCTAATGAATATAATTAACGGCATGTTTGGCAAGAAAAAAGATGTCAGCTTAGGGTTGTACGGAGCGCCGAACGCAGGGAAGACTACGCTTGCAAACAAAATATGCGTTGATTGGCTCGGAGAACCGCTCGGTGCAGTGTCTGAAGTGCCGCACGAAACAAGAGTTGTGCAAAAAAAAGAAAAGGTAAATATGCATGTTAATGGACGCAAGCTGTCCATGAACCTGCTCGACATGCCCGGGATAGCAACAAAAGTGGATTATAAGGAATTCCTCAGGTATGGAATAAAAAAAGATGAAGCGCGCGCAAGAGCTAAAGAAGCAACGAAAGGAATAATAGAGGCAATAAAATGGCTTGAGAATGTTGATGCAGCACTGGTTGTGATGGATTCAACGCAGGACCCATACACGCAGGTCAACATAACGATATTGGGAAATCTTGAAGCAAGGAACATACCAGTTATATTAGTTGCTAACAAAACTGACCTGCCTGGTGCTAATGTTGAAAAAATTAAGGAAGCTTTCCCTCAGTACAGGCTCGTTGCATTATCGGCAAAGAAAGGAGACAACATAGAGCAGTTATACAGAATCATCTCTTAAAAGGTGAAATGATGGCGAACATAAAAATGGAATTCGTATCATCAAAGGCGCTCAGCAGCATGGAGAGCAGTGCGCGCGTAAAATACCTTCTAAGTGTTATAAGGAAAGGATATATCATAGTTCTTGAAGAAAAACTCGACCCAAATGAAGAGCGATTGCTCATAGAAAAGACGATGCAAATTGTTGACAGCAAATTTACTGGCATAGAAATATCAAGCTTGGGAATGCAAACGGAAAGTTGGAAGAATGCCATAATAAAATTATTGGGGGGAAAAACTAGCGGATTAACAGTTATCGGCCCAGCAAAACTTATAAAAACTATAAAAAACGATCAAGAGAAGATTAACTTAATGGCAGGGCTTAAAGGTGATTGATGTTGGTTGTGTATCACAAATGCATGAAGTGCGGCAAAGAGTACTCTAGCGATGAACTTAGCAAATTAAAATCTTGCAAAGTATGCAACGGGAATACATTTATGTTTAAGGCTAAAGCTGTGAAGATTAAGCGCAATGCGCCAACAAAAAATGATACTGATGCGGACATTAAAGTGCTTGGAGAGGGCGTGTTTGAAGTAAATGTTGCTGCTGCAGCGCATAGGGAACCCATAATAATAGAAGGTGATGAAGGGGTATTTTTCATAAAATTTCCAAAAAAGAGATGATTGCAAGATATTATAAATGCGAAAATTTGTTTTAAAAAAGGTATTTTTTATTATATAATATTATGCGTGGAAATCCGATTGTTTAAAAAAGAATTATGACAGAAATTTTTTGGTTCAATTATTATTGTTTGAATGCATAATAGAAATATGAAACGATTAACTAAGTTTAGGAGGATGCGCCGCTCTGTAAAAAAGAATTTTGCAGCACTTTTTGCGGGCGTCGCGCTTGTTTTCAGTCCGCTGGTGGAACCTCTCGCGCGCAGTTCAACGCATAACCCGCACCATATTGAAAGGATAATGGCTAAAGATAAAAAGGGCTCTCTGTTCGGATTAAATCTCAAAATTAGCGATGAAGAGGTGTTGAAAACTGCAAGATTATACCTATTGAACAGCAGGATGCATGCAGGAAGCGAACGCGCAGTTCTTTATGGAAATGCAGGACAGCTTTATTCATTCAAGTTTGAAGCACGAGTAAGCAAAGTGTATCTGCCAAGGCAGGACATAATAGATTTATCCGACCCGCTTACGCTGGATCCTGCGCCAGATACAATTATTCCCATTCTAAAAATCAGCAGGGATATAAATATAGGGATAATTAGAAGCCTGCCGCAACCCAACATGCACTGGCCAGTGCCCAGCGATATAAACCTTCCAAGGCCTTTCCTCGGCGCGCAGATAGAATTCTAAAAACTGAAAAAATAAAATTAATCCATAAAGAAGCTTGGGTTGGGGGGCTCTTCAGGCTCTCCCTTCCTCTTTCTTATCTGCCTGACAACTTTATCCTGAAGCTCTTTAGGAAGTTTCTCATACCCGTAGTATTCATAGTACCATACAGCACGACCCTGAGTGGTTCCCCTTAGAACATTAGCGAAACCGAACATCTCCGAAACAGGAACCTTAGCATTTATGGTAACTAAATCTTCCTCCTGATCAATATTCAGTATTTGCCCTCTCTTTCCTTGAACGCTGTTAATCACGCTGCTCATATACTCCTGCGGCAGCTGCACAAACAACTTTTGCTTTGGCTCAAGCAAAGTTATGCCCGCTTGAAGCAATGCTGCATAAATGGGACGTTTTATTGCAGGTATGATTTGCGCAGGGCCTCGGTGGACTGGATCTTCGTGTATAGATGCATCTATCACAGATACCTTAACGCCAGTAACTTTTTCCTTCGCAAGCGGACCTTGCGCCATTGCTTCTTCAAATCCCTGAATCAAGAGTTCCATAACCTCATGCATATACTGAACTCCTTTAGTCATATCGAGGAATACATTGCCGCCAAAAATATCCTTCGCGTTCTTAGCTTCATCCCTGCTCATGCCATGCTCCATCAAAAGCTCCTGCACAGTTTTTCCTCTCACTTTGCCCTCAGGTATAAGACCTTCTTCAATCGCCTTGTGCACGCTTTCCTCAAGCGGCTCAACAACAACTTGGAATTTAGAATGCTTGTTCGGCGACTTGCCTTCAATAGGCCCAACCTTCTTAGTGATGCACTCTTTATACACAACAATCGGCGGAGAGGTCATAATAGGAATGCCTTTCTCATTCTGTATCTTTGTCTCTATGATCTCTAAATGCAAATCGCCCATGCCATACATTAAGTGCTCACCTGTATCCATATTCAATTCAACTTTAAATGTTGGGTCCTCCTTAGCAATGCCCCTCAAAACATCAATCAACTTAACCAAATCCTTTGGATTCTTAGCTTCAATAGATTTAGTAACTACCGGCTGCGAATAATGCTTAATTTGATCAAATGGTTCTATCTCAACTTCGCTTAATGTCTCTCCAACATACAAATCCTTCAAACCAACCATTGCAACTATGTTCCCCGCAGGCACATTGTCAACATTAACCCTATCAGGACCCATATATATGCTAACCTGCTGTATTCTGCCCTTCTCCTTCTTAGATATTTGATATACTTCTACGCTTTTCTTGACAGTGCCGCTGAAAACCCTGCATATTGCAACCTCGCCTGCATGAGGATCGATTGCAACTCCAAACACAACTGCGATGAGTTTCCCATTCGGGTCGCAGTCGCGCATCCACTTGAACGCGTCAGTATCTCTCTCACCATGCCAAATCGATCCAATCCTATACTTCTGCGCTTCAAGAGGCGTGGGCAAGTGCTTAATAACCATTTCAAGAACAACTTCATCCAACCCTGCCTTCTCAGAAAGCTCCTTATTCTTCTCCTCCTTGCAGTAGTTGTATATGTCCTTAAAATTAATATTCAACCTCTGCATAGATGAAAAACTGATTGCCCATTTGTGAAACGCCGACCCAAACGCCACATTGCCCTTATCAACCTTTACCTGCCATGATTCCTTAAATTCTGCGGGAGCATTTTGGCTTATGAGTTTATTAACTTTCGTAATTATCTTAACCAAGCGCTCCTGCATCTGCTCAGCATCAAGCTGAAGCTCATTAATAAGCCGATCAACTTTGTTTATGAACAGCACAGGTCTTGACCTCTCTTTCATTGCCTGCCTAAGCACAGTTTCCGTTTGAGGCATTACGCCTTCAACCGCATCCACCACCAAAACAACGCCATCAACCGCGCGCATAGCTCTTGTAACATGACCGCCGAAATCAACATGGCCCGGCGTATCAATCAGATTAACCAAATAATCATTTCCCTCATAAGTGAATCCTAATGAAATGTATGCGGATTTAATCGTAATTCCTCTCTTCTGCTCAATCTCATCAAAATCCATTACTCTCTGCTCTCCAGCAAGCTCCTTGCTCATAAGACCTGCGCGAGCAACCAAGCTATCCGTGAGCGTCGTTTTGCCATGGTCTACATGAGCCACAATAGCGATGTTGCGTATATGCTCAACATCGGACATTAATTTCTGAACCTCTGATGCCATATATTCTTTCCTTGCCATATTTACCTAACCCCTGCATAAAAGAGAAATATGAAAAACTATCTTGCGCCGCGAGCAATCCTCTCTACATCATCTCTCTTCTTAATCGCATAGCTGTTAGCATCACCCTTGCCTGCAAGAATCAACTCATCAGCCAATGCCTCCGCCATAGTCTTCTTCTTCGCAAAAGATTGCATTATCGTAGCAAGAGCAATGTTGCGCAACGCCATATCAACCCTACGAGATGCAGATACATCAACAGCAACTTGGTATGACACGCCTCCAAATTGAACCCTTGTGATATCCTCGCGAGGCGCAGAGTTTTTGACTGCATCCACTAAAACTTGTATGGGATTGGATTTTGTGCGTTTGCTGATTATATCAAAAGCATCTTCAACAATCTTGATAGCGACTGTCTTCTTGCCCTGCAATTGACCGTGAGTTCTTATAACTTTGCCAGACAATTTTTCACCCGTGCCGCCGCGCATGAGCTTATTGACAAGCCTCTCAACAATATTCACCTTAATCTTGCTGAACTGCTTCCTCGCATGCCTGCCAAAAGAATGGGGAAAATGCACTGGCTGCACAGAAACATAATTCACCAAACCCTTATCATTCACAGATACATCATCCCAACTATATTTGCCAAACAACTTAATATCTGCCAAAATATCTACCTCTTAGTTTTTTGCTTCTTGCCTTTTCTGAGCTCTTCTAAAGATATGCCGTTAACAGCAATGACCTTGAATCTAACACCAGAAATTGAACCCATCTGGCCTTTTTGAGAACCCCCAAGCCCAACAACTCTCACCAAATCATGCTCATCAATTTGGCTTATAGCTTTGTCGCGAGGCACATGAGCAGTCACAACCCTGCCGTTCTTCCTCAGCTGAACCCTTACGCATTTAATCAACCCTGAGTGCGGCTGCTTCTGCTCAATAGCGCGCTTCTCAAGAACGATGCCGTCGCCCATAGGCGCGCCTTCAAGCGCATCGTACCTTTCTCTGTGCCTCATCACGCTCAGGGATTTCTTTTTATATTTGCGCCTTTTATGCTTCTTCTTCATAAGCCTTGCAGCATATTCTCCTCTTGCCAACCAATCACCTTATCTGAATCTTCATCTCCTTGCCGAAAAGTTTCTTAAAAAACTCTTTGGCAAATGTCAACACAGCGCCCCTTCTCATTGAGTATTTATCAGAGGCGTTTAATTTAACATAGATAACCTTTTTATTATTTCTTTCATGCTCCTGAGTCATAGGAGCATCCACATTCAGCGATTTTTTTATGAAATCTTCCGCAGAAGAAGTGCTCTCAAATACATACACGCTCCTGCCAATCTTTCCTCTCAACTTCTTCACATTAGATCCCGCCTTGCCTATTGACCTGCCCATCATTCCTTTGGGAACCAAAAAAGCCACGCCGTCTTCGTTAAGCAAGCAGTAATCGGGGGATACGCCAGTTATATTGGAAAAAAGAGTCATGCAGTATATTTCATCATTGGATAATTTATGCACTAACTCACCTTCATCACTTAGACGGGTTGGAAGAAACTAAAGATAATATATCCGAATCCCCTTCTTCAAGCACCGACATAACAGAAACTGGATACGGCTTGCCGCACACGGAACCCAATTCTTTCGAAGTTCCAGCAAACTCATACATCGGAATGCCGCCCATTTTAGCATGTTTGGATATCGCAACCTTCAGATCAAAAGGTATATTAGAAGAGAACAAGACAATCTTGCTTTTCCCAGACCGAACAGAACGCATGCACTCGTTCTTGCCAAGCAAAACTCTCCCCGTATCTACTGCCATTCTTATAGATTTTTGAACATCCATCATATCACCTCATCACAAGTTTAACTTTTCCGGTCCCTAATTTAATAGTCTGACCTATTATAATATTTTCTGTGACGCCGTTCAACTTGTCTTCCTCGCCTTTTATAGATGCATTAACAAGATGTTTTATCGTCTCCTCAAACGCGGCGCGGGCAAGGATGCTCTCTTTCTTACCGCTCAACCCATGCCTGCCAACCGGCTCTACATAACCTCTTGAACACATCGCATCCGCTATAAGCATAACATGCCTTACATCAACAGCCAAGCCTTGCAAATCCATAACCTGCTTTATCTCCTTCACAATCGCGCTGCGCGCAGCTTCAATGCCAAAATGTTTCTCTATATCCCTTATGCTATTCGTATATAATCGAGAGAAATCTATTTCCTCCATCTTCTTCAGTTCACTTATGTTCGAACCGCCGACTCTTATGAAATATTCCTTAGATGCATCATCCTTTGCAACAGTTGCCTTCGAAAGACCCTTTATACCAAACAAATGAAGGGATTTAAGCTTCATGGACATTTTCCTCAACTGCACATAAGAGGTCTTCGCAGTAATCAATATGTACTTGCCCGACTTAGTGCGAACGCGAGCAGACCCATTCAAGAACTTGCTGATTTTTTTGACAAGCTCTCTGAATGTCAAATTCCTGGATTCAAGGTATTTCACATCAACAATGATCCGTATGGATTTATTCTCAAAATCCTCAACAATCTTGGCAACTTTGCCTAAGGTAAGCTGTTCAATGCCCTTTGCAATCTTCTCAACTTTCTTTTTATCTTTTGAATACTCCTTCGTCAAGTAAATGTCCATCAAAGATTTTGAGATGTCGCGGCGAGCATCAACAATCTCTATCAACCTAGGCAAACCCAGCGGAACATGCTCAGCAACGCCAGCATAGTGGAATGTACGCATAGTCATCTGCGTGCCAGGTTCACCAAGCGATTGAGCAGCTACAATGCCAACCGCTTCTCCCGTATCTACTATCGGACTGCGTTTAATATTCACCATCATCACACCTTCTCTTTCTTTATCCCTACTTTCATGGGATCCTTTCCATCACCGCCATACAACGGCTGAACTATGCTCCCATCAGCATCTTTAACAGTCTTATCATAATCAACATATAAATCCTGCAGCGCGTTGATTAACCTTCTCTGCATATAACCAGACCTTGCAGTTCTTATGGCAGTATTGACAATGGATTCTCTTCCGCCAGCAGCATGGAAGAAGTATTCTGTTGGAGTCAACCCATCCATAAACGATCTGCCGACAAAACCGCGGGCATACGCGCCCAGATCCCTACCCTTGAAATGCGGTAGAACTCTGCCCTTGTATCCTCTCTTAACTCTCTTCCCCCTAACAGCCTGCTGCCCTAAAAATGCAGACATTTGTATGGCATTCAACATGGAACCGCGAGAACCAATATCAGCCATTACTATGGATGAATTATCATTCCCAAAATGCTCTCTCAACACAATACCCGTCGAATCCCTCGCTTTGCCCAAAAGAACCATTACTTTTTCCTCTAATGTTTCAAGCAATGTTTTGCCGGGCAACCTTGCAAGCGTCTTGTTGTTGTACTTAACTATAAGCGTCTCAACCTCTTTTATGGCCTTGGTCCTAATCTCGTCTATCTTAGATTTTGCTTTTGAATCAAGCCTATAGTTGTTCACGCCAACAGAGAATCCAAAATGAGTGATTGCATACACAGACATTAATGTAATCCTATCTATAAAATCTCTTGCAACTTCACTGCCGTATTCATTAAACAGCTTTTCAATAACGAGACCCGCCAACCCCTTTTTCTCCATAACTCCATGCTTGAGCACTCCATTTTTAATTATAACATAACCATCATAAGGACATTTTGATTTGCTGCAATCGTTCACCTCTTTGCACAACTTTGTCCTATACTCTATGTTGAAATCCTTCGGAAGCAGCATCGAGAACACATCCTTACCAGCATACATGCCTTTTGAATTTGGTTTAGGCAACTCAAATATCCCTACTGCGCCAAGCAGTTTCATTGCATCTTTTCTCGTTAGTTTAACGCTCTTGCGCGTTAGCAGATATGCGCCTGTTAGGTGATCCTCATTCGGCTGAATGATTGCTTTGCCATGCCGCGGAGAGATTATTTGCTTGCTGACAAGCATCAATTCCTCAGCCTCCGCCATCGCTTCAAATGCCTGCGGAACATGAAGATTCATTTCATCACCATCAAAATCCGCATTATACGGAGGACATACGGCAACATGCAACCTGAATGTTTTTCCAGGAAGAACTTTTACCTTATGGCACATCATAGAAATGCGATGAAGGGAAGGCTGGCGGTTGAATATCACTGGATCGCCATCTTTAAGCTGGCGCTCTAAAACCCAACCCACATCAACCAGTTCAAGCAATTCATCAAGATTGCTTTCTATGAGGCGCCTGCGCCTTCCATCAGGGCTTGTGATGTACAACACTTTTGGAAATTCTTTGCGCTTCATTAACTCTTTGCAGGTCTCAATGTTCCACGGAGTCACATAAATAGGAACCATCAACTCTTCAGCAACAGCTGAAGGAACGCCAACTTCATCAATGCTTATATTGGGGTCGGGAGATACAACCGTCCTTGAGGAAAAATTAACCCTCTTGCCTGAGAGGTTATACCTAAACCTGCCCTCTTTTCCTTTAAGCCTCTGCGACAGCGTTTTAAGGGCTCTGCCAGACCTATGCCTCGCAGGCGGAATGTTGGCACTCTCATTATTGAAATAAGTAGTGACATGATACTGCAACAATTCCCATAAATCCTCGATAATTAACTGCGGAGCGCCGGCATTAAGGTTTGCATCTAAACGCTGATTAATCCTAATTATATCAACTAATTTATGAGTTATATCATCTTCACTGCGTTGCCCTGTTTCCAAAATTATGGACGGCCTCATCTGTACCGGAGGAATAAGTAATGCAGTCAACACCATCCACTCAGGTCTTGCACTCTTGGGATCAATGCCTATCAGCTCAAGATCCTCATCAGGAATCTTAGATAACCTTTCACGC
The DNA here is from genome assembly GCA_024274875.1 of archaeon. GTDB lineage: Archaea > Micrarchaeota > Micrarchaeia > CAILAH01 > CAILAH01 > JAJSAH01. Next base: position 45,477 of record JAJSAH010000017.1, read on the forward strand.
ATCTCAATAGGAAGTAAAACACGCTTGCCCTCCATAATAGTTGTGGGTTTCTCAAACTTTATCTCCTCCTGTTTTGCTCCGCAATGAGGGCATTTCTTCACCTTCTTCATCGCAGAAATCATTTCTTCTTCAGTAAGCATCTTCTCGATTTCACCAACCTTTTTGCTCTTTTTCTTGAACAACGCTCTAGAACATGATGAACATGTTGCTTTAAGAAGGCTTGCAACAACTCCAGCAAACTCTGAGTGCAAAACAGGGCGAACCAAATCAATATGACCAAAATGGCCTGGACAAGTGTGAACGCTGCCACCGCAAGTCTTACACCTTAATCCTGGGTCAATCACTCCCATATGCTGATCCATAAGACCGCCGTCAATAGGATAACCATCTTCATTATATGTATCTGGAACTGTCACCTTGATGACAGACATCTTGCGGATCATTTCCGGGGAGAAGACTGAAAACTTAATGCTTCTTATCTTTTTCTCAGTAACTTGAACCATACTAACACCTACCTCTTATCACCCGTTCTCAAACGCGGGAATACATTAAGAGACTTAATCTCATCGAGCAATAACTTGAATGCATAACTCATCTCAATCTCATCCATGCGAGTGCCTTTGCAAATTGGGCAATATTCTCTGCGCTTTGAGTAATCATACACGCCAAGCGAACCGCAGTCCGCGCATACCCTGACAATGGTCTTATCACTCTCTTCAAGCAACCTATCCTTAATCAACTGCGATGCGCCATAACCAATTAAACAATCCCGCTCCATCTCACCAAATCTCAATCCGCCTTCTCTTGCCTTGCCCTCCGTCGGCTGATGAGTAAGCAGTTGCACAGGACCCCTGCTTCTAACATGCATCTTGTTGGATACAAGATGATGAAGCCTCTGATAATATATAACGCCTATGAAGATTGTTGCTTTATACTTCTCCCCAGTAATCCCATCATACAGAACCTCTTCGCCGCCTTCCTCAAACCCATATTTCTTCAAAACTGCGCGGAGCTCGTCCTCAGGAGTTCCAGAAAACATCGTGGAATCAACATACTCGCCATCTAATGCAGATGCCTTGCCGCCAAGCATCTCAAGTATATGGCCTGCAGTCATACGGCTTGGGATAGCGTGGGGATTAATTATTAAATCAGGCACGACACCGCTCTTCGTGAAGGGCAAATCCTCCTGCGGAGCGATATAGCTTATTACGCCTTTCTGGCCATGCCTGGAAGCGAACTTATCGCCTACCTCAGGCACTTTAAGAGACCTTAATTTTACTTTAACTAACTTGTTGCCTGCTAAACTCTCTGTAAGCATCACACTGTCCACAGTAGCATAATCACCACCTTTTGCAGTTACAGAGTTCTCCCTTCGTTTCTCCTCAGTAATGCCAAAAGTGGCAACCTCTTCCATAAAACGGGGAGGCGATACCTTGCCTATCAGCACATCGCGCGGCTTAACTTCCACCTCGGGCATTATAATGCCGTCCTCATCAAGATTGCGATACAACTCTTCTTCTCGGTAGCCCATTATGTTTGGGTTGGGAACCATTAACTTGTCCTTCTGACCGCCAGGATACCTGCGCTCCTCAGTTTCATAGGTTTTATAGAAAACTGATCGCGAAAGAGCGCGTTCAACAGAATTCTTGTTCACAACAACCGCATCGCTCATGTTGTATCCATAGTAACTCATAACAGCAACAACGAAATTCTGGCCTGCAGGCCTCTTATCATAATTCAACGCGCTGTATGATGCGCTTTGAACTAGAGGAACCTGCGGATAGAATAATATGTGAGCGCGCGAATCAAGCCGGTAGTTGAAATTAACTGCATACAAACCTAAAGATTGCTTCATCATAGAAGCAGCCATAGTTAATCTAGGTGACGAGTTATGATCTGGGTATGGAATCGTAGATACGATTGCGCCTGTTATGCTTGCAGGATTTATCTCAAGATGCGTGTGATCCGAAGTGAGCTCGGATTCATCCATCGCAATATATGAAAGAGAATCCTCTTCCTCGCTATCTAAATAATCGATAACGCCCTCTGCAACCAAATCATCCCATGTGATTTCACCGCTCTTAAGCTTTTCAAGGTGTTCTTCGGTTAAAAGAGGCTTGCCATTCTTAACAACTATGTAGGGCCTCCTAAGGCGGCCTCCAGTAGTGTTTAAATGAACTTCTCCGGTTTTCTTGTTGTAAGAAATGTTTAAGTTTGGGGTGAGCTCGCGAATGCTTCTCTTTTCAAGTATCGATTTAACCAGCTCATCTCCATTATCATGAAAGCCTAAATAAATGCCATTGAGATATACAACCACCCTTTTGGATTGGCTCCTGGTTTGTTTTGATTTCGACATCATTTCACCTTCTACTCTGCAACCTTGCTCTCCCTAAGAAAGCGTATTATCTTGCCGTCATCAGCAGCAGATGTTGGGAGAGACACCTCAGTCATAAGCGCGAAATTCTTTACAAGAGAACATGAGGGGCCTTCAGGAGTCTCAGCAATGCATACCTTTCCCCACTGAGTTCCATGGAGATCGCGCGCCTTGAAATGCGGGTGAGACCTGCTCAAAGGAGAGATTAACCTGCGCATGTGCGAGTTTGTGGAGAAGAAATTCGTGCGGTCCAACATTTGAGATACACCTGTCTGCCCTGCAATCCAGTTGCCCGTCGCAAGCGCATACCTAATCCTATCAGTGAACGCATCTGGCCGAATCGCTGTATGCGCAGAAATGCGCCTGCCCCTAGCAACACTGCGCTCCAATTGATATGTTACATCTTTAATCAAGAAATGGAATGCATACCTAAACAGCTCCTGCATCAATTCCCCAGCAAGTTTTATACGTTTGTTCATATAATGATCCCTATCGTCCTCAACAATCTTTTTGTTCGCAACATAGATTGTTCGCTCAATCATGCCTGCTAAGTAATACGCCTTAGCTATGCGGGACTCAGGATCAGTGCCTAGGTGAGGAAGCAAGTATGTGTCCACAAGTATTTCAGCGCGCTTAAGCCTAAATTCTTTCGCTTGGCCAGGAGCTGCTTTTCTACCCACATAATCCAATGCATCTTAATAGGTTTTGCTCGCATCTATCTCCAAATTGTACAAAATTTCAGACCTTATGGCAACATCATCTGAAAACGCATTCAAAATCTCTTTGTCAGTCTTCAATCCAAGTATGCGCAAAAAGGGTATGACTGATACTGATGGGGGCGCAGCAGGAAATGACAGCTGAAGCTTGCCATCCTTTGTCCTATCTATGCTGCACCTTGCCCTAAACCCAAACCTTGTTGAAAACACTTTTGCATTCACAACGCCTTTCACTTTATCCATGCTGACTATCTTGCGGTTTGGAACCAAATCTTCTAAACTGACAAAAATCTTCTCAGTGCCATTCACAATGAAATACCCGCCCGGATCCAAGGGATCCTCGCCTAAGTCAAGCAGCTCATTCTTGCCCAAACCATTAAGATGGCAGGGTTTGGATTTAACCATTATGGGCAACTGCCCTATAAAAACTTCTTCCATATCCCTCTCTATGCCATTAATGGTTGGAAAAATTTCAAGGAAGATGGGAGATGAGTAGGTTAAGTTCCTCATCCTCGCTTCCATAGGAGTGATGGATCTTCTTGAGCCATCTGCCTCCTGAACTGTTGGCGGTTCAATGCGCACATTCCCAAGCTTGAACGAATAACCCTCTATGCCTGGTTCGATCACATCTATGGAACGAACAACCTCACGCATGCCATGCTCGACAAAGCGGTTGAATGAATCAATGTGCTGCTTCGCAGGAGGATTTGACTTAAGATATATAGACATAAGCTCTTTCTTCATGTAATCACCAACAACATCTCAGGGTTAAACAACCAAACGGTAGTATATAACTTTACCTGTGGGCTCTTCTCTGTAAATCCTTATCACATCGCCTTCCTTAGCACGAATGGCTTTTATCGCAGGATCTGTGCTCAATATCTTCGGAAGATGCTTCTTGGAATCAATTTTAAACTGCTTCAAAACGGAGTCAACCTCAGAATCAGGCACTATTTCGTGCTTAGGAACCAAAACATGATCTAACACATTAAATTTTCTTCGCTTGCTCAAGCTATACCACCAGAGAGTAATATGTTTAATTCAGTTAAAATTAAAATAGTTATGGTGCTTACTGCAAAAACAGGCATAAGCTTTTATAACCAATCACCCAAACCCTTCTGCCTCTTCCCTGTTCTAAGCAGATCCTTCTTATAGCCCAGCTCTCCAAGAATCTTTTCCACAGCAGGAATCACCTGATGATTTATATAGTAATCCGCATCATAATCACCTTCGCTAACATACTCTGCAAGATCAGCCTTATCTGAAATTGATTTGCCTTCCTTAGTAATGACATAGCTAATCATATACCCTTCTTTTATAGGCACGCCGCGCTTAATGCCTTTTATAGCAGCAGCAACTTCAGGGCCTTTGGATTTGTATTCGCTTGGGTTCCTGCGCAGGATTGTCCGCATTATTAAATCTTCCTTATTAACTCTGCCGTGCTTTAACTCTTCAATAACATCGCGCACAATCGAAACTGCCTTATTTATATCGCCTTCCCTAAGTATGGTTTCAAGAACTTTCTTCTGCGTCTCTTTTGCTATGTTGGACCAATCTCTCCTTACAAGCTCAAACCCTCTTATCTTTATCCTGCCATCCCTGCTCAACAACGCATATTTTTTCTTTGCGCCAGCTTTGCCTGATTTTTTAGCAACGAACACGCCGCGCGTGTAAACATCTTCAAGCTCCAACTCCATGCCTTTGGGAAGCGAACGGTTAACCTTATTCATGAAATGCATCGCTTCATCCTCTGATTTGCCATCAAGAAGAATGAATATTGAATCTGTATCACTGTATAAAACATTAAACCCTTCCTTCTCGGCTTTTGCTATCACATCTTTTATATAATACCTCTCCCATGCAGTTGTCGCAGATGCGCATTCCCTGCAATACCATCTTGCGCGGCCATACCGCAACATGCCATAAAAAGAGTTGGCTATAATCTTGAACGCATACTGCCGCGCATACGCATACCTGTACTCCTCGCTATCCTTATCAAGCGATTTCAACAACTTCTTCAGCGAATACCTGTGCTTAAGCAATGAAGAAAGCACATCAGAAATAAGGCCTTTCTTTTTTGCGCAAAATCTATGTCCATCAGGGGATATGTGCGCTTCATTATCAGAACAGCAGGCACAATTCAAGGTTTCAGGAGAAATATTGTGCGAAACAATTATGCTGGGATACAAACTCCTGAAATCAAACACAACTATATTATTGTATATGCCTGGGGAAGGCATCTTTACATAAGCCCCTTCAATTGATTCAGAAAAGCGCGATGCAACCAAAGTTTCCTTAGGTTTGTTTGGAGCGACAATTCCTTTATCATGCGAAGATTTGAGCAAAACTGCCTCAACCAACTGCCCTGTAGTGGAGGAGACCGAATCTTCTAAGCGCATATGAGCTATCCGAGAGATCTCAACGAATATTGGAAGAAGGCGCTCGCCAAGCTCATAAGTGCTCTGCGCATCCGAAAGCGCATACCTGAACAGCAAATCCCTTTCTGAATCGCTCTCCCACATCTTCCAAATATCAAGCTTCTGCACAGATATTTTATCAGAACCAAACATTTCTTTGTAAACTTCGCTTAGAGTATATACATTCGTTCTCAAAGCGCCGATCATTGCAAGAAACCTGGACATGTGGTACACATCTAAATGAAGCCTTCCTGAAATGCTTGCGGTTGAATACATGCCACTCTTTCGCAATCTAAGCGCAGTATTATCTCTGCCTAAAACAAAATCAGTGCGTAAGCGCTTGGCGCGAGAACGCAAGTACGGAAAATCAAACTCAGATCCATTATATGTATATATTATGTCAGTATTGTTATCCCTAATAAGTTTGCAAAACCTGCTTAGGAGACGCCTCTCATCATCAACTACCACTGCATGCCGATTATCAGTTTTCTTATAAGTAATAAATCCCTTCGCGTTATGAGTTGCATAAGAGAGTATGATAATTGGATCCTTATCAGGTCTTGGAACTCCATAAGGATTGTATGTTTCAATATCAAAAGCAAGCCTGTTAAGCTTGAAATCGCTTGAAGAACAACTGGAGATTTTCACATAATCTTTATTCTCATTTGTGTAATTAATAACGCTGAAAACTGAAACGCCACTGTCGATCATAAACCGCTTAACAAAAGGTATGTCAGCTTCATAGCATCTCCCAAACTTATCAAAGATGCTTCTCAATTTAGGAACATCTGTGGGGTTATAACAAACTACTTTAATAATGCGTTTTTTCACATTGCCTAATATGCGCGCTACTTTGCGTATTGATTTAATTTGAGGCACATCCTCCAATTCCTTAGGGAAAACGCCATCGTAATAAAAATACGGATCAAATTCAACATACCTGAACAAAACCTTGCCATTTGACCTCAAAACAAGCCGAATAACACCTTGTTCTAGTTCATTATCGCCTGATATAACTGGACGTTTCACATAGTCAACATCAAGCAAGAAGGCCTTTGGCATGCATAAAGTTAGGCAGAAAAATAATTATTCTTTCTTGACTATCGCAATATCCTCTAAGTTCACAACCAACTCCTCGCTCTTAACCTGATGGCGCTTCTCCCTCCTTTCCTTCATCTCTTTCCGTTTGCGGACCTCTGCGCGCTTCTTCTTGCGCTCTGCACGCAGTTTAATCAGGTTAAGCTTCATTTCATCAAGCTCATTCTTAAGCTGTTCAATCTCAGCATCCAGAGATTTAATTTGCTTAAACAACTCTGCGCGTTCGCCCTCCCTCTCCTGAGCGCGTTTAATCTCATTATCAAGCTCTTTAATATGTTTCATCAAAGCGCGCTCCTTATCCAACGTTATGGCCTCTGTGGACACTTTAAACTCAAGGCGCTTCCTTTTGTTCGTTAGTGCGCGAACACTTATGCGGTTCAAATTGCTCAACCGGTCTCTTAATCGTTTAATCTCTTCAATCTTCTCAAGCAGAAGTTTGCGCTTCTCTCTTATGGAAGAAGTTAGTTCATTAAACACATTCTTCTTCTCAGCGCCAGCATCGTTCTTAACAGGCTTCTCCTCACCACCAGAAGAGACCTTTGCATTCTTTTCCTCAACGCTCAGTTCTGCCAAGAAATCCACCATAGAATTAATTGTGCTAACTTTTTAGAAGATAAGCTTTTTATAGATTACTTCGTTTAAAACTATGCCAACGGCCATAGGGAAGGGGAAACGCCTGTTCCCATTCCGAACACAGAAGCTAAGCCCTTCCACGGTGTTGCTGGTACTGCCCTTCGGGCGGGAAGGCGCACTGCTGTTGGCACTTAAAAAGTGATGCTGGTTTTATTGATTGCGCGCATGAACATGCTGCATAAGCGGTTTATAAAAGGAGAGTATGTTGTCGGAAATACCTAATAATTGCTTAAATTGCCTATTGTAGATGCAATTATGCATCAGAAGGAGATCTGATTGAACCTCAAATGCATACTCATCCTTCGTCCTAATGAGTTGATCTGCAAAATAGAACGGCTTATTTACTTGCATGTATTGAACAACAGCATTAAGATTTTGAAGCACTTCTGCTCTGCGCGATTCAACAGCATTCTTGTATGTATTCCTAAGCAGATTGACAATGTATCTCTTATTTTTCCTTCGTTTGATCTTCCTGCCTAAACTGCATAATTCTGCCAAAAAACGCGAATCATTATCTGAATACATGCGAACCAGTTTCTTTATGCCCATTATATCCGAGCAATCCGCTAAGTATGCATTTAAAACGGCATATCTGCTCCTCGATTCGAATGCGCGATAAAGTCGAACAATAGAAAGGTAAATATATTCGTCCCTTAAATATCGCGCATGCATCTCCCTCTCCAAAGCATACCTTATCTTGCCAGAGAACATCTCTTGCCGAGCAGTGAATCTCCTAATTGATGCTAAAACAATTGATATAGCTGGGTTTAGTTTTGAATAATAGTCAAACTTTGATGCAGAAGACTTTGCTTTTTCAAGTTTTGAGATGGCATGCAACAATTTCTCATGAGCGATAATTTTGTGCAAAGTTGCTGCATTAGATACAGAATCAGCAACGCCCCTTATAATAATAAGCGCTTCGCGGATATCATTTTGCTGCATTAAATCTGCGGCACGCTGCAAATCACGAATGCACTTCAATAAGAGAAGATTGTCATCCTCCAAACTTTTGCGCATGTGCTTAAACATGCGAACAGACTTAAACACATCTATATCGAGGGTAATCTTTTTTTGTGGGGGTTGCCTGCCGTTCAAATAATACCTATTAAGAGTAGATAGGTCCATCCTTTTGAGCATCTTAGCTGATTCGCGCTTCAACCCTACTCTTAAAAAACCCCGCCTCCTTGCCGGCCGAATCTTAAGATCACGCTGTCTGTTGCGCATAATCAATGCGCCATATTCACTTACCAAAAACATGTGAATTATTCAAGAGAGATGGTTAATAAAATTTTCTGTGCATTACGCTGCTTAATGCATTCCTCTCTTTCTCATGACCTTCCTCAGCTGGACGTTAAACATAAAACATAATTATTTAAATATTGTCACCATATTTTAACATATTTGTTAAAAAATAGTGATGTTATGAGATTGGTTGATATGTTTAACAGAATCAAATCATCAGGAAAGTTGGTTTATGGAATAAATGAACTGAGCAATCTCCTAGGCATCAGAAAAAATGTGCTAAGCATATATGTGAACAGAATGTGCAAACAAGGGCTTGCAAACAGAATCGGTAGGAAAATTGTGTTCACGGACAATGATTTTGTAATCGCTTCACAACTCATAGAGCCATCTTATATATCAATTCACAGCGCCTTATACTTGCACAAAGTAATACAACAAATACCGCAAAAAATCGAATCTGTCAATCCTGCAAACACCTTCAAAATAGATGGATATATATACTATAAAATCAATCCAAAACTATTCTTTGGATATGAAAAAAAGAGGTTTGCTGAAAGTTATGTGTTTTTGGCAACTCCCGAGAAAGCGGTTTTGGACGGAATTTATCTCTCAAAGATACCTCTAAACATATTGCCGGAAATAATTGAATACTTAGACAAAAGAGTTCTAAAAAAAACTGCTGAACGGATGAAAAAAACCTCTGTTAGAGGCACAAAAAAAACTTATAAAATCATAGAGAAGTGGTTATGATGCTAACGCGTGATGAACTAATAAGCATTGCAAAACAGTTCGGCAACAAACCATGGCAACAGGAAAAACATTATGTGCAGAGCGCTGTAATTTACTCCATTGCAGACCTCCCTTTAGTTTTCAAAGGGGGCACATATCTTTGGTTCTTCCATGGACTGCCAAGGTTCTCAGAAGATTTGGATTTTACTTCTACCGGTAAGATCTCACTGAAGACCATCGCTGAAAAAGTTAGAAGAGGATTGGGCATGTTCGGAATGCATTCAGAAATCAGTCAATCAAAAACAAAAGAGAAAAAAAATTCAATGATATTGAGAATCGATGCAAAAGGGCCATTATACGCTAATCATTTATCAAAAACATTCGTCTACATAGAAATTAGCAGAAGAGAAAAATTGCTGCTCAAACCGATAAATCTGATTCTGAGAATGGATTATTACATGATTCCGCAGAAAGCTGTGTTGGGCATGAACTTATCTGAAGTTGCCGCAGAGAAAGTCAGAGCAATTTTAACAAGAGATAAGGCAAGAGATGTCTATGACCTGCATTTTCTGGTTAAATATAAGGGCATTAAGTTTGATCCAGACCTTGTTAATGCAAAACTCTCATATTACGGGTTAAAATATGATAAGAAAAAGTTCATATCTAAATTGAATAAGATTGAAGAATATTATGCTGATGAATTGTCAGTGCTAACAAACAATCCCATCCCTGATTTCAGCAAGGTAAAGGGTTTGCTGGCTGAATGGGTTGGTTAAGCGATGCATACAAATAATCAAAACTCTTCATTATGCAAAACTTGATTTAAACTCATCCTATTCTTCTCATGACCTTCCTCAGCTGGATACCCTAACGGAAGAACTGCAACTGGCTCGACATAATCCGGCAATTTCAGGATTTCTTTAAGCGCGCCGTTATTGAAAGCGCCCACCCAAACGCTTCCTAAACCCCTATCAGCAGCAGCTAACTGAATGTATGCAGAAACTATGCATGCATCTGCAACTGCATAGAATTCCTCGCCTCTTTTACCATATTTTGAACCACTCTTCTTTCTGTTAGCGCATACAACAATAACAATTGGAGCTTCCATAATAAAATCTTGTTCAAAACATGCGCTTGCAATCTTTTTCTTCCTTTCCGCATTCTTTACCAAAATAAATTCCCATGCCTGCAAATTGCCTGCGCTGGGCGCTAATATCGAAGTTGAAAGAATATCATTGATAACAGCATCAGAAACATCATCTGGTTTATACGCCCTTATGCTTCTCCTTTTCAGCGCAAGGTCTTTGAATGCGCTCTTAAGTGCAATTATTTGATAGCCATATTTATCAACATCATCTTTGGGCCAAAAAGCAATATCCTTGGTCTTTGCCACATAAGTTATTTCTTTCTCAATAACTCTTCCTGTATATTTCTTTGTTTCAGGATCCCATTCGCGCAAAATTAAAACATCTACTGGCTTGCATTCAAAATCTGCTAACCTAATCTCAAATGTCTTATCTCCAGAAACAACCTTATCAAAATATTTTGGCCAGATCTTTTTTTCGATTTTCATAATTTATATTTATGCGCGATCTTATAAAAATATGGAATTGAGAAATAAAACAACTGTTGCAATAAAACCAAAACCTCCTTACAATTTCGATGCTAACTTTCATAAGCCGTCGCATTTCCCGTCATCAGATAACTGCTGGGAAAAAGGAAAATACTGGATAACTATGGTTTGGAAAGGCAGAGTGTTAGGGTTGAAGTTTGAAAATATGGGGACAATAGGAAAACCTGAAATTAGAGCAAGCATATACTCAAAGAAAAAATTATCAAAAAAATTTGTTGATGAATTGGTTGAAGAAATTAGGTGGAGGTTTAATTTTGATTCAGATATTTCTGGGTTTCATAAAAAGTTCGGGAAGAGTGGGCTCTTGGGAAAATTTATAAGAAAATGGAAAGGCATGAAGCCAGTGGCAGCCAATTCTCTGTATGAAACATTAGTGATATACATAGTTCTTCAAAACGCAACCGTTAGAAGATCAGTGCAAATGCTTGAAAACTTGTTTAAACGGTTCGGAAAGAAAGTAAAATTTGACCGGAAAATTATGTCTGCATTCTGGGAGCCGGAAGAGATTGCAAAAGCTGATGAGCAGGAGTTAAGGGATTTGAAGGTTGGGTACAGGGCTAAATTTCTTAAAAGGATCTCTGAGCAGTTGGCAAATAATGAAATAGATGAGTTTGCGCTTAGGAAAATGGCAAAGGAAGATGTTAAAAAAGAGATGTTAAAATTATATGGGATTGGGCCTGCATCAATTGAATACCTGCTTTTTGAGGATTTTTATTTTTATGATGCGCTGGAAACAATACCGCCCTGGGAACAGAAAATATTGTCAAGGTTGATATTCAATAGGAAAACAGTTCCTGCTGAAAAAATACTGAAATTTTTTATGAAATTTAAACCATACCAAAAATTAGCATTCCATTATGTTTGGGAAGATTTGTTCTGGAGAAGGAAGCATCAGCATATTGAATGGCTGGAAAAGGAGATAAGGTTATGATTCTTCATGATATGCGCATAAAACAATATCCGCGCTTCCATTTGAAACCTTTATGCCCCTAAAATACTTGCAAACAGAAACATTCTTTACGGCGCATTTGTGCTCATTAGATTTTTCAGCTATATTCCAAGGGCACCTGTCCTGCTTCCAGCTTATTTTGTTTTCAGATGTTGTTAAATCTATATCCATGTTCGCCCCTTTCAATTCTATTATTTTTTCGTTTTTCTCACCAAGCAAAGACCTAACTTTTTTAAGGATTAAATCAAATCTGCAATATCCTGCTTTCTCATTAAAATGGCCTGCATTCTTAACAAGAATTAAATCAACCCCTAAATTATTTGCAAGATGTTATGCTTTCTCTAAAGGAACATAGGGATCATTATCGGAGTGATACACATAAAATTTCTTACAATTTTGTCTTATCTTAGACCAATCAAAGTTCGGTTTAATGAAAGATTTATTGATGTTATCAAAATCAGGATTTTCCAGCAGGTCTATAAATCCTGAAACAAAGAAAGCTGCCTTGATTGGTTTGTTCTGCATTTCAAGAATGTTTAGCAAAAATGCAACTCCTAAACTATGACCAATAATAATAGAATTTTCGTTCAGATATTGTTCATAACCCTTAAAAATTTTGAGCCAATTTTGAAGTGATTGATTTGCAGGAGTTGGAAATTTTGGAACAAAAACTCTGCAACCCAATCTTTCAAGCTCGCATTTGAGCCAGGGAAACCAATTTTCACCAGGATTTCCATACGCACCATGAATAATGAAAATGTTGGGCATGGCAGAATATTGCTTGGCAAAATATTTAAGCATAATAGAGAAACAAAATCATGCAACCAAAAACCATCAAGTTGAATAGAAAATATATCAAACAAATTGCCAAAGTTGATTCAATAAGGATTTGGAAAGATTTGTTTATACACAAACAAAAGAAATAAGAAAGCGAAATTCTATGAAAAACTTGGATACAAATTAATCAATGAATTCCCTAATTATTATAGTTATGATAAAGAGTGCAGGACAGTTGTTTTATAGGTAAATGAGATAATTTGCAAGCATTGATCGAAAACTATTTATTCCAACCCCACCTAAAATGCAAAATGCACATACTCAAAAAAATTACACCAAAAAGAAAAGCTTTAACTAATGAATTCAAAAACTACCTCATAGATTCGGCGGCAGGCACATCATTCTTCACGCCCATATATACGTTTAATGAATTAGTTATTGCTGGAATGCCGTTAGATGTATGCCTCAAAAGCAGGCTTATGGCAGCAGGGTTCGGGCTTGTCATAAACAGACCTTACGGAATGTTCAGGAATTGGTGGGCTGCGAAATGGAAGCTTACCACTCAAAGCTCATTCACAAAAAAATACGCTGTCGAAACTGCTGGCCTTGCAATGTTCCAGGTGCCCATAAGTTCATTCATGTACTATGTTTCAGGCGCTTCATTAACAGAAGCGCTAATTGCAATACCAAGCGCGCTTGCGTTGGGCGTTATGCTAGGCAGGCCTTTCGGAATATGGATGGATGCAGTTAGAAAACTCTCCGGTGTAGAGCCAGCAATAAAATAAAAATTTATCCTTCTTAAATGAACTTATATAGCCCCGTCGTCTAGTGGTCAAGGATGGCAGGCTCTGGACGAATGGCCCCCAGCGCGGCCCTTCGCAACCCACGGCAACCAGCCCTTATGGGGAAACCTGCAGACTGCGGTTCGAAAGAAGGGCGCCGTGCCCTTAATGAAAAACCGGAAATCCGCACGGGGCTATGCTAATTTTTCTCCATAAATTTCTTGGACGCGCTTAATATGTACCCAACCAATTTTTCCATTGATTTGGATTTGTATTCAGTTGTATGCGGATTAACCGACACTACATTATCTCCCTTTTTGTGAGTTATGATTAATATCACATTCATCTTTTTCAACTGGTTTTTAATTTTACTAGGTGATTTGCTCGATTGCGGGTTCCTCTTGAAATTTTTCTCAGCAGCACTCAAGGGGAAATATTTATTGCCGACTGCCTGTTTTCTTGAGAACAATCTCAAGCCATCAACAAGGAATATAATCATATCCTCAACAAATTCCCTGTCTAATGAGTGCTCTTTCTCAACTGCTGTCAGGTATTTGTCAGGAATTTTAAAATTGTACTTCTCAACTACAAAACTCTTCTCCTTGGCAGCGGTTGTAGACACATTTTCTTGAATATTTGGTACTGACACAGGAACATGCGAAGTTTTCTCAGAAGGAAGTGAAGATGCGAACTTATATATCACATCACATAACTGCTCATGGTTTTCCAGCGCAAGCTTGTTCTGCTTAACAAAAGCAAGAAAATCTTCCCTCTCTTTTGGATCACTGAAGAAATTGTTTACTTCAGCAATCGCATCATATGCCTTCTTCTCTTCCTCACTCTGCTTCGCCTCTAAAGAGCGCGCATCATCTTTCAACTTGACCGTGCCTTCGCTTAAAGATGGCTTGCTAGCGCTTTCTTTTAACTCAACTGCCCCTTCACTCAAAGATGGCTTGTTAAAACTTGGCTTAACATCTTCTTTCAAAGATGGCTTGAATACATCTATAACAACATCCATGTGGAACTCAAGAAAGGAATGAGAGATTAGTTTAGATAATGCGCAAAATGTGCCATACTTACCATGATTAGGAAAAGGAATCAATGATTTGCGTATTATCCTTAATATCGTGCGCGCATCCTCCTTATCCATATCTTTTATTATATCTTTAGTTAGACTTTTACCATAATACTTGATTATCGGAAACCTTGATTTGGTAGGAGGCACATCGTATTTGATGTAAGAAGGAATGCATATAAGATCCTCAGGGTCGAGGAATGCCAATCTAAGCACAGCCATATCTTGTTTGCTAAGCGAATATTTTCTTGCGATGCGCATGATCTTTTTCTCAGTTATGTCCCCCAACTTACTCACTGCTGAATCAACTGCTTCTGAGGAATAATGCTTCTGATCCAGCAAAATTATTGCGGATTTCTCAATGGAAGAAATTGTGCGAGCGGGCGGTTCAAGAAGAGTTTCAATGTAATTTTTTGCAAAATCCTTCTTAATGCTGCGCATCGTGTCTCTGCTTATGTTGCTGCCCTTCAATGCACTCAGCAATTCCATGAATTTCTTGTATTTGGGATTCATGCAATAATAAAAAAAAACTAGTTAATAAATTTTTCTAAGGTTTATTTTTCCACAATCCATGCACATTGCAATGCTCCCTAACTAATTTAACATCACCTATCTGCACTGAAAATGACGCCTCAGGTAAAATTCCTGGATGCAAATATTTTCGGTATACCCTTCCATCAGTAAACACCTCGATCCACTCAATGTAATGATTGTCTTCCATAGGATGGGGCACTGAACCAACCTTAACCACAATTCCCTCATCTGATTTCTCGACTACGGGAACATGCTTCTCTAATCCTTGTTCAGAAGTTTTTTCATGCAATATTTCCATTTCTTTCCCGCAACACACCAACCTGCCTTTACCGCCAACAAGCACTTCAACAATGTTCCCGCAAACACTGCATTTGTATATTTCATTGCGCTTGGCCATGAAAACACCCTATATTTTTCCCACTAAATCCAAGGCTGGCTTGAGCGTTTCTTTTCCGGGCTCCCAACTCGCAGGGCATACCTCTCCATTATGCTCTGCAACATACTTTGAGGCTTGCAGCTTTCTGAGTATTTCATGAGCGCTTCTGCCTATGCTGTTGTCATGAATTTCAATTGATTTTAGCACCCAATTCGGATCGATTATGAAAGTTGCTCTCAACGAAACGCCTTCTTCATCTATGTATGTTCCAAACTGCCGGCATATCTTTCCCGAAGGGTCGGCAAGCATTGGATAGCGTATCTTTCCTATCGTGCTCGAATCATCATGCCAAGCTTTATGCACATACGCAGTATCAGTGCTTATGCTTAAAATCTCTGC
This sequence comes from archaeon, assembly GCA_024274875.1. Lineage (GTDB taxonomy): Archaea > Micrarchaeota > Micrarchaeia > CAILAH01 > CAILAH01 > JAJSAH01. The sequence continues at coordinate 61,214 of JAJSAH010000017.1, forward strand.
ACCTTCTTTCTGAAATATCTCATAATGATCAGCAAGCTCGCCTAATTCAGTAGGGCACACAAATGTGAAATCTGCTGGGTAGAAAGCCAAAACAACCCACTTGCCCCTGTAATCCGAGAGTTTTACTCTCTTAATTTCATCATTTATGTATGCGTCTGTCTCAAAATCTTCAACAACATGTCCAATTTTTACATTCATGCAATCACCATAGGTATTTAGTGCGAAAAGAATATATATTTTATTGAATATAGTATATGTATGGTTCGAATTTCGGATATGCAAATATTAGATATTCTTAGGAATAATGCGAAAATGAAAAATACAGAGATTGCGAGGAAGCTGGGTGTGAGCGAAGCTGCTGTTAGGAAGAGAATTGAGAGGATGGAGAAAGCAGGCATAATAAAAGGATATTATGCGGAAATAGATGTTAAAAAAATCGGGTTTAAAATAAAGGCAGTTATAGGAGTGGATGCAACTCCTGAAAGATACACTGAAGTGATAGAAAAATTAAGAAATGAGGATGCAGTTAAAAGCATGCACATATCAAGCGGAGACCATATGATTATGATTGAATGCTGGTTCAAAAACCAAAAAGAGCTCTCGAATTATGTCAGAAATATAAATAGGATGCGCGGGATCACAAAAACATGCCCCGCAATAATAATTGACAGAATAAAATAATCAGAGCTTCCACTCCCCTTTAAAGGAGATGGCTTTTATGCCATAAGGTTTTATATCACGCGCAATTAACCCAAGCGCAGAAAGGTCCCTTGCCCTGTCGTTATTATACTCCGTGCTCCCATAATCTGCTTCGACCTTATCACCTTCAACTTTTGCACTGCATTTTACTTTGTATTTGTCAAATACAAGATTTACCTTTTCATCGTTCGTTTTTGCATCTTTCAGAATTTTTACCTTATATTTAAGAGTAACTCCCGCTAAAGGATGGTTGAAATCCGTCACAACTCTTCCACTGTTCACCGCCTTAATAACAGCATGAGTGTTATCTATATTCACTACTTGGCCTGGAACTGGATTTATGCCTGCCTGCCTGAACTGTTTGAGCGGGATTATTCGCACAAGGTCTTCATTTCTCTGCCCAAACCCTTTTTCCGGTTCAACATCAAACTCTTTTTCATCGTTTTCGTTCATTCCGACAAGCATCTCATCAACGCCTTTCAGAACCTGATTTTCACCAACAGTGATTATGGCAGGACCATACGACTTCTTTGGATCGTATATGCCTGCTTTTTTGGCCTCTTCCTCATCAGTTGTATCAACAATCTGGCCGCTGCTCTTTATATAAGCAGAATACTCAAACTTGACTAAATCGCCTTTTTCAATAGACATAATAATCCCTCAACGTATTTCAGCACATAAACACTTTAAACTTTTTTCTCCTATTTTCACACATGGAGTTTAACTTTACAAGAGAGCAAATTATACGGGCTATAGTTATAATCACGGCAATAACATTTGTGCTGTCAAGCATGGGCATATGGTTTAAGTCAGGAAACAATGCGCCTTCCGGAATCACGCAATCCCAAAACGAAAACATAGAGCAAAATATCACCATGGGAGTTGGAAATGTTGAGTTGATTATCGACTCATACTCTGCGGTGATAAGATTGGGCAAAGTAAATAATGAAACGCAAAAATACCTGCAGCAGATGCAAGCAGATGGAACCGCATTGTATGTTGATGCATCAAACCCTGCAAGAATCACTGTTGCGCTTTCCGACCCAGAAGACACTTACTATGTCGCTAAGCATATAATTAACTTGGACCCTTCCGTGCACATGGAACTTGAAGCATTTGTGCACAGCGATGAGGAATTTGAATTTTCAACGCAGCAGGGAACGATTAAAGCAAAGATTCCTGCGAGCAAAATCACCCTAACTAACCCTTATGAGATAGGAGATTCTATCGCATTCAAGGCGCTCGTGCAGTTCGTTGATGGAAAGATTGTTGGCGCTAAGCTCACGCCAACAGCTAGGAAAGCCACTGTTGAATTGAAGGTGCTTCCAACAAAACTGCACAATAAATATTATGTGCGGATGTTCTTTTACTGGCATGACAGAGTAGGCGTTGATGAATCAAAAGATGCGTTGAACAATACGCTTGCTGAATTAGGCGCGCGCAATGTAATAATGAATTATATAAGAGATGATACAGTTTATGCGAGCAGGAGCCTTACAAGCAAGGAGAGCAAAGCGCTGCGGGAAAAAATGCCGGGCGTTAAAACCGTACAGTTCAATAAGGTTGTGTTTTACAGCAATTACACATACACTGAAGATGAAATCGCAGATGCATTAAGCAGCATAACAAATAACAGCGTTGAGGTGTCATTTTCCCCCCCTATGCTGGAACTGCTGTTCTTGTATGATGGGAATGCATCTAATATCACGGAAGCTGTGAATTCTTTCAGTTATGCGCCCATCTCCAAAGAGATGTATGTGCTCGCGGATGTGTCCTTGGGCGGCGAAGATGTTGAGATTGATGGAAAAACATACGCTGTAAATGAAATGAATAAAACTGCATATGTGCCAATAGGTTCAGAATTGAATATGCCGACGTATGCAAAGTTTGATGTATCAATAGTTGGCAAGAGGATTGTTAATGCTGAACAAAACCTTAGACCGGATATTTAATCATGAAACGGAAGAATATGTATTTGAAAGGCGCTCGGTTTGAAAGAGAGCTTGCAAACTATTTAGTTGAGAAAGGGTTTATGGTTGTTAGGTCAGCGGGCTCAGGAGTTTATAGGACTGCTCCTGACCTCCTCGCATTCAAGAAACATGAGCATTATGCATTTGAATGCAAAGCTTGGAGCAGCGATCGCTTAAGCTTGAAGAAGGATCAGTATGATTTATTGAAAGAATGGGAGGAGAACACAGGAATATCTGTGTATATTGCATGGAAGATTCCTAAGGCCGGATGGAGATTCATCAAACCGTGCGAGCTCAACCAAAGCCGCGCGATAGCATTGAAAGATGCATTATTGATTAACAGAACTGTTGATGAGCTGGTGTGAGAATGCTTGCAGTAAAAGTTTTGCCTAAATTTGCTGAGAGTGTTAGGAGGCAACTTGCTGAAAAAGGCCTGATCAACAACAATTATGAGATAAAGAAAGAGAATGGGTATATATTCATTCCGCTTATTGAAACTGCCCAGGACATTCGCATTTCCCACGGAAGCATAGTTAATGCAGTATTTTCAAGGAGAAGGATATTTCCGAAAAAACTTTCTGAAGCGGTGGGGATTAAAGGGTTGAGAGCATTCGATGTTGTTGGCGATATTGCAATCATCGAGGTGCCTGAAAAGTACAGGAATCTTGAAGAAAAGATTGGGGAAGCGATACTAAACCTTCATAAAAATATTAAGACAGTGGTTGCTAAGGGGAGTTGCGTGCATGGAGAGTATAGAGTAAGAGAGGTTAGGCATATTGCTGGGGATAGGAAAACCATAACATATCATAAAGAGCACGGATGCGTATTCAAAATAGATGTGTCAAAGATTTATTTTTCACCCCGGCTTTCGCACGAACGGCTGCGCATAGCAAATCAGGTGAAAGATGGGGAACATATCCTTGCGCTGTTTGCGGGCGTAGCCCCTTTTCCCATTATAATTGCAAAACGAAAGAATGTTATTGCATATTCAATCGAGCTAAATCCTTTAGGTCACGAATACGCAATCGAAAACATAAAAATGAATAAGGTTTCTGGCAGAGTGATTGCTGTTAAAGGCGATGTAAAAGAAATTCTGAAAGATGAGAAATTTAACAGATGGGCTGACAGAATAATCATGCCCTTGCCAAAAGATGCAGTGAACTTCATTCCCTATGTTATCCATGCCGCAAAAAGCGGATGCATTATGCATATATATTTGTTCTGCCGCAGAGATGGGATTGAACGCATGGAATCCAAGGTGCTGGAATTAATAGGCAGGCCTGCAAAAGTGATTGGAATGCGAAAAGTGAGAACATACTCTCCTGAGAAGGACCAGTATGTGATGGATGTTAAAATCTCTTGATGCCTGATATGTTAGAGCGAGCAGATGAGAGAATTGCATCTGCCGTGTTTTGCATGTCCATAACAGCTTTTTCATACATCTTCTTTTTTCTGTCAAGGTTTACGTTCGATGCGTATATGCTTTCCAGCTCAAGCAGAGAAGTTTTGTATGCAAGATCAAGATCGTTGAGAGATGATGCAACTATTTTGCTAACCTGCGGATTTCTTGAGCTTGAATAAATATCCTGCAGTTCAGACGATGATGCGAAATAAATGTTATCGAGTTTCTTGCGGGTGTTTCGCTTTATTCCCGTCTCGCTGAAAATGTCTCCTATTGCTTTAAACCCACGCATAATCAACGAGTAAACGCTGCTGACCTTCCTTTCCTCTTTTATGAGCTCCTCAGCCTGCTCTTTGGCTCTGATATCATCTTTTTTGACAATCTTATTCATACAAAACAGTATCTCAAAAATGTTTTTTAAATGTATATTCCTAACAAACTTATGGAAGTTGCCGACTTAGAGTATTATTATTTAGCAAAGGAAATGAATGAGAAGCTGAGCGGTTGCAGGATTAAAAAAGTGTTCCAGATTTCTGAGAATGCGTTCAAGATTAATGTTGCGGGGGCTAATGGAAAGCATGAGATGCTCATAAAACTGCCTGAATACGCTACATTGACTTCTAGAGAAATTGCTGCTCCAAAAACACCATCAAATTTCTCTATGCTGTTAAGAAAGCAGTTATCCAATGGAATAATTGCCTGCGTCAAGCAGCACGATTTTGAGAGGATAATTGAGATTGAGGTGGGAGCAGGAGAGATGATGCGCAAACTTATACTTGAGCTGTTCTCCAAAGGAAATATCATAATATGCAATGATAAGGAAATAATTACTGCGCTGTATAGGAAGGAGGAATGGAAAAGCAGGGTTATAAGAAAAGGAATAAAGTATGAATATCCGCCTGCAAAAATTTCCCCTTTCGATGCAAAACCTGAACACTTGGGCTTAAACTCAAAAAACACAATTATGGCTGGCGTGCTGTCCCAAGTATCGCTTGGCCCAAAATACCTAGAAGAAGCATTCGCGCGCGTTGGAATCAATCCTGCGATGAAGGTTGAGCTGTCTGATAACGAAAAGCAATGCCTGCATCAAGCAATTTTAGAAGTGTGCAGCGAGGGAACATTCATTATGTATTTAAAGGATGGCGCGCCCACAGATTATGCTGTGTGCAACCTGTCAAAGTACAAAAATTATGAACATAAAATATTCGATTCAGCCGCTGAATTGATTGATGCATTCTATTCGCCTGCGGAAACCAGTGCTTCAGATGAAACCTCTGAAAAAAAAGATGAAATCATTGCGCATCAATTTGCTGAGAGATTAAACGCGCTCAAATTCGAGGCGCAGTTATCCAGAGCTAAGGGAGATTGCATATATGAGCACTTTTCTGAGATTGAGGAGTTAGTTGAGGAGATAAGAGCGCTCAGAAAAAAAGGCATGAATGATACGGAGATAAACAAACTGATTGATAAAAAGTTTCCAGGCATGCGCGCAATTATTAAAGGAAACACGCTGAAAATTAAGATGAAAGCGCGAGAGTGAGAATATGGTTAGGTACCTGATTACTGCAGCATTGCCCTATGCAAACGGTCCTTTGCACCTTGGGCATTTGAGGAGCACATATCTTCCAGCAGATATATATACGCGGTTTTTAAGGATGAATGGCGAGGATGTTTTGTTCGTATGCGCAACTGATGAGCACGGCACGCCCATTGTTGTAAATGCGGAGAAGGCTGGCAAAACCCCAAAGGAAATTGTTGATTATTATCATAAATATGATAAGGAACTGTTCGAGAGGTTAGGGTTTTCGTTCGATTCATTCCACAGGACATCAAGCGAGGAGAATGCCAGAATGACTCAGCATTTTTTTAAAAGAATGAAAGAGAACGGATTTGTTGAAGAGAGGAGTGTTGAGCAGTTATACTGCGAAAAATGCGGTCGCGCGCTTCCTGACAGATTGGTTATTGGGGCTTGCCCGCATTGCAATGCTGGGAACCAGTACGGAGACCAATGCGAGAAATGCGGGCATGTGTTAAAAGGAAGCTCGCTCATCAACCCGCAATGCTCCGCATGCGGTTCAAAGCCTGCAATTAAAACATCAAGGCATTATTTCTTTGCGTTGCATAAATTCAGCGGGAAACTTAAGGAATGGATCGAGAAAAATGAGGCATTTCAAAAAGAGGTTAAAAATTATGTAATTAACTGGATAGAATCCGGACTTCATGATTGGGATATAACAAGAAATTTAGACTGGGGAATAAAAGTGCCTGGCGCTGAAAACCTTGTGTTTTATGTATGGTTCGATGCTCCTATCGGATACATAAGCTCAACCGTTGCGCGCACAAAAGAATGGGAGAAATACTGGAAAGATGAAGGATCGCGGGTAGTGCATTTTATTGGTAAGGATATCAGCTACCACCATTACTTATTCTGGCCTGCAATGCTTATGAGCGTTGAGGAGGGGTTTGTTCTCCCGCATGCGATACCTGTGCGCGGATATTTAAACTTAGAGGGAAAAAAATTCTCTAAAAGCAGAGGATGGTATGTATCAGTTGAGGAGTTTTTATCCATGTTTCCTGCTGACTACCTAAGATTTTATGAGACTATGATTACCCCGTATACTACTGCTGATGCAGATTTTTACTGGAAAGATTTTATGTCAAGAATCAACAATGAGTTGGTTGCAAATGTGGGCAATTTTATGTACCGCACGCTATCTCTGATAAAAAGAAGCTATGATGTTCCGATGAATTTTGGGCATGTTGATGAAAACATAATGAAAAGAGTTAAGGAACGAAGCGATGAGATTTCAGGCAAAATGCACGCATTCCAACTGAAAGAATCGCTTGATTCAATTCTTGCATTATCATCTGAGTTGAATGCGTATCTCAGCGCCAACGAACCGTGGAAAAAGGATGGTGAGGAGAAACTGCGCATACTTTCAACTGCATTGTATGGCGCATATTCGTTATCTATCATGCTTTACCCTTTCATTCCCCACGCTTCAGAAGAGATATGGAAACAGCTTGGGGTGCGCAAATTGATGTGGAAGGATTTATGCAAAACTCCAAAGGAAGCAGGAATAAAAGAAGTTGTCGAGGTCAAACCCATATTCTCAAAAATCGACAGCAAATTGATTGAGCAGCTTGAAATAAAACTGCGCAAAGGGCAGATTTAAATATATTTCCTCCAATATGTTATGTGTATAATCAATATGTGGTGATGGTATGCCTAAGTATGTAATTGCAAAGCAGCTTGCGGGGAAGAAGATCATAACCAGTGATGGTGAAGATGTTGGAAGGCTTGTGGATATAAAGATTGCTGAGACGGGGGGAAGGTTGCAGACGCTGGTTCTTGAGCCTAATTATGACAGCCCTATCGCATCTAAGTTGGAGAAGGATGAGCAGGGCCATTCATTGCTGCCTTACGATGCAGTCATGGCGGTATCTGATTTTATTATTGTCGATAAGAAAACCCTCTCAGTTTGATTTTTATGATTGCAGGCATCGATGAAGCTGGCAGGGGGGCGGTTCTCGGTCCCCTATGCATAGCATTGGTTTGCGGGGAAGAGGAGGATTTTAAATCGCTCGAGCTTGCGGATTCAAAGTTGCTCACTAGGAGTGAGAGGGAGGAGCTGTATCCTGAAATACGAAAAAAATTCTATGCTGCGCACGTGCTCATACATGCACCAGAGTTGAATGAATTAATGAAAAGGTTCTCGCTCAATGAGATCGAAGCGATGAAAGCCGCATATTTAGTTAATGAAATGCCATCCGCCCCAGAACTAATCTATGTTGACTCGCCTGATCCGCATGCGGACAGTTTTAGGTTGCGGATGCTTAGGCATATGTCAAGAGATATGAATATCTGCGCAGAGCATAAAGCAGATTTCAACTACCCAGTTGTAAGCGCGGCATCAATCGTAGCAAAAGTTTTGAGAGACTGGGAGATAGATAAAATACGTGATGAGATTGGTGTTGATTTTTCATCAGGTTATCCGTCGGATAATAGCACAATCGCTGCTGTGAAGCACATGCTGAAAACTGAAGATGGAAAAAAGTATGTTCGCATGAGATGGAGCACGGTTGAAAGGATAATGGCAAACCAAAAGAAATTGCAGGATTATTTTTGAACTTGGTTGCGCACGGCCTCTCCAAAAACGCGCAAAAATTGATTGAGTTTATCTGGCTCAATCGTTGCGCCGGCTGCAATGTCATGCCCCCCACCTACGCCTATCCCTGCGCTGCACGATTCAGACAACGCTTTTCCTAAATCAAGCCCGTTGTCTATTAGGGATTTTGTGCCTCGCGCGCTCACTTTTATCATGCCTTCCTTATCTAACGCAATCGCGAGTATGGGTTTGGTTCGGTCAACACTTGAGTACAACATGCCTGCCACAACGCCTATTACTCCATCATCAATCACGCCGCGCGCATCAAGAAAATAAAATATGCCAAAATCAGCAACCTTATTCAGCGCATACTCAATCCCTTCCCTAAGCACTTTCCTATGGTATTCCAGCATTGATTTTGCACGTTCATATGCGCCCTGCCGCATTAATAGAGTGTTAACCCCAACATCAGGTTTGTCATGCCTGCCGCACGCGTTCAGAAGCGTTGAAAATTCGCTTGCATCCCTTAACTCTGTGCGTTCGGGAAAATTCAACAATTCATACACTTCAGATATTATGTGCTCTGCATCATATCTCCTTCCTCTATTGTATAGATATGCTACAAGAGCGCTCCTCAAGGTCCTCTTTTCATATTCAGAAAGATCGCTGTATGCTCTCCATTCATCTCCATTCTTTAATTCTATACCTATCTCGTTGTAGAATGCGATCACATTCTGCTCATTGTTTGTGAGTCCAGGGAAGTATGGATCAACAGAATACGTAAGAAAAGGCACCAAAGTCCTGCTTACGCGCCCAAATATGTTCAAATCATTGTATGCTCTAAGAACACCTGCCTCTTCGCCATCTTTAAGCATGCGCCTATTCCATCCTATCAACGGAAACTGCATATCGCCAACTGAACCAACTACTCCGTAAGGCGCGAACTCCTTCACATTAAAAACAAAATATGCAGCCGATGCGCTGCACATCTCATGCGAGCCATCTATGCCATGCATGCGCGGGTTTACTTCAAGAATGGATGACTGCTCTCCCTGATGATGATCTATTATTACAAATGTTTTATCCATTCTTTCAAGCGATTCCGTTTGAGCTGAACCCAAATCCACAAGTATAACATTCTTTTCCTTCCTGCCTGCAATCAATTCCAGTTCTTTATCCGCAAGCTTGCGAACGCAAATCCTGCTATAACTTTTGCCCATTCTTTCGAGCGCAGCCGCAGTCAGCGCGCCGCTGCTCAACCCATCCGCGTCATAATGATGCACCAAAAGATAATTATCGCGCGAGCTTATATGCTCCCTTGCCTCTTTGCACGCGTCAAGAAATGACATAAATATGAATATGTTGATTTAATTAATAATTGTTTTTGCAGAAATGCTCCTGTATGAGGATTGACTGGAAAGCCGCATACCTGCTGTATCTGTTGTTTGCTGGTTCGCTGCTTGCGCCTGCTATATTGGCTCCCGTGTTTGCAACTGCTGGAGTCGATTATTTTGCAGCAGTTATATATAACTTCACAAAACCTTTATGCCACCAATACATATACAGATCCTATTGCATTTTCAACAGCAACGGAACGCTGAGCGTGGAAGAATGCATCCCGAAAAGCGAAGAGAATGCAAGCTTTGTGCAGACAAAATTTTCCGGAAGGGTTTCCAACCTAAGCAAGTTTGTGTACAGGAGAGAAGATGTTGGAGTGAATAGAAGCGAGTATGTGGAAAGATACGGCAAGCGAGGATATAAGTTCGCAGTTTGCGCAAGAGACCTTTTTCAGTATGCAGGTTTGTTGGTCGCTGCAATTGCATACATTCCATTAAGGAAACATGTTAAGTCGCTTCCATCAACGCTGTACATCGTGATTGCAGTTATTCCGCTTGCGATCGATGGAACAGGGCAGATGATTGGGTTATGGGAAAGTTTGAATGTTATGAGAGCGATAACTGGGTTCATCGCAGGAACAGTGCTGGGATATTACATACTGTTCCTTCTTGCAGACATATTCGAAAACCTAAAATTCTAGAATCATTTTTAAATATTAATGGTTCTAATCCACTTATGGATTATTTGAGTTTCGGCACTACCGCCGAAATAAAAGTTCCTAAGAATCCATTAGAGCAAGTTATAGGGCAGGAGCATGTGCTTGAGATTGCTCACATAGTTGCGAGGCAGAAGCGCCATCTGTTGTTGGTTGGGCCTCCAGGAACTGGGAAAAGTTTTATTGCGGGCGCGATTGCATCGCTCATCCCGCCGCCTACTCAGCAGATTGCAGTGGTCAGCAATGAAGACAACCCCGACAGGCCGATTTTGGAGATTAAAACACGGGAACTGATTGAGAAAGAAAAGCGCGAGATGAGGCGCGCTAAATTGGTTGACCCGCGTGATGTTCCGTATTATGTTTCAGAAAGGTTGGGGTTCAGATGCAGGAAATGCGGGACAATCAGTGATCCTGAATCAAACATATGTTTATATTGCGGTGCTGAAAAATACCGAAAAACCAAGAATATTGAGGATATGTTCTCTGATATGCCGCGCATAACCCGCGATGATAAAGTGTTCATGAAGCGCAGAAATGGAAAAAGTGGTGAAGAGGAATATATATATGAGCGCAGGGGAAACAAGGTTAAGGTATACAAAAGCAAGCTCATGGATATTTATGAACAGCAAAGAAAGGTTATAGTGCCTATAGATAGGAAAACATTCGTGCAAGCGACTGGTGCAAGCGAAGCTGAATTGCTTGGTGATGTGAGGCATGATCCGTATGGAGGGCATCCTGAGATAGGGATACCGCCTCATGAGCGCGTAATTCCCGGCGCAATACACGAAGCGCATGAAGGCGTGCTTTTTATAGATGAGTTGTCAACGCTCGGCGAACTGCAAAGATATCTTCTAACAGCTATGCAAGAAAAGAAATTTCCCATACTCGGCAGGAACACGACAAGCACAGGAGCAGTTGTTAGAGTGGATAATGTGCCATGCGATTTTGTGCTCGTTGGCGCAATAAACATAAATGATGTAGGTTCAATACTTCCGCCGCTTAGATCGCGAATTATCGGTTCGGGTTATGAGGTATTGCTGAACACTGTTATGGAGGACTGCGATGAAAACCGTATGAAACTCGTGCAGTTCACTGCACAAGAGATAAGCAAAGATAAGAGGATACCTCACGCAACTGCTGATGCATGCGAACAAATAATAAGGGAGGCGCAGTTAAGGGCAAGGCAGATTGATGGGAAGGATGGCCTGACCTTGCGATTGAGAGATTTAAGCGGAATTATTAAGATGGCAGGCGATATAGCAATTGTAGAGAGCTCAGAAACAATAGATAAAAATCATGTGCGCAAAGCAATACAAAGGGCAAGGTCTATTGAAGAACAGCTTTTGGATAGTTATGGAAGCGCATGGAAAGCAGGAATGAGCGATTATGCTACGCTCAGAAGGAAAAAGAGAGATGGATTCACAAGCGAGATTATATAATTAAGAAAACATTTTTTCGATTATTTCCTTAATTTTGCGCGCATCGTATGTTAGCTTAATGAATCTTGTCTGGCCTCGCGTGCCTTTGCCCGATGATGAGAGCGTAATCAAGCCAAGCATGTCTAAATCGTGCAAATATTCCGAAAACCATCTTGCGCTCCGCGGAGAAACATTGAGCGATTTGCACGCGTTTGAATAACTCTCATAAACTTCACCAGACATGAATACATCTTTCCCGTCATCGCCAAGGCGCTTGTATGAACTGCCTTTCAGTTGCAGCAAGGATATGCCATACAGCGCAATTTGCTCATGCTGCGGAAGCGTGGCGATTGCCTCCACAACCAAATCTTCATCAACACTGCGCCTAGCCTGCTCAACATGGCCTTCAGTAACCTTGGCATCGCAATTATCATTCGCAAGCATACCTGCTTTATGGATCAGCTTTAAAGCGTATCTTGCATCGCCAGTCTCCCTTGCAGCAAGCGCGGCAGCCATGCGGAGCGCCGCCTGGTCGCAGGTTCCCTTCTTAAACGCGTTTTCAGCGCGCTGCTTTATGATTTCATACAATTGCGTAGCGTTGTACGGGCGGAACACAATCTCCTTCTCATATAGGGCGCTTTTGCTGCGCGGATCAAGCTTATCTTTAAAATGCAGCCTGTTAGATATGCCAATTATGGAAATGCTTCCCTGCTCAAGCTCATCATTAATGCGGGTTAAAGTGTAAACTAAATCATCAACATCCCTAACCATATCCACTTCATCGAGCACTACCACCAAATGCATGTTATTTTCTTCAACCCATTCCAACATCGATTCATACAACTTCGATAAGGGGTAGCCGATCTTTGCTTCATACCTGCATATCTCGCTCACAACTTTAAACACAATTTTATAGCGAGAATCATAAATCCTGCAGTTCATGTATTTCATCAAAGCATTCTTCTTCATCTGATTAAACTTATCCATAACGCTTTTTGAACAGCAGGTTTTCCCTGTGCCCGTTTTGCCGTACAAAAACATGTTTTTTGGTTTGGTGTTCTTGAGCGCAGGCATAACCGTTTTCATTATAGATTCAATTTCTTTCTCTCTGTGAGGCAGCACCTCTGGAACATAATGCGGCGATAGGACATTCATATCGTTGAAAATTCCACTCTGTTGCATGAGATCTTCAAACGTTAACATGGATACCCTCCAAAAAGCCGTGAGTATTTTAGAGCAGTAAAACAATATATACTTAATTCGCCTTAGCGAAACGCTGCGCGAGAAGGCATTACATCTTTATATTCTTTATTGTTCCAATATAATACGGTGGTATCATGGGAATGTTGCAAAAGTTTTCTGACGCTTTAGGGCTCGGCGGAAAAGAAATGAATGTGCAAGAATATCTTGATGGGGAGGATTTGGAGAACCTTGAGGATGAAGAGGAGGAAGCGCTTGCGTATGTGAAGCCTGTGGCGCTTGAAAGTCCTAATGTGATTCCTGAAATTAAGAATTAATTGCAGTCAGGCAACCTGATTTTGTTGAACATCACACCTATGCTCAAAGATGAAAGAATGCTTTCAGATATCATCGATTCGCTGAAAACTTACATTAACTCAATAAAGGGAGATATAGCAAGAATAGATAATGAGAAAATACTATTAACGCCTTCTAGAATGAAGATTGTTAAAAGAAGAAGATAATCTTTTTTCCACTTCTTTAAGCACGCACACAATTGATCTGGCTTCCTCAATGTTTAGTTTGCTTCTTGATAGCATATTATTGAATGCTTTTTTGCATTTTGATGGGTTTTTGAGCTGACCTTTTGGAATCAGGCCAACGATGTTTGAAAAATATGATTTAAGCGCGCGCATAGTGCCTGGATCTGCTTCAATATTGTTGCCGCGCCTCTCCATGCCCATATTCCGCAGCTCGTGCAGAAAAACAGCAACTGCATTTGAGAGATTCATAGATGGATAGGCATCAGTAGTTTGTATGTAAGAACAAATATCACATCTGTTAAGCAAGGATTTAGGCAGGCCGTTGTCCTCTCTTCCAAAAACAATTGCTGCATTTTCAATAGACGCAACAACTTCGCGAAGGTCTGACAAAGGGATCGCTTTATTCAGATCGCGCCTCCCCTTGCTCAGCGAAGAAGTAGTGCCTATAACTGGATAGCAATCTGCAATCGCCTCATCAAACGAACTATGTATGGAGGCATTCCTAATGAGAGATGAGGCATGCTTTGCATACTTCGCAGCTTCAGGGCCGAGTTTTGCAATTGGATTAACTATCCGCAGGTCGTCATACCCAAAATTTTGCATAACTCTGCATATCTTTCCAACATTCATGTCATACATTGGCTCTATCAAAATAACTCGCAACGCATCACCTACGTTCCAGCTGAACCAAATGCAACTGCTCAAAAAACATGCGCTCTGTGCGCAGCAACTTCCATGAATATCCCAATGATTCAGCATGCGCCTTGTATTCATCATATCCTCGATCGGAAAGCACCATTAAAATCTTGCCGTTGGGAGATAAGAACTGCTTTGCATCGCAAAGAAACCTGCGTATTACATCCGCGCCATTTTGCATATAGGTCCATGCAATATCCTGCGGTTCTTCATCATCTAAATAGGGCGTGTTAAACGCAATCAAGTCATATCTTCCATTTATATTCGAGAAAAGGTCAGATACTATGAATTTTGCATTTGGATGCCCAACATTTTTCATCGCGAAATCTACTGCATTTTTATTGATATCTGCGCATACGATCTCTTTCGCGCGTGCAATGCTGTTCGCCTGAATGCCCGTGCCGCAACCCATATCAAGGAATCTCGCGCACCTCCTCTTGCTCAACTCAGAGCTAAGCAGGTATGAATCATCGGACGGCTCATACACATACATGCGCGTATTACGCTGAAAAAATTTATATTATAGAATTCGCTTATATATGCATGAAACAGAAATCGAGCAAGATTAGAGATATAGAAAAAAAATACATGAATAAGATGAAATCATTCAATGTAAAAGTCGAGCAAATAATATGCTCGGGAGATTTGGATAAAATTGCATCAAAAGTGAATGCACGCATTTTGAAAGCATTGCTGTATGAAGAGGAGTCTGCGTTGATAATATTCAAAGAAATCAAACTTGCCTCAAAACAGGAAAGCATTAGGTTGGAGGAGGTGTTGCAAACAACTACTGCGAGCTTTATGGAAAGAGTATGCTCCTTGATATCATTATCGACATTCAGCGATGATGAAGAGGTTAAGGATATTGCAGATTCAGCAATCGAAAATATGAAAACATAACAAGAATTTAAATTTTGCAATGCATGTGTTTAAACATGCAGCATAATATGTCAAGGTTCAAGAGTCTCGAGAAGAGATACATAAATAAAATGAAATCGTTCAATGTAAAAGTTGAAGAAATACTTCGCCCAGTTAAAATTGATGAATGCTTGCATAAAATCAACCCTGAAATTTTGAGGAGATTGTTGTATGATGAAGAAGATGCGGTCAATATATATAATGAGATAAGGAGAGTATCCTTGCAGGATAGAGTTGATCTAGCTAACGGTTGCTTGCATGCAGCCACAGTTAAATTTATTGAGCGAATTTGCACATTATTGTCAATATCATTATTCAGTAAGAATGAGGAAATCAGAAAGATCGCTGATGAGGCGATTAGGAATTTAAGTGAAAGAATGAATTAATTAATTTTACATATTATAATTGTCTGAGCGGAAATGGTAAAGATTGCTGTTTTAGGAGATTTTCATCTTGGATATGGAAGGTTTTATGATGACAGTTTTACGCAGGCAAAAACTGCGCTTATGAGCGCGCAGGAGCGTGCTGACCTGCTTATTATCGCTGGCGATATATTCGACTCGCGCGTGCCGAAGCCAGAAGTTATTGAGAGAGCGTTTGAGGTGTTCTCAAAAGTGAGAAAAAAAGTGTTCGTAATACACGGAACGCATGAGCGCAGGCCAAAAGGATTCACAACGCCTGTGGATCTGCTGTGCAAGGCAGGGTTTGCCGAATCTTGCCATAATAATCCTCTCGTATTTGAGAAAGATGGGAGAAGAGTGCGTGTTGTTGGGATAGGGGGAGTTCCAGAGGAGTATGCATCTGCGGCAATGCAGAAACTCTCGCCAAAACCTATTGAAGGAATGTTCAACGTACTGGTGTTTCATCAAAATATCAAGGAATTAATGCCTATGGTTAAGGATGGAATCAGCATGGAAGACCTGCCTGAAGGGTTTGATTTGTACATAGATGGGCACCTGCACAAGAACTATGAGCTGCGGAAAGGTGAAAAACTGCTTATAATACCTGGCAGCACAGTGATAACCCAGCTTAGAAAGGAAGAGAGCAAGAAAGGGTATTATTTGTTTGACACTGAAACAAAAACTGTTGAGTTTGTTGAAATTAACGCACGGCCGTTCATACATGTCTCAATTGAGCCGAAAGCAGATATTGATATCAAGCAAACCGTTAAGGAAAAGTTGTCTGAAATCGATTTTTCTGCAAAACCTATAATACGGCTCGATATAATCAACAATACTGGAAATGACATCAGCCATGAGGATATGAATTATATTAAGGCGATGTATTCAGAAAAAGCCCACTTATTCATAAATGCATCCAGCCATGAGGCAGATTTATCACCGGAAGAAATAGGTGTCCAAGTGAAGACAGAATCTATAAGAGAGAGGGGAATCGCCATACTCAAACAGATTGCCACATCTAAAAACCTGGCTTTCAAGAATGTTGAGGAAGTGTTTGATATGAGCTGTGAAGCAAGCGATGATGAATTGTTCGACTATTTCAAAAGGATTTACTCAAACAGAAGTGATGGTGGATGAGGAAAGATAAGGAATCGTTCATAAATAAGTTAAAGAGGGATGTTGAGGAAGGGTATTCGACTGTATCTGAAGCAGTGCTAAGCGGGATCAACCTAACGAAATCGCGCTTGGTCCTTCTCACGAAATATGCGGTGTTGACAATAATACTTGCATTGCTGTATTCAGCAGTTTTTCAGCAATCAGAATACGCTGCATACACTATCTTCGTTCCTGTAGGAGTGCTCATACTCTACTTCTACCACGAAGTTCTTGAAGTGAAAGTGAAAAATCTGAAACGATTTGCGATAAACGCGCTGTTTCTTGGGATGCTGCTGCTTGCTATAGCGGTTCTATTCAGCGCTACTACATACGAAAACAATTCATCATCACCGTTATCAATAATCGCATCATCAGCCGCAATATTCATGTTTGCTGTGTTCATGTTCGCCCCAATATATATTGCGAAGGCTGGCGCAAGCCCCATATCAAGCATAAAAAGCGCGTTCAAATTCATAACAAGCAATGCTATGAAAACCATGTTTTACATATTTATGCTCGTGCTAACAATCTCCATCGCATCTTCACTGCCTGCATTGGCAGGAATGATGATATTGAGCCCAATAGTGTTTTTCTACATGTCATACGCTGCATTCATATTTATAATTGTTTTCTGGAGCGCTTGCAAAAAAGCTTAAATTAATGCATGTTCACTTTTATGCGGTGTAACTATGAGTTATGTAAAGAGTGCTCTTATTGGATTGGGAGTGGGAATAGTGCTGGGAGTAGTCGGTCTTATTCCCTTTATTGGTGCTGTAAATTGCATCCTGTCTCCTTTGCTGGCGTTAGCGGCAGGGTATTTCATAGTGGATATGTGCAAGATACGAAAAGAAGATTGGGGCGCGCTGGCGATTAACAGCGCAGTATTCTCGATCGTAGCTGCTATAGTGGGAGCTGTGTTTGGCTTGTTGTCAATGATGTTTGGTATAGGCATAAGCGCGATTGGAGGCGGTGATGCAGGAGATATGATGATTGGGGCAGGCTTAGGAATTGCTGCGCTTGTGATGGGAGTGGTATTCGGATTTATACAAGGTCTTGTTCTGGCTATTATAGGTGGGGCAATTAAGATGTTCACCTCCAAATAACTAATTTTTTATTATTTATTATGCATTCTTTGTTATGGCTAATAATAAGCTGTTCTATGGGTTAGTCAACTTGTGTCTTGGAGGCACGCTCTATTTTGTAACTTCTATGATAGTGCCTAATTTGCTCTCTTTGCTCAATATTGCGTGCACAGATGACTGGATTATCAGTTGCTTGGGATTGCTAGAACTCATTAAGATAATATCAATCATAATAGTTGTTGTTGGAGTGCTTGAAATTGCGTACTGGTACTTTTTTGAGCGAAAGAAAATGCAGTCGGCGGGAGGCATGGAAAATTACAAAATATGCCCTGAATGTAAAACCATCAACGATAAGAATGCAAAATTCTGCAAAGAGTGCGGCTATAAATTCTAAAAAAAAGATAAGATTAGAAATCAGGCAGCAACGCCTTTTCACCTTTAGTTATCTTGTAAAGGTCATACACAACTGCCAGGTTGAACAACAAAGGCAGTATGAACACAGGGAAACAGATTGCGCCTATTCCAAATGTAACAAACGATATTCCTAAATATGCTACAAACACTAAGCCCCATACAATTAAGGACGCTGCGCAATACACTAGCCCCTTGCGAGTCATCCCCATGTAAATATGGCCTATGCCTGGAAGAACACCAAACAAAACTGCACCTACAAGAGCAAGTATTAAGGCAATGTTCGGATCTTTTTTCTTGAGCAAATCATCCAGCTGAGATTGCTGTTTTGCAGAGTTGCCTACTGCTTGCTTCTTACCAGCAATAAGCTTCCTTTTAACAGGAGGTTTCTTTTGTTCAGGCATTATATCACCTATTCATATTTTGCAAACAACTCTTTTAATAGTTCCGTGGCATATGAACCTTTCTGAAGGGAAAACGCAATATGCACTAAACCATTATCATGCTGTTCAATCTCTAACCCAACAACGCGCGCGTGCAGTGTGCGCCAACCGCCTTTTATATCTAAATTTCTAAAATCATCAAGCGAGATTTTATATGAATCTAGGAGCAATCGTTTGTATGAATTCAACTCGGCCGTTCTGTATCCTATTAAAGGAGTTACAACAAAATCTGAGCCTTCTGAATTGATATCTGCAAACCCATATCTATCATCTCCGCACATGTACTCGCCATCAAGAACCCCTAACTCGCCGTCTTTTAATCTCATGCTAAGCTCTTCATTGAATAGTTTGGATTGAAAGGCATGCACGCAAAACTTAAACAATCGCCAATTGGTTTTTATCCAGCGTTCAGGAGAATCTGCTCTGCAACCGTAATATTCCTTAAATGCTTCAGCATGCTTGCCTTTCAGCACGAGTTCTCCTACGCGCGCAGTATTGCCTTTCACGCTCCCAAACCTTTGCTCTCCGAAGAAATTGGGAAATCGAGATATAGGTTCAGGAAAAACATTGCAATCCCTAACAGTAATCTTAAACCGGTTTCCTATAATGTCATCGCTCCTGATCCATCTGTTCTTGCGCCATGCGCATGAAACTGAGACGTTCTTAATTGCTGAAATCACATCAACAACCTGTTCAGCATCCATATCTGTGCGCATCGAGAAAACCTGGTACGCAATCGCTATTTTATCTTTGATGCCTGCATAATTAACGCGTTTTCTCGAAATGCCTAAGCGTTCGGCAATGATGTTTGCAAGATCTATAGTGTTCCAACCGACCTTTCTCACTGAAACCCATACATATGCGCCTGAACCCCCCTCCATGCGCAACTTTGATGCAACTTGCCCATCGTTGAGCATCTCATCGACAATAAAATCTTCCGGGCAGGATTTAATCTGATACGCCATTAAACATCATCTCTCGCACAAATTTCATCTTCCTGCGCAGCTCATTCCTCTCAAATAAATCCGAGCTGTGCAGCACATCATCCATAAAAGAAACCGTATCATCATAAAGCTTTCGGTCCACTGGATAAGGTATCCCATCCTTGCCTCCATGCGCAAATGAATATTTTACAGGATCTTTCCAGGTAAGCTCAGCGCCATACACTAAATCAGCTGCAAGCGCAAGCGCGCGGAGTTTTTTCGGTCCCATCCCTTTTATCAAAACCAGCTCTTCATAGTTGCGCGGTTGGAGTTCATACGCGCGATTAAGTATCTCCTTGTCCTTTTTATTTAAATCAATGCCTCTTATGTAATGATCTCTCTTAAATGTGGCATCAACATACCCAGTTATGCGCAACTGCCCCTCAAAATACTTGTATATGCGCTCAGGGTTATCATTTATCATATCAACTGATAATTTGCGCGCCTTGTGATTATGAGAATTGGTTAAGTCAAGAACATCGCGCTCAATAGTGCCGCACACCCCCTCATGAGGTTCATTAACAAAATCTTTAATGTCGAATGATAGCCAGTGATACCTGCGCGCATATCCATTTTTATTGCACAATCCTTGTTGCACCACTGCATAATTGCCATGAGAATCAAAAAATATTGAATGATGGTATAAAGAATAGCCATCTTGCACCGCTGAATTATCAATTTTTGCGATCAACCTGCTCGCATATGACAAATTATCCGAAACACGCGCAGGCAATCCAAATCCATCAATATCCTGCAAAGTGTTCAGAGCCAGCTTTCCCTTCCCACCAGCAACATGCAAACCTAAATCATTATCCAATAAATATTGTTTGAGAGCTGCGCAGGTAGTTGTTGTTAATCCTGAAGAATGCCAATCAAACCCAATCACGCATCCTAAACTTTGAAAAAATAATGGGTTTGAGATGCGCCTTAAAAATTCGGCATGCCCATATTCATCGATTATGAGTTCTGCAATCCTCCCGCTTAGTTCAACCATCCTCTTAAAAAGCCATCGCGGAGCTTTTCCGGGATGGAGAGGCAGGTTGGCTTGGCCTGATTTGAACATGCATTATGTTCACGCATCCCCTATGCCTTCCTCAGTTACTGCAAACACTGCTTCGCCTTCCGGCAGGCTTGGTGAATCAACTAATCTTGCAATTCGTTTGCTTGCTTTGCCTTTTCTGAGATATATGCGGAATGTAGCATTATGCGCAAGAACATGCCCCCCGATAGGCGCTGTGGGATCGCCAAATAGAATATCCGGCCTATCCATAACTTGATTCGTGATGTACACAGCTATATTGTACATGTCAGCAAGCTTCTGCAACTGATGCAGATGTTTGTTTAATTTTTGCTGCCTTTCTCCAATAGCTCCTCTGCCCATATAATCGCTCCTGAACTGAGACATCATTGAATCGACCACAATAAGTTTTATGTTCTTCTCCTCAATGAGTTCAGATGCCTTCTCAGCAAGCAGAATTTGATGATCCGAATTCATTGCGCGCGCAACATATATGTTCTTTAGAACCTGCTGAGGATCCATATTCTTTGCTTCAGCCATCTGCACTATCCTTTCCGGCCTGAATGTGGATTCGGTGTCTATGAATAAACATGCTCCTCCAAGCCCGCCTTCTTCCTTAGGAAGCTGCACATTAACTGAAAGCTGAAAACCTACCTGGGATTTTCCGCTCGAAAACTTTCCATAAAACTCAGTGATTGCCTGAGTTTCTATACCGCCGCCCAGCAATGAGTCTAATTGAGGCGAGCCAGTAGTTATTTTCTCAATGGTTTTTCTCCTCTCAAATATGCGGTCAGCGCTTTCGAAGCCCATGTTAAGAGCTTCGCGCGCAGCCGCTATCGTTTTTGAAGCGGTGCCCTCGCCAATATCTGCAACTGCGCTGAGCTCTTTTGCAGATGAAGCAGCAATTTTTTGAAAATCGGTGTATCCTGCTTTCCTTAATTTTTCAGCCGTCGCCTTTCCAACTCCAGGCAAATCTTCCAATTTCTTAGGAATGTCGTTCTCCTCTTGAGATTCAAACTCCTCCTCCATCTCAACAATTTCTTCTGCCATGCAAACACCAGTATGATTAGTTTGTTTAGTATTTAAAAAGTTTCCACAGCAATTTTCCAGAATTCCGTTATTTAACCACTGTGCCACTATGCCTCCCGCCTCTTATTGCATTCTCAACATCTTTCAAATTATTGCCTGCAACAAAATGCGCCTCTATCTTCGACCTTTCAAGAAGTTTGCAGGCAAGCATATCGAATATAAAATTTTCGCCAGCCCTTCTGCTGTCGTTTTCAGCGGCCATCGAGCTTAACTCTCTAAAACTCATTCTGCTTATCTTCCTTGCATCTTTGCTTTTCTTAGGATTGCTTGTGTATATTCCATCTACATTGCTTATGTTAATAAGGCGCTTTGACCCAAGCCGTTCTGCAAGAAGCACAGCATCAGTATCTGTTGTTATGCCTGGCAAAAACCCTCCAAGAACCACTGCATCATTCGAGCGCATTGCTTCAGCAGCTTCATCGAAAGTCTTTGGGATAGATGAATATGCTATGCTGTCAAGCGCTGCGCGCATCAGCATGGCGTTTTGCTGCGTGCTGAGTATAGCAGTTTGGTCTGCAAGAAATTCATTGCATATAATCTTGCGCACTGCGCGTGCATACACGCGCGCATCGTTTCCCCCGCCAACAACCACAGCAAACTTGTATTTATTGCTTAACCTAACAAGCAAAGATGAGATGCGCTTTATGCATTGCACATCAGGTTTATCTGGAACAATCACGCTCCCGCCTATTGACAATGTAATTATTTGCTTCATGTGCATACATTCCTGTAAAAAATAATAAATTGAACATTCAAGGTCAAAGCCCATGGAGTTTAAGCAATTCTATCATATTGCGATTGTTGGAATGATATGCAAGCGTCATCAATGTTAAACCATCTAAGCAGGATTCAAGCTTCGCATGGTTCAGAATAAGGTGTTCTGCTACTTCAACACTGCCGCGAAAGCATGCATGCATCAGCGCTGTCCATCCATAGTTGCTAACTGCATTCACAAAAACGCCATTTTCAACTAAGAACTTCACTGCATCGAGATTTCCATGAATGCTGAACCACATCAATGGAGTAGCGCCTATGCCATCGCTCGCATTAATCTCTGCTCCTAAAGACAGCGCAACTTTTGCCAAGCGCAGGTCATTGTACCAGCCAGATTCAAAATATTTTTGATTCAAGAATTCCAGAGTTTTCGAGTTGGGCTTTTTGAATCCAATTACTCTGAAAGCCCTCCTGCAAGTACCTGTTTTTCGGGCATGCTCAAAAACCATAGAACATTTTTCACTGATAAAATTAAAAATTATTCCTTAAGTATAATTTCGCTGGCCCTCTTGGCAAGCATGACTTGATCAACAACTTCTTTAAGAGAATCATACCCTTTCTCATTTATTACATCTATGGCGCTTATGCCGTCTCCATCTTTTTTGCGAGGGTCTGCGCCGTGCAATATTAAGAAATTTGCTATCTCTATCCTGCCTCTAAGCAAGGCAAACAGTAATGGAGTTCTTCCTTCAATATTTGAAACATTCACATCTGCATTGTTTAGCACAAGAAACTTAACAATATGCAAATGATTCTTCCAACAAGCATACATCAACGCAGTATCGCCATACTGGTTTGCATAATTCAAATCAGCGCCTCTTTTTGCAAGAACCTCAACAGCCCCGCCGCTGCCTTCCCAACATGCAGCCATGAGCGGTGTGGAACGCGTGCTATTCTCTAAATCAAGGATTGCGCCATTATCCAAAAGCAGATGAATTAATGGCGTATCATTAGCTATGCATGAGATATGAAGCGGCGTATTTCCTTCTAAATTGGCCAGATTAACATCTGCATGCGCGCTAACCAAAATTTCAGCTGCCTCATAATGCCTGTTCTCGCACGCAACATGAAGCGCAGCATTTCCCATAATATTTTGATGGTTCACATCTGCATCATGGTTAACAAGAACGCGAACTATCCTCGCAAACCCTCTGCTGCTCGATTCAATCAGCGGAGTGTTTTTGTATGAATTCATCGTGTCAACATCAGCGCCTCTGAGAATGCTCTGCACAACTCTTTCATAATTCCCATATACTGCGCTCATGTGCAATTGTTCATTAACGACCCTTTTATCCTCGCTTTTAGACATAATTCTCGATTTTATCTCATCACCATGCATCTTAGAAAAATCGTGCTCTGCAACTGGCTGCTTTTTCTTTTTAGTGAGCACAATTATTGCGCCTTTGCCAGATTTCTCTTTCATATTCGTATCTTAAAAATTAAGGTATATATAGTTTTTGATTATTGCAAGAGAATGGTTGCAAGGCCAAGGAACAGGAAAAAACCGAGCACATCTGTGAGCGTTGTCATGAACACCGTCGCTGAAGAGGTTGGGTCCTTGCCGTATTTGTCCAGTATAAGAGGAATCACAACGCCTGCAATCCCAGCGATTACAAGGTTGCCCACAAGCGCAAGGAATGCAACCACACCAAGCATTGCATTTTGATTTAACAAATACGCAACCATGCCTACTATTAACCCTGTCACAGCTCCATTCAAGACGCCGCTTATCACTTCATTCGCAAGAATCCCGTAAACATTCGAAAATGATACTTCTCCTAATGTAAGGCCGCGTATCATCACGCCAAGCGTTTGAGTGGCTGCATTGCCTCCCATGCCAGCAATGATTGGCATGTACGCAGCGAGAATCACATTCCTCGCAATCGTATTCTCAAATAACGCAACTGTGGAGGCCGCAAGGAATGCTGTTGCAAGATTGATAACCAACCAAACCACTCTGTGCCTGAATTTAGATTGAAATCCATCAAGAGCATCTTCATCAGAACTTAAACCAAACAATGAATACAGGCGCGAGAACATGATGTCTTCATTAGGCCTGAAGACATCTTCTGCATGAACAATTCCAAGAATACTTCCATCCTTATTGAGCACAGCTATCCTGGAATGCGGATATAATTTGAACAGCGCAAAAACTCTCTCAGAACTTTCATCATACCGTATCGTTGGAATTTTTGTTATGTGGCTTGTAACCTTCTCGCCTCCCCCGTGCAGGACTAGTTTGTGCAACGGGAGCTCGCCTTTAAGTGCGCCATCTCTTACAACGAGCACAACAGGCGCTTTGCTGCGCTTGCGCATGTGGTTCTTTATCTGCTTTGCAACGTCAGCAAATGTTGCGTTTTGATCGATCAGCACATAATCAAGATTCATCATGCCTGCAGCAATAGATTGATTATACTTCATAAGCGTAGTTATCTCATCGCTCAAATCATTGACCAGTTTCTCTTGGCGCTTTCTGCCAAGGAGTTGAAGCAGGTCGACTATCTCATCATTATCCATATAATGGAATACCTTAAGAAGAGATTCATCTTCAACTGAATTCATTAATTTTACTCTGTAGTATTTAGATACTGTCCTTAATATAGTGGCTTGTTCTGGAGGCAGGACTGACTTGAAGAATAGGATTTTGTCATCTGAATTATAAAAATTATTCAGAAGTTGCCTCATATTCACATATCTGCATTAATGTTTATATGCCTAACAATCGTAATTATTATGCTGGTGAGTTGAATGAATCTTCCTGAGCGGATTATTAAGAGGGATGGAAGAACCGTTCCTTTTGATGCTGACCGCATCAAACGATCAATTGGAAAGGCAATGATAGCAAAGAATAAGTTTGATGAAAAGCTCCTTGAAGATATATTGAATGATGTCAGATCAAGAGTTTCGGAAGTATTTAAGGATAAAACTCCCTCTGTTGAAGAGGTTCAGGACATTATTGAAGTTGAACTTATGAAAAATAATTTGTATGATGTTGCCAAGGCATACATATTATACAGGCACAAAAAAAGCGAGGTGCGGGAAGAGAAGAAAAAGATACTTAATAAGGAAAAACTTGATGAGGTTGACAAATCATTCAGCATAAATTCGCTCAAGCTGCTTGCAGCAAGGTATCTCATTAAAGATAAGGAGGGGATGCCTGCTGAAAGCCCAAAACAACTGTTTCAGAGAGTTGCCGTTGCGATGGCTATTCCCGAAATATTGCATGATGAACGCGTGCATGATAAAGATGGAAAAAGTGAGATAAATTGTTCCACGGAGAAGTATGAAAACCTGGATGAGTTTGACTGTAAATACGCGCTCAATGGATGGGAGATAAACAAATGGCATTTTGAACGCATGGTCGCGCTGTACAAGGAATTAACCGCCGAACGCAAAATGAAGGTTGGATTTGATGTAATTTTGGATATGCTCGAAAGAGGAGAATTCAAGGCTGCGGAAGAGATTGCTAAAAAAGCGTACAATTTTATGACGCGCAGAGATTTTCTCCCAAATACACCCACGCTCGTTAATGCCGGAAGAAGATTGGGCATGCTTTCAGCATGCTTTACGCTGGATGTTGAAGACAACATGGAATCAATCATGAAGCTTGCAAGAGATTGCGCGATAATACATAAAAGCGGAGGCGGTACGGGAGTCAACTTTTCAAAAATCAGGCCAGAGGGAGATATTGTTGCATCAACTACAGGAGTTGCAAGCGGGCCTGTAAGCTTCATGAAACTGATAGATGCAGTGTCTAATGTAATAAAGCAAGGAGGCGTGAGGAGAGCTGCAAACATGGGGATACTTGAGATATGGCATCCTGATATACATACATTCATAAATGCGAAACTGCAGGAAAACACGCTGGAAAACTTCAACATATCTGTAGGTGTTGGCTCTGATTTCTGGGATTGTTATATGAATGATTCAGAATACCCTTTGAAACATCCTGCAACTGGCGAGATTGTTAAGAATGTTAATGCGAGAAAGCTGTTCAGAGAGATTGCATACAGCGCTTGGGAGATTGCGGATCCAGGAGTTCTGTATTTGGATAACATCAACAAAAGAAATGTTATGAAAAAATGGAGAGGCGAGGTTAAGGTTACAAATCCATGCGGTGAGGAGCCGCTGTATCCTTACGAATCGTGCAATCTTGCAAGCATAAACCTGTCAAACTTTGTGGTTGTTGAGGAGGATGGCAGCGCTGCATTTGATTGGGAAAGGTTCAACAGCGCAGTTAGGTTTGTTGCGCGAATGTTGGATAACATAATAAGTATGAACAAGTACCCGCTTGAAATCATCAATAAAGAGACGAAGAAAACAAGAAGGATTGGGCTTGGAGTGATGGGTTTAGGAGATGCGCTGTATAAGTTGGGGATAAGGTATAACAGCGATGAAGGGTTCGAGTTTATGAAAAAGGTTGCAGAGCATCTTACATACTATGCATTTGAGGAGTCCGCTGCGCTTGCTGAGGAAAGAGGCCCGTTCAAAATCTATGACAAAACTGATTATCCAAAAGGGGAGCTCCCTGTTGAGGGCTATTACAGAAAAGGCGAATGGACATTGGATTGGGATGCCCTGGTTGAAAAGATAAAGAGAAAAAAGCTTAGGAATGCTATGGTAACTACAGCGCCTCCTACTGGATCGATAGGGATGATTGCAGATGCAAGCACAGGCATAGAGCCGGTGTTTTCGCTTGCGTTTGAAAAGCGGGTGACTGTTGGGTCATTTGAATACATTAACCAAATCTTCAAAGATGCGCTGAAAAAGCGCAACGCATATTCTGATGAATTGATAAAGGAAGTTATAGAGAATTACGGATCTGTGCAGGGCATGGATGATGAAAAGGTGCCTAAGGAAATTAGAGATGTGTTCGTAACAGCGATGGATATACATTGGGCGGATCATCTAATGGCGCAGGCGGTGATGCAGTTATGGATAACAGACAGCATAAGCAAGACAATCAATATGAGAAGCGATGCAAGCGTGGAGGAGGTTGAGCAGGCATACATTCTTGCTCATAGGTTGGGATGCAAAGGCATCACAGTATACAGAGATTTATCGAAAAAGGGGCAGGTTCTCAATATTAATAGAGAAGAAAAACTGCCGAACAAACCTGCGTTAAGCCCATACGCGCTGTCAGCAATACAGCAGTTATCTGAGGATTATGAATACATAAATCTAGATGTAGTGGTTGGGGAGATAAACGCTGCAGAACAATCCGAAGATGCAAATGATGAAAAATGCGAAATGATGGCGCCAATAGTTAAAGGAATTAAAGCGGGAAGCAACATGGCGCAAATTTGCCCTAACTGCGAAAGCATGAATATAATAAGCGAATCTGGGTGCTTGAGCTGCCTCGATTGCGGATGGAGCGCATGCACAAGCTCATAGAACTGGAAAACTGGAAAATTGCATGCAAAAGCGCAATATATATATTTGCTGATTTTAGTTTGGTGATTATGCATGAAGTTTGGAGTGGAAGGAATAAGGATGAGGGATTTAGAAAGAATGGTGTCAAACATGGATGTGGCGCTTGAAAGAAAAGAGAGGGTGATTGCAGTAGTATAGGCTTTTATAACTTCTTTCTATTCTTGTAATATGTCAAACGCGCTGGGCCATTCCATTTTTGCTGCCATCATAACTATATTTTTCATTTCAATTTTAAACGCGAGCATGGAAGTGAAAATAACTGCAGGAATAATCGCTTTCGGGTTTGCATTCCTTCCAGATATAGATCATCCTAAAGCAGTTGCAAGAAAGGCATACAGAGAATTTGGCACTATAATAGTTGCGCTTGTTCTGTTCGCAATGCTATGGATTTACGGGAAGATGGAAGTGGTTCTTGCGATTGCATTAAGCGCGCTGCTTGCAATAGCATTCATAAAAATCAGCGAAAAGTTCATGCCTAAGCACAGGGGGATAACGCATAAGTTTGCATTTGCTGGAATGCTTGCAGTTGCTATGTACATAATCATGGCTGTTATTGGAAATAAGCATGCAGCAATATATGCGATTAGCGGGCTAATTGGGTATTGCTCCCACATAATCTTGGATAGAATGCCCATATAAAATATTAGTAAATATAATATTCTCCCCTGCTTCTTTGCTCTCTGTCCAACACAGACCCTTTCTTATTTATCTTTGGTCTTCCAGTATCCTTATCCCTTCGCAGCGTAACATCCAACTCTTTAAGGAATTCATTCATCGATACTTCCTTCTCAGAAGGTGAATATGCATGGCCTTCGACAGACGGATTCCCGCTTATTCTAATCAACCTGCTGGATATCGAATCTATGAAAACAACATCATGGTCAACAACAAACGCTGATTTATCGTTATCATATACATGCCTCTTAAGAATAGTTGACAATCTCATTCGCTGCTCAATGTCGAGGAACGCCGAGGGCTCATCGAGCAAATATATATCCGCATCTTCTGAAATCGCTGAAGCTACAGCAACCCTTTGCAGTTCGCCGCCGCTTAGATTGCCTACATTCTTGTGCATGAGATGCTCTAACTCAAATTCAGTTATGCAAACTTGAGAAATGTTTTTGATTCTAGCATACTCCCCTACAGTACCCTCGAAACCAAGGTTTATGTATTGAGGTTTGTATGAAACCTTAACTTCAGATAGCTTATCGCCAACATCGGGCGATTCTGTGCCTGCAATAAGCTTTATGAATGTAGATTTTCCAATTGCATTCGGGCCAACTATGCCAATCACCTCTCCTTTGCGCACATTTCCTTCATCAACTTTTAGCGTAAACCGATCATATTTCTTTTCCATATTTCCGTACTCAAAGAATATGTCTTTCTTTGATTCCTGTTCAGAGTGCGCTTCAAACTTAAGCACGTAATCCCTGAATCTTACATTCTCCTCTTTAAGATATCCATCCACAAATTCATTTATGCCTGTCCGCGCGTGTTTAATGCCGCTTACTACGCCATAAGCCCCTGAAACTCCATACAAAATATATGCATAATCTGATAAATAGTCAAGAATTGCAAGATCATGCTCAACCACCATCACCATTTTATCTTTTGATAGGCTGGATATCTCGCGTGCGACTCGCATTCTCTCATAGATATCAAGGTATGTTGATGGCTCATCAAAGAAGTACAGGTCGCAATCTCTCAAGAACACTATGGAAATCGCCAGTTTTTGGAGTTCTCCTCCGCTGAGAGAGCTCAGCTTTGAATCGATAAACTTCCCAAGCCCAAATTTTTGCACAACATTCGGCTTCATCCCATTCTCATCAAATTCATCAAGCAAATCTCCTGCACTTTTTCCCGGAGCTAGTTTTGCAAGTTGTTCAACATTCTGTATCTTATACCCAAATTTAGATGATTTGTGCTGCGAAAAATAGTTGCTTAAATCCCTGTTCCTTATCTTAGAGATTACTTCATCCCATGTAAGTTGTTTTGAGTAGTCAAACATATTTGGCACAAGCTTCCTTGAGAGTATGTTAAGAAGAGTAGTTTTCCCTATTCCATTCCTCCCAACCAGCGCCACAACAGCTCCAGTTTTAGGAAGGGCAAAGTTGTACAGCCTAAACATGTTCACTCCGTATTGGTGAATAGGCATCCCGGATTCGCCAGCAAGGTTTATGACCTTTATGGCATCTACAGGGCATTTCTTAACGCACAAACCGCAACCCGTGCATAAATTTTCATCTATAACAGGCCAGCCAGCATCATCAATAACTATCGCATCTATGCCCATTCTAACGGGAGGGCATACATTCTTGCACACGTATCCGCACTTATCGCGTATGCATCTCTTCCTATCCAGAACTGCTATTCGCTTCATTGCCTATATTTTTGCAAAACTTATTATTAAGTTTGCTCAGTATTAAGATACGAGCAGTGATTGCATGCGCGCGCAGATTAACAGAAAAGATAATGAGGTAAAATTTACTGCTGAGACATTCGAAGATTTGTGGAATATGTACAAGCTCATTACGCCTGGGTGCAGAGTAAAATCAAGAACTACGCGAAAATACAAACCTCCTGGAAGCAATAAAGAAGAGAGGATTTCTGTGTATGCAATCATAAATGCAGAGAAGGTGGAACTTCACAAGCACTCAAACAGAATCAGAATCACGGGCAAGATTGAATACATAAGGCCAGAGTATATTGCGCCGCTCGGCTCATACCATACAATAGATGTCGGCATAGGAAATGAAATTATTGTAGAAAAAGAATGGAAGAATTATGAATTTGATAGGATTAATGAGGCAATTAAATCCAGCAGAAGACGGCTTGTTTCCATTGTTCTAGTGGATTATGATACTGCAACATTTGCAGCGCTAAGGCAGTATGGAATAGATTTTGGATTGGAATTGCATAATAGAGCGAAAAAGAAGGATAAAAATGTTGAACTTGGAGAGTTTTTCAAGGAGATTGCTGATGAGATGAAAAAAATCGATGGATTGATATTGCTAGGCGGACCAGGGTTTGTTAAGGAGATGCTGCGCAAATATGTGCAGGAGAATCTCCCCGAAATTGCAAAACGCATCAAAGTAGTGAATGCATCAAACGCTGAGAGGAGCGGAGTGTATGAACTCGTGAAAAGCGATGAGATGCAAAAAATCATGGAGCGCGAACATATGCATGCAGTGTTCAGGGATGTTGAAACATTCTTAAAATGCGTTGCGAAAGGGGATGGATTGTGCGCATATGGAATCGAACAACTGAATAAAGCAGTTGAGTATGGAGCAATAGATGTGTTGATTATAATAGATAAGCTAATTAGAGAGAATGAAAGGTTTGAGCGCATGCTTGAAAATGTCAAAGCAAAAGGTGGAAGGATAAGCATAGTTCCATATGAAAGCCAGATCGCAGAACAGATTAATGCGTTCGGAGGAGCGATTGCGCTCTTAAGATTTAGAATAGAATAATCTATTCATCGAAATGCGCGGCGCGGTTAAAATACAGGCGCAGAACTAAGCGGGATAATGAATCAGCAAGCTCTTGCATATACGGATCAGAGTAATCGACAGACGATGGATCATAAATGAATTCATTGAATTTTTTAAGCAGATCGTCCTCGTCTGCTTCTGGAAGATTGTGAGAACTTCTTCTCTTGTTCACATCAAAAAACAATTTAGAAAACAGCTCTTTCTTTAGAAATTCGCGCGAACCCACCCCATCAACATCTAATTGCACAGGCTCCGCACCAGTTAATTCATCAAGAACTGCATAAAAAAAGTAACTCTTCAGGAGTTTTATGGTGTTGTCATCAATCTCGCTGATGGGCATCTTTTTTCCAATCCACTCAACAAGCTCTTTTGCGGTCGGTTCAACTCTGCTTTTATCTGAACGCTTGCCTAAGAATGCATCTCTAATCTTATTAAGATCATCCATTACCTTAGAATTCACAACAAATGATTCATTCTTAACCTCGCGCATAAGCTCATCAATATCTATGCCGTGTTCTTTTTTCAGAAGTTCGAACTGGCGAACACGGCTTTTTTGAGGAACAACCCTGAACTTTGGAAAATAATGCTTAATCTTCTTCTGCATCTTACCACATCCTTCCCAGCATTTGCTTGATGCTAGTCATAACTTCCAACTTCTTTTCTCTTTTCTGCTTAATATACTTTTTTGTTATCGTTCTGAGCTTTGCAGCCATCTCAACATCGGAGAATTTTTGGATGCAGTTCCTGTATTCATTCCCTGGATCGCCAGCAGCCCTTTCATATCCGAGTATGAGGTCAACATACCTGCGATGCAGCCCGCATTCCTCAACAGGAAGAAGCATTCCTATGGATTCGTCCGCCACGATCTCGCGTATTCCGCCTACATCGCTTGCAAGCAGGTATGCTCCTGATGCGACCGCCTCAACAATCGCAAGGCCAAATGCCTCAGATTTGGACGGTTGAACAGCTATGTCCGCAAGCCTCTGCACAGGAGTGGCGATCACGCCGCCAAACATCCTGCCATACATGGATTTTAGAGAATTTGCATCATTGCCAAACACAATGTTTAGAATCCTTGAGTAGATCTCATAAGAAACGCTGTCTCCGCGCGCATATTTAGATATGTCAAGCACGAATTTCAATCTGTCCTCGGATATCAGCCTGTTAAAGCTCTTAAGTTTTTTGAATGCTGACGGCAGGTTTATTTCATTGCACATTATGGAAGGGGTGGCGATCACAAACCCTACTTCTTTCGCCCTCTTATCAACAGATTTATTGAATGAGTTAAGTATTTCTTGAAGAGTGCCAATGCCTTTTTCGCGGGATAGCCTGCCGGAAAAGCAAACAACTTTCTTTACTTTATCGCTCATGCCTATATCTGCAAGCATGCCCATGCGTTCATCTTCAGTCGAAGGAACATATATGTCCATATCTATGCCGTTCGGAACCACATCTATTTCACCAACCATGCCAGTGAAATCATTTGCAACTGCATTGCTTATGCAGATGCTCAAATCAACCGCGCCATTGAGCAGTCCAGATGCCTGTTTAAGCTTTTTCTTGCTATACATGTCTGAAAGAGTGTGAATGTATGGTGTTATAAGCATCCTGTCATCAATTCCTCTTGACCTTGCCCACATGGAGAGGTTGCGCATAAACTTTGCGCTGGCGAGGCCTATGGGATAATGGTGCAATATAATTGGGGTTATGCCTACATCCACAAAATGCTCGATTTTTGCAATAAACTTTTCAGAGGGATCATCGCCGTTTGCATACCCTTCCTCAAGCTCCGTTTTATACTGCATATGCACTGCCATACGCGAGAAATTCATATATTCATCAATCAACTGTTCAGGTATGGGCGGCCTGTTCGCGCACCATACCTGGCTGAAGCTAACCTCCGGATAATCGACCATTTTCCTAAGCAAAGAGCTTATTACGAAAGTCTGTCCAAAAAATGCAGACGTAACTGGGAACGGATGTGTTGACAAGTGTATGTAAGCGCAATTCATAACAAGTTATAGCAATACGAGTATATAAATTTTTCCAAACATATTGAATCATGCGCATTCACTTCATGATCAATGGCATTGGGTTGGGGCACTTACACAGAGACCTTCCAGTCATGAGGGAGCTCAGCAAAAGGCATGATGTAAGCGCATCATCATTCGGACTTCCGCATGATGTATTAAAAAAGGATGGGGAATTTGACTGCACCGCGCTCCCAAAGATTGGGGACCTTTCGCTGAACGAGGAAAAAATAGATGTTAAAATGAGCATCATCGATAACATGCTTAGGTTAAAGCCGCTTGCAATAAGAACAATCAATGATGTGCTGAATGAATTCAACCCAGAGTTAATCGTTGTGGATGGATACTTGCTTGGGGCATTTGTAGCAAAAACGCGAAATATAAGAATAATAAGCATAACCAACTGCACAAATGTGTGGAATGTGTTTCCCAAATTCAATCCAATCTTCGAGAAAGGATCAAACATGATATCGAAAAGCATTATCGATATAAGCGAAAAACTTATCGTGCCTGATTTCGCCCCACCTTACACAATTTCCAGCAGAAATATAGTGTATTTTGGCAATGAGCATAAATTTGCATATGTCGGTCCAACTGAAGTAATAAAAAACAAGCGGAAAGGCAGTGAAGTTCCTATTTGCATGGGGGGCAGCGATGTTAAAGGGAATGGGTTCAGTGAATTGAAAAATTGCATAGAAAAAATGGGATATTCGGCTCTATTGTGCAACGGAAAAATAGATAAGGCGCAAGTTGAGCATCTGATTGAGCATGCGCCGTTCGTTGTATGCCACGGGGGGCACACAACTATCATGAATGCGCTGAGCGCGGGGTCTCCGGTCATCTCCATGCCTATGCAGGACTACACTGAAAGAGTGAATAATTCAATTGGTGCGATAGAAGCAGGGTGCGGCGAAATGCTGAGCCAAAGATGG
This sequence comes from archaeon, assembly GCA_024274875.1. Classification (GTDB taxonomy): domain Archaea; phylum Micrarchaeota; class Micrarchaeia; order CAILAH01; family CAILAH01; genus JAJSAH01. The sequence continues at coordinate 95,442 of JAJSAH010000017.1, forward strand.
ATATGCGAGCACGCAGTGCAAATCGCAATCGGAAATGCTGTGAGCAGGCGCACTGCTGAGAGAGCTAAAAATATGTCAAGGGCAGCGCACGCTGCAAAAGGGCACCTAACTGCTGCTAGAATTATTGAATCTCCAAACCCATAGCGCAACTGCTGACGCAAACGCAACTAACCCCCCAAACAAGAACGCGTATGCTGGGGAGAACGCGCTCCACAAATAACCAGCAATAATGCTCGATGGGAGAGCCGCCAACCCCGTGCAAGTATGAAATGCGCCTATTGCTGTCGCGCGCATATCAGATGGCGAGATGTCTGATACATAAGCGCGTTGTATGCCAATTATCGCAGCATTCGCAACTCCATAAAGCATGAACAGGATAATTAAGCTTTGCAATGACTCAAATTGGTAAAAGCCAATGCATACAATGCTGAATAAGATATATCCGCCAATCAGTATCTTGCGTTTTCCGATTTTATCTGAATATTTCCCAAGAGGGTATGAAAACGCTGCGTACATTATATTAAATACCACATACAGCAATATAGGAATTATTATCCCTCCATCAACAGCCCGCATTATAAAAAACATATAGCTGAAATTAGCAAGCGCGAAAAGCGAAGCAATTCCGGTAAATACCAATACATTTTTAGGAAGAGATGTTAGCGCAATCCTGAATTTAGAATGTCTCATCGGATTAAATGCGGGCTCTTTAACAAAATACAACGGAATTATTGACAGAAAGGATATTGTCGCAGCGATTAAGATTATCTGATCAAGCGTTAAGTAAAGAAACATGAGAATTAGGGCTACCGCAACCGACCCCAATATCGCCCCTCCTGTATCAAGCATTCTGTGCAGCCCAAACGCCGCGCCTGTCCTAGTTGGCATAAATTGGCTTATCATAGCGTCGCGCGGCGCGTCCCGCATCCCTTTTCCAATTCTCTCAAACGATGCTGAGAGCACTGCAGCCATAGAATTCGATGAAATTGCAAGGAAAAGCTTAAACAACGCTGAGAATGCATACCCTCCATACAGGAACGGCTTCCTCTTTGCATACTTGTCCGACAAATACCCAAACGCTACTTTAAAGATGCTAGTAAGCGAATCTCTCAATCCTCCAACCACTCCTATGAGAACTGGTGATGCGCCCAGAGAAGTTAAGAAAAAGGGCAGTATGGGAAGAATCATCTCACTGCTGAAATCATTAAGAAAACTTGTTATGCCAAGAATGACAACATTCTTTTTGCCGTCATCTTTCGAACTCATTTGAATATAGTGCGCAGCAACATATTTAAATTGAAATGAACCATAAGATATGCGAGCGGTTGGCGGCAGCTAACGGCGCCGCATTTTTGCGTGCGCTGAGGAAGGTCCGCCCACGCAGAGCTGAAACTTCCGTAAAGGAAGGGAAGGGAACAGAAACGAAACTGCCTTTGCCATACGGGATGAAGTTATTCTGACATCGGCAATGGTTAGGTGAAACGGCCCTTCCGGATGCTGTGAGCGTGCAAGCCTTTGCGGCGCTTAGATTAATGCTGCGGGAACAAATTCCCTAAAAAAACAGAAGGCGGCCTATGCCAGCCGCTCTAATAACCCATGCTGATTTCCCAAGAAGTCAAACCTCCAGCAGAACGAAGGATAGCAATGCCTTCCTTCCAACCATGATCTATTGCATAGTCAAGCGCAGTTTTTCCGTGCAAATCAACCAAATTTACATCCGCACCGCGGTCTATTAACAACTCTAAAGCATTTTTGCTGCGATACAGCACCGTGAATATGAGAGCTGTCCTCCCATAAAGATCTTTAAGATCTTTATCAGCGCCGCGGTCTAATAACAGGCGAACCATATTGACATCATCTCCAACCACTGCGTGAGAAAGCATCGTTCCTCCTAAATCAAATATGCCATCTGCGTTTGCACCCCTAATTATGCAACGCCTCGCTTTATTCAAATCGCCTCTGCGTATGGCATTTAGAAGCTCCTTATTCAGCTCATAGATCTGTTCGCTAGAGAGGTCTCTTTCAAACTTAATTACTCTGAACTGCGAGGCATCCCTATCGCGAACAGTTCGGTCTCTTTTCGCAGCCCTCCTGCATCTGCTAAACGGAATTATTTTACCCATAAGCATATTCAAAAGTTAACGATATTTAAGCATTTCTATGCGCGGATAAATGCATTATCAATTCCACGACTAAAGACACTCCTGAACCTGTAGCGCCAAACTCCACCGGAGGAATATTCTTGGTTCTCCAAGCCGTGCCGGCAATATCAAAATGCACCCACTTAGCCTTTGATACAAAGTTTGAGAGAAATGCTGCTGCGGTTATCGTGCCGGCTTCATGCGTTCCAGAGATATTTTTTATGTCAGCAATCTTGCTCTTCATCATCTCTTTATACTCAGGCCATAATGGAAGCCTCCATGCTTCATCTAAACTGCGCGAACTCGCATCAATAACTTCGCGCGCAAGCTCATCATCATTCGACAGCATGCCCATCGCATAACTTCCCAATGCAACCACGCAAGCGCCGGTCAATGTTGCGAGATCTATGATATAATTCGGCTTGTAATGTTTCTCTGCGTATGCAATTGCATCTGCAAGAATCAGCCTGCCCTCAGCATCAGTGTTAAGAATCTCAATCGTCTTTCCGTTGCAAGCTTTAACTACATCTCCTGGTTTGGTTGCTCTGCCGCCGGGCATATTTTCAGCGCACGGGAGAAGCCCAATAACTCTTGCATTAGGTTTAAGCTGAGCAACAGATTTCATTATTCCAAGAACTGCGCAAGCGCCACTCTTATCGAACTTCATCTCATCCATGCCTTTGCTCGGCTTCAAAGAGATGCCGCCGCTATCGAATGTAATCCCCTTCCCAACAACAGCAATAGTTATGTTTGCGCGTTTATTGCGCGGCAAGTATTCAATAATGGGGAGCACTGGATCGCGGGCGCTTCCGTATGAAACAGATAACAACGCATTCATGCCAAGCTTTCTCATCATCTTCTTATCTATTAATGAATATTTCAATCCGTGCTTTTTTGCAAGCGATTTTGCTTCAGCAGCCATAAACTGCGGCGTAGCTATATTAGCAGGATTATTGTCTATATCCCGCGCATAATTAATCGACGATGCTATGCGCCCGGCATGCATCGCGATGCTATTCTGTCCATTACTGCATAAAAGATGCACATCGAGCTTTTTTGAAGAATTGCCAGATGATTTGAAATTAGTCGTTTCATGCAAATGCACATGAAGCGAAATCACCGCATTATACAGAGAAACATCATCAAGCATTCTCAAATCATACGATGCATGCTCAATGCGCAGGTTTTCCGCAAAATTAAAAGATGACACCACATGTTTTCTGATGAACCTTGGGAGGTATGACTTCTTATTTCCCAAACCCACAAAAATTATGCCATCTGCATAAAGAATCTCTCCTTCATCGCCCTTAAATTTTCTGCGTTTCAACAAGTCCTGCTTTCTAAGAACTTTTTTAGAGTTGCTTAAAATATCAATCTTCCCTTTACTCCCTGAAAAGCAAAACACTATCTTAACTGTTGATTTTTTATCCATATCCTTATTCAATATAATTATTCTGCCCATGGATTAAACTTTGCATAAAATAATATAAGCAAGAGTGAAATTGCTGCAAACAAAGATGGACAGAGATTTGTTGAGGCAGGAAAATCCTGCGAACGATCAGGCACAATTATCTGCTGCTCATGCAGTCGAGCATAACCTGCTCTGTCAATCCATTCCACCTGGATTGTGTGCGCTCCTTCTGATAAACGCCTCTGTTTATGAGGATCTATGCGCACTCCGTCTATGTAAAAATCATAGTATGAATAGGGTCCAGATACATCAAACACATATAAGTTGCCTGTGCTGTTCAACTCAACAACATGCACTGTTATGACGGGGTTGAACACATTCAACTGAAAATCTTGTTTATACTCATCAAACCCAAAATCAATTATAACGAGCGCCTTATGCTTACCCTCTGAAAGTTTTGGAAGGCTTGTGTCAAGCACATAATGCTGAGAAGAACTTTTCTCTAAATAGATAAGAGAGTCGTCCACATACACTTTAGCAGTGTATTGCACTGGCTTTCCGCTTATGTTAAGCACTAAATGCAATGTGCCATTCCGGTCCGAAGGAACATCTGCGCTGAATATCAACTCATCCACTGAATATTCGCTTGAAGTAAGGAATTGGTTTCCTTCATAAGAGATTAATAACGGCTGCGAGGAATCCATATCGTACACCAACACGTATTCGAGGAATGGATCGCTCTCAACATCGAATTCATAAACATCGCCCTTGCCGAGCGAAACTGTGCTCAATTCATGAGGAGTTGCCACAAATACATTATCTGAAGATTTTGCAGCAATTCGAACAGTGTATTCATTGCCTGCATACTCAGGAACAGTGAGCAAAAACTTCGAGCCAACTAATTTATTCTTTGTTATCTTTATGTCAACAATATCAACACCTGCATCGTGCGCGATGGTTACAGGACAGGAGTATATGTAATTAGGGTCCAAACTTGATGAAATCTTGTATGGGAAAACTATGTTGTTCATCCCTGGATGCAAAAACACTTTGCGTGAAAGATCATTGAACATGATCATATCATAATTAGATGAACACGGAATAACCTGAACAGAATATGTTCTGTAGCCGGGACTTTGAATGCTCAGCATTATTGCTCCAGAACCCCCTATGGGAAGCTCGGAAGGGTATGAACGCAAATCGTAAGACATGCGCTCTGCAACAAAATCCTGCAGAATGATATCCTGCGTTTCAGTGCCCAGCGTTTCATGCCCAAGCCATTGTATGCTTGCATCATCAGAAAGCATGTATGCGCTTGCATAATCTGCGAGCTCAGTATCTTTCCCAAAATATATGGGAATATGGGTTGCATCGATGTATCCTACCTCAAGCCAAGTTGGGTCTACGCCAACCCATTCTCCCAAATAAACTTCTGCCCATGAATGCAACTGCCAACCATACTCTGGAGAGTATGAATACCCAAGCACAGAGCGAGTAGGGTATCCGAGAGACCTCGACAGTGCAATTAAGAGGTTTGTGTACTCAACGCAAACACCTTTCGGATCAGAATACACTGACATAGAATCTTTGTTCTTCCCCAGCTCATTTATGTCATATGTGATGTATTCATTCACCCAAATTGTTAGCGCGGCAATTTTATCCAGATCATTCTCGTAATTTGCAGTTATCTCACGGGCGCGGGATTCTATCGCAGGAGTGATTACCGAATGTTCAGTAGGTTCAACATATGCAAGATAGCTGTTTGGAACGCTGTACTCTTCATCAAGAGATAACAAGTGCCTGCTAGCAGTGCTGATGCCTGCGCGTATGCTGTATTTGTATTGGTATGACTTATTGTAAATCTCTATGTAAGCAAGCATATTGCCTTTATCATCATACAGAACCGATTCCTCAGGCAGCATGAATGAGACGTTCTGGTACGGGGTCTGCTGAGGCACAGTTAAGTTAAGCATCAGTTTGAAAAATTTTCCGTTTACTGCGCGAATCTCCCCCTGTTTAGCGAACGTGCTCTCTGTGTATGAAATCATGGACGGGTTTGAGATGCGCTTCTCAGTTGCTGCGTGCAAAACAGAAATAAACAGCAGAAAAATGATTAGGCATGTATATTCATTACGCATTCAATCACCTATCATTGCGAGCGCATCATCAACTATTTTGCTGTGGTCGAATGCAAGCGCGGTCACCCTGATTTCATCAAGAGGAATCCATAATGCTTCGGATGCATCGCTCCCGCTTCTCGCCTCTCCACCTAGCAGCTTGCATGTATACGCAACGCTAACTGTTCTGCGCGGGTCTCTCGAAGGGTCTGAATAAACGCCAACTAATTTTAATGGCTGCACCCTGCATCCTGTCTCTTCATGCACCTCTCTTATAACGCACTCTTCTAAAGTTTCATCATCATCTAAATGCCCTCCTGGAAGGGCAAGCATGCCTGCAAAAGGAGGTTTTTTTCTCCTAACGAGAAGCACTGAATTATTGTTAATCACTACAGCGTCCGCAGCCACACCTCTCATAAGAACACATCTCAAAGTTTGTTAATAAATTTTTGCTCATCAGAATCAAGGTCAAAATAATCAAACGGCTTGCCCTTCTTAGCCATGCTCTTAAGCAGAATGTAATATGACTTTGAGTCAATTATTGAGACATGGCATGCTCGCGCAATCTTTCTGTTTATGCTCTTTCTAACTGAACGCTGCCTTGCAGTTAAGCTCATGCTGCGCAGGTATGATGGAAATTCATACTTCACGAACTTGCGGTATTTAGAGTGTTTTGATAAGGATACGCCTGCCAGCATAACAGCATAACTGTATTTAAGCAGTTTCCACGCCTGTCTTCTGCGTATCCTTCCATCAAACACATCAGCCCTTGACAAATAGTTGTACGCTGATGCAATTTCATCAGCAGATTCATACTCATTCGCGATGTTTTGCTCAATCCACAACTTGATTAAATCATGGTCGAGCGTTGAGTCATCAAACGACGACACTGCATCAAGATATGTTTCTGATTTGAACAGCGCTTTCATGCAATCAAACACCAGTTTATTCCTGTCTCTAAGAGAATCAGGAATATATCCTTGAAGATCTATTATTGCTGAACGCAGATCGCCATCGCAATTGGCTGAAATTTTCTCAAGAGCATCCTCGGAGATATCCATATTTTCATCATGCGCTATGCGGGAGATCACTGACATAACTGTCCGTTTGTTTACTTTTCTCATTTCAACAAACTTGCACAAGGACCTAAGAGCCACTAATCTTCTATCCCAAGCATCGTTTGCTGTAAGTATAACCGGCTGGGAGGAATTTTTGAGGACGGAACTTATGGCTGACATGCCTCCTCGGTCTGCATTGCCTTGCAGCCCATCAACCTCATCTATCAAAATCAACCTGTGCTTAGAGAATAGGCCTGATGAGCTGCTGGCAAGCCCCATTACCTTTTCAACGCCTTTCTTGTTCCTTGTATCAGAAGCGTTCAGCTCAAGCAAATCCCAACCCATCTCGCCTGCCAGCGCATATGCAAGAGCAGTTTTTCCTATGCCTGGCGGTCCAAAAACAAGCAATGGCTTTTGATGCTTGCCATTCTCAAACAGCAACGCCCACCTCTTAACCTCTTCAACTGCGCTCGGGTTTCCGGCAAACTCTGAAAGATTCTTGGGCGCATGCTTTAAGTAAAGAAGCATGCAATTATTAATCAATTAAAGCTTATATTTGAGCATGATGTCGAGAAGAAGCTTTCCTGCCGCTTCCCTATTAATTGCGTGCAACCGCGCAAAATCTTTTGAACTGTCTTTGCCAAGAATGCTGTCCAAAAGCACCATTAGCTCCCAATACTGCTCACTCATTGTGGAACGCGGAATTTTTTTAAGAGATTTATACGCTGCTTCGGGATTCGACAGTGCAATATATACAGATGCAATAAGGAAATATGAAGAATATTTTTGTTCTGAAGTTTTTGCGCGGCCAATAGCTTCCCTGCATAAGCGTTCAGCATCATCAAAATGATTAGACCAAAAATATGCTTTTGCAAGAGCAAAAGATGATGCGTAAGAGTTGGGATAGTTAGCGTGCATCTGCTCAGCAATTTTTACTGCGGATGCATAATCCTTATTTTTCAAATACAGCATCACTTGCTTCATATACGCCTTCTCGCTCAGCATAAAAGTTTTTTAATTAGGACATTTATATATATGCTATGACAGAGAAATCTGCGATGAAAGTTGCGAAGAAAGCAGGCATTGAATTTCTCATCATGCATGAAGCGAAGAGATATGGAGTGCTGTATAGGACTCCTGAGTATGAGCGAATAAGAAAGATTGCAATCAATCTTCTTGAGAAAGGCAAGAGCCAAAAGCATATTATGAAGAAAGTGAGGCAGGAAATGTTTGGTTATCTTGCGAGGGTCGATCCAACTAAGGCAGTTGAGATTGAGATGAGATACTACAAGAGAAGAGGGCATAAGATAAGCGGCGATGCGCAGAAAAAAATCCTTGAAATTGCGGCAAAGGAAGGTTATGCAAAAGCGTCTGCGCACATGGGCGCATTGTTTAAAGGAAGCAAAGCAAAAAAGATGCGGAAGGTTGAGAAAGATTTCCAGCACGCAGTAAAAACCGGAAGAGAACTGCGCAAAAAGTTTGGTGTGGACTCCGCAGAAATAGAGATTAACGGAAAAAAAATTACTGTCGCAGATGCAATCAAAATCGCAAAAAGAACAAAGGATGTGCGCATAATCACAGGAGTGATCGATGGAGTGATGGAGTTATGGAGAATAAAAGGAAGTACTAGAAAAGATGCAAGGAATAATTTTGGCATTGCATACGGAGAGATGGGCTCAGATCTCGACCAAATAGCGCGCAGAAAAGAGATGAACTGCTTCTCCGGAAGCATCTCTGCTGCATCTATTGCAGCGTCTGTGCTCGATGATATTGGCGTGAAAGGAAATGTGGGAGTTGTTGAGGTTATTGCGTGGGGATCTCATGAAATTCCGCACGCAGCCGCTTTCGTGGACATCCGCAAAAAAAGATATGTGTATGACAGCACCAGAATCGATGAGGGAGGAAAAGGCCATTTGATTCAAACGCGAAGAACAGTCGCGAAAAAAATAGTCGGCGGAAGAGTAAGATCAACATATTTCTTGGGCAGCGCGATTCCAATTACGGAAGCCGTGAGCGCTGCAAAAACACAGCAGAAGCTGTTCGAGGGAGAAGACATATCAATAGATGAGTTTAATCGATTGCCTCCTTCATATCAAAAATATGTAATAGAAATGAAAAAGCATGACCAAAGATACATAGAGTTTGCTAAAAAGGTAAATTTGAAGAAGCTGAACCCTATCGTGCGCATGAGGATTGCAGCAACTTTGTGCGAGCATTATTACGACAGCGGAGATTACGATGAAGCATACAGATATGCAAAAGTGGTGAGCGAATCTGTATTAGATGCGCATAAAAGAGGGATAACGAATAGCATGAGCATCTCATCATTCTACCAGCAGTATGAGAAAGTGTTTAACATATTACTGTAGAAAAAAGATGGGATTGCGCTTCACAGAATATATTTGATGATGCGAGCAGGAGTAACTATGAGAGGAATATGCGGAGAATCGCGCAAGGAGCACATAAGAAACATGAGATCTATTGCAAATGTATTTATTGCGAGGGACAAATTTTTCAAAAGAAGGAACATAGATATTGATAACAACAAAAATCTTGCTGTGCTCCAAATAATGGTTGCAGCGCAACTTGGAATGACTCCATCGCTGAAAGATATGGAATGGATGGGCCGTATTCAGAGCGCAATACCCCACAGCCAACAAAAAGAGATTAGGGAAATTGTAAGCGAGAACTTAAAAAAGTTGGGAATTGACCCAAAGAGATACAGGGACAGATTTAAATTTGCGCCCGCATCTGCGCAGTTAAGGTTTCTGAACAAAATGTTTATGCATTATGAGGGAACTGCAGAGATGCCGAAAGAATACGAAGAGTTGAAGGCTTAAACATTATCTTGCAGCAGCAGATTCAACTAACCCGATAACCTTCCTCATAGCATCGATTCTGCGTTTCATAACCCTTTCCAAATAGTTGCTCGAGTTGAACTCCTTTAAACCAGAGTTGCTGCGCTTAACAAAATCAATAACATAATCTGCTGCGCCAGCATAGTTTGGGTTATTAGTTTTAAACCCGGAAAACGCGTTCAGTTCGGCCATTCTCCTTTTTCCTGCGTTTTCCATCACTAACTTTTTCCTAGTTTTTTCATCTGCCAATTGCATATCAATGACTGAAGCAAATGCGTTCATTCGCTCCTCAACAGAATCTTCCGCAATCCAATCATTCATTATGACTATTGCAAACGCGCCTATGGCTTCATCAGCGCTCAGCTTGCTGCTGTTCAAATACTGCTGAACGATGGAGTTTAAATCTGTTGAAGATACCCCTCTCGGGATAGGGAGAGATGCTTGCGAAATTTTGGCAAGCAGTTCATACGACCTCTTATTATCTGCATCTCTGGCGAGCCGTGCAACTACTGGAAGGATTCTCCTAAGATTATTAGAAACCTTTTCAGAAAAATACTCTTCTGAGCGATCATAATGTTTCGCATCCGCATCCGAAGCAATTGATAACAATAAACTATGCACTTCGGCTGCTTGCTCATGCAAGGAATTCTTCTTAACAGGAACTGATTTGATTATTCGCTCTTTTGCTCCATCATTCTTTTTCTGCTGCATGCTAATCGACATATGATAACCTCCGCAAAACAATAAACCTCCTGCAACTAGGAATGCTCCCCACCGCGCAGCATTGCGTTTTACAGAACCATTCCTATGATTTTTTGAACTGAGCATAATATAATATAGCAGAAATTCCATTTAAATAATTTATGGAGACCAGTATTTCTTTGTTCTGATGAATTGATCGCGGGCGCGCAGCAAATCCATGGCAAACTGCTTATCGCTTCTGTGCATTCTTGAAAGAATGCGCGACGCCGCATTCGTGCCAATTCCATAAGTCGAAAGCGCAATCAACGCTCGCCTCCCATAAGACCTGTACAAAGATGCTCTTCTCATAAGAGTGCCTTTGCTTCTGTTGATGCGGTTTAATTCACGGTCAGAGATTGGCGCAATCAGCACACTATTGCATTTTGCGCAGGATTCAGGGAGCGCATCAACATGCGCATAAAAGGAGCTTCCGCAGTTCACGCACTCAAACCTAAATGTTGATGGAACATCGTTAAGAAACAGGCTTGCAGCCTTATCAGGTATATCTGGGAACATAAGCTTAAAACCGGACATATGCGACAATACCTGTTTTGCGCGCTCAGGCAATTCCTTGCATATATTATACTCTAAATCATCTGACAGCGAATCTATGAACTTTTGGGCTGCGCGCGCATCGCAGTATCTATGCATGAAATATTTTACAGATTCATTATACATGTGCGTGGAAGACAATCTTGATATATAGTGTGGTGAAAATCTTGCCCTGCCTTCTGCATACCCCATGTAATAACTCTCATGCGAAAATATGTACTGGAATGCTCTATCTTTGCATATGCAAGATAAAATCTCATTCTTTACATTAACCCCTTTAAGAATTGAAATGAACGACTGCTTAGAGAGAGGATATGCAAGGCGAATAAATATCGCGTATGGCGATGATTTGACCGATACCTCGCGCGAATAGGCAGATGTGATTCTGTTTGCCAATGCCATCGCAAGCGCATTGTTGGCTTTGCTGCCCAAATAAGTGTAAATAATCATATAATCTGCAAATACATCTATGCTAAATTTGCCGCCCAACTTTTCTTTAACTCGTTCTGCAACGCAACGGCTCACTGGTATCTGCTCTCCATCCCAATCAGGTATCGCCAAAATGTATTTAGGAGACGGGCCAACAATAATTTTGTCATCTTCAATGCTATGCACAACCCAGGGTTTCCCTTTTGTTATGAACACATCGCCTTCGCTTAGCGAAAGTATGAACCGCTCATCCAAATATCCAATGGTTCTTCCACTGCTGACCATAGCATATTTCGAGTTGAAAGGTATTGTGCTCGCCCTGGTGAAATAATACTTTCTCGTTCTAAAAGTTCTCCTTGCCTCGTTTCCATCATAAAATATTATTCCATTGCCGTGCATTTCTGAAAGCAAAGACCTTAGCGAATCATACGATACAGATGAATAAAGCTGATTGCTTTTTACAATCTCATGCAATTGCTGGTCCGAAACCCTACCAAGGCAAAGAATCTCCCCAGTTATTGCATGCGCAAGCACATCCATGCACGCATACATCACCTCATCATCTTCCACATCATAAGAGGCAGCCATTTCAGATATTACCTTTGATTCCGCATAATCATACTCATTATCGCATATCACCAGGCATTTGGAACGCATCGAATGCGAATGCCCGCTCCTGCCTGCCCTTTGCAAAAGCTTTCTTGCCTGCTTCGGAGAATTTACTTGAACAACCTGTTCAACATCTCCTATATCAATACCCAATTCAAGTGATGATGTGCAGATCAAAAGCTTTAAATCGCCATTCTTAAACCGCATTTCAGTGTTTTCTCGCTCATATTTGCTGAGCGAACCATGATGCACTGATGCAGGAATGCCTTTATGAATTAATTTAGAGCCTATGAGCTCTGCCATATATCTTGTATTTGCAAACACAAGCGTTTTGCTATTCCCAGCATACGACGCAATTTCATTGCATATTTTCTCAATCTCATCGCCTGCTCCCGATACTCTAGCAACGCGAACGCAGGGTGATTTTGCAGTGTTATCTGAAATAACCTCAAAACTTGGTTTAAGCGCAAACTGCGCTGCGGCAATCGGATTGCTAAGCGTTGCGCTTAGAGCAATTGTTTGAAACTCAGAGATTGCCCTCAACCTTGATAAACCCAAAGATAATTGCGCTCCGCGTTTGCTCGAAACGAATTCATGCAATTCATCTACTATGACATATTTAATATTTGAAAAATAACTCCTGAACCCCTCACTTCCAAGCATAATCTGCAATGTCTCAGGAGTGGTGATGAATATGTGCGCCGCGTGTTTAAGCTGAAACCTTCTTTCAGAACTTGTTGTATCCCCATGCCGCATAGCCACCCTGTACCCTAACGGCTCTGCCCAACCGCGCAGTCTTGCGATGAGATCTCTATTAAGAGAGCGCAAAGGCGTTATGTACAGCACAGTGATTGGCCTGCATTCCATGTCCAGCATATTATCTAATACTGGAAGGAATGCTGATTCGGTCTTGCCAGTTCCTGTAGGCGCGATAATCAGCGCATCTGCACCACTTTTTACAATTGAGATGGCCTTTTCTTGAATCCGCGTATAGCCACCAAACCTGTTCTCAAACATATTTTTGAGAATGTTTGAGGAAAACATAAGATTTTTATATGCTCTCGCGCTTAAATACATTTCTAAACAGGAGGTGAATAAATGGTATTTGACAAAAACATGCTCTTCGTTGCGGTTGCAGCAGTTCTGGTTGGAGGCGTTATAGGATATTTTGCATACCCTGCAGCCCCATTGAACCAGAACAACGAAACTGCAAACATAACTGCATGCGACGGTGAAGAGTTTAATGTTGATATGGAGAAGGTTAATGAAGTAACTGATATGATGAGCGATATATATTTCATACAAACCGGAACGGAGCACGAAGTGGAATACAAGAGTTTCGATGAGGGAAGCGGCATAATCACCCTTAATCTGATGGTTGATGGGAATTTCCCGCAGCAGGTATATTTCACTAAGGATTTCAAATACATGCTGCAGCAGCCCACTGAACTTGCTGTGCTCATGAAGCAAGTTGCAGACGCAAAAAAACAGGTTGAGGAACAGCTGAAACCAGTGGAAATCCAAAAAACCGACAAACCTGTTGTTGAGCTGTTCGTGATGAGTTACTGCCCGTATGGATTGCAAGCAGAGAAGGCTTTATTGCCAGTCATAGAACTGCTCGGAGATAAGGCTGACATATCCGTTAAGTTCGTTAATTATGCGATGCACGGAGAGAAGGAGATTCAGGAAAACCTGAGGCAGTACTGCATACAGAATGAGCAAAACGAAAAGTATTTTGACTATCTAAAATGTTTCGTGGATTCGGGAGAGTATGAACAATGCCTTCTTGATGCAAGCATAGATGCAGACGCGCTTGATGCATGCATGAATCAAACTGATTCGCAGTATGGCATATCCGGGAATTACCCTGCGTTTCCTGTATATGATCAGGACAACTTAAAGTATGGCGTAAGAGGTTCGCCAACGCTGATCATCAACGGGCAGGAGATAAAGAACATTGTAAGATCTCCAGAGGCATTTAAGGAAGCTGTATGCAGCGCGTTTACGACGCAGCCCGAAGAGTGCAAAACAAGCTTGTCCAGCGACTCTATGCCTCCTAACTTTGGGTACAGCGGAGCTGGAAGCAACGGAGGGTCTTGCGGATAGTTTTTATTTTTATTTTTTCCTAATTCTCATATGAACATTAAATACTGCATAAAAACTTTTGGTTGCACACTGAATTCATATGATTCAAACCTAATGGACCAAATACTTAATGAAAATGGATATGAAAAGGTAAAAAGCATCGAGAATGCAGATGTTGCAATAATAAACACATGCGGAGTGAAAGATGCTACCGAAAAACGAATAATAAACCTGCTGCAAAACATTAAGAAACCGCTTGTTGTGGCGGGATGCATCGCAACAGGAAATAAAAAATTAGTCAGAAAATTCTGCCCAAATGCAGTTATCGTATATACGAACTCTGTGCAGCATATATGCAGCGCAATGGAAGATGCGTTGCGCGGAAAAACCACTGAATACATTAATGGAAATGGAAAAGCTTCATTGAGCTACGAACCAAGAGGGGTTGTGTATAATATAGGGGTATCAGAGGGATGCGCGAGCAATTGCGCATACTGCTTCACAAAACTTGCGCGGCCAGGGTTAAAGAGCATGAGAATCGGAGAGATCATAAACAGAATACTGCGGGCTGATGAGCGCGGAGTCAAGGAAATTCGGCTGACTGCGCAAGACATGGGGGCATACGGCATTGAGAGAGGAATTAATACTGCACAGTTGCTGAGCAAGATAGCTAAGCTCAAAATCAAACCAAAAATACGTGTGGGCATGATGAACCCAAGGCACTTAATCAATATGATGGAAGTAATTGATATTATTAGAGAGAATGATATGTTTTATAATTTCTACCATATTCCGCAGCAGAGCGGGTCGGATAAAGTGCTGAAATGCATGAACAGGGGAAATGATGTTGATCAATTTCTGGGAATTATAAAAGAGATAAGAAAAGATAGGTATGCAAACATCATGACTGATGTGATAGTGGGGCATCCAGAAGAGGAAGAAGATGATTTTAAACAGACGGTTGAGTTGATAAAGCGCGCGATGCCTGACACAACAAACATCTCTAAATTCAGCGCAAGGCCCGGGACTGCGGCTGCAAAAATGGAGCAAATTGATAGGGAGATAGTGAATGCAAGAAGCACAGAGATAAGCAAACTTTGCGACAGCATATCAAGGAAAAGGAATGAGATGTGGATCGGAAAAACGTGCAGCGTGGTTGTGCTTGAGAAATTGCGCGGGTCAGCTGGAAGAAACGATTATTACAAACAAGCAATTATTGATGAAGATGATATGCAAATTGGAAGTGAAAATAATGTTAAAATTGAGGAAGCAGGGATTGCATACATAAAAGGAAGGATTATTCGCTGAACCCTACTTCATTAAGGTACACAAAGAAAACCCTTCCGTTATCTTCCAAAACGAGCGCATCATTTTTGGAAATTGTTCGAAGCAAGGATATGGCAGATGTCTCAAGTTTAAACTCTGCCATCACGGTTTCCGGAGAATTTCCTGGAAATATTTTGTTGAGTGTGATTGAAATTGGACCGTCAGCATAAGTGAATCCTTCCTTCAAAACAACATCTTCATTATTTATCGTTAACTTAGACACAGGAGTTATATTTACATCGCACAGCCCAGCGTCATTAATAGGGAATAAATCTATTGCAAAATCTCTCAACTCAACAGAAATAATCCTTCTGCCAACTTCCACCATGTTCTCATAACCTGCCCTCAGAGAAACGCGAACAGCATCTGAAGAGTTAGAAGAAAGCTTAACATTTGCAACAACGCCATCATTATCCCAAGACGCAATATTTCCAACAGATACATAAACCACAATATCATTAATATATGCAGAAGAGCTGTCATGCTCGCCTAATATTATGTTCTGCGAAGAGTCACCTGACTGCAACTTAATGAGGACTCTGCTCGAATACGCAGTCATATCTACCTTCCTATCCAAATCCCTTACTTCTGCTTCATTAATGCGCGCAGAACCATTTCTCTTTACTACGATGTTTTCAGAACCATCTGCGCTTGAGAAAAGCAGATTGCCATCATTAATCACTTCAACAGAATAATGTTTTCCATTTATGTTTAACATGTTTTTATTCTGAACCATGGCCTCTCTTCCATCCACAGAGACCTTTATAATCATCTTAACTTCATTATCCTTGCATGCATCATGCGAAAGATCAGTATTGCCATGGCATGCAGGGTTTGCAGACATTGCAGATACAATCATCGCGCCGCCGATCATGCGCTTTGCTTTCATCCACGCGCGTTTAACCTTTGATGCGCGCTTAATTTTATTGCTTTTGAATGTATTCATTCAAACACCTAATGCATTCTGCAAATTCAGGTTTATATACTTTTCTATTGTTCATATGCATGCAGGTAAATTTCTTACACTTATATTTATTTAGAGCAAATATTACTGCATGGATGAGGAATACATGCCGTGGACCGAAAAATACCGGCCGCGGAAAGTTGAGGAAATATTGGGCCAAGAGAATGTTGTAGATCGGCTTGGCGCATACATCCAGAACAGGAATTTGCCGCACCTTCTGTTTGCGGGCCCTGCAGGCGTAGGCAAGACAACTGCCGCCATAGCAATCGCGCACGAACTATACGGAAAAAATTACCAAGAAAGTTTTCTTGAACTTAATGCAAGCGATGAGAGAGGCATAGATATAGTAAGAGGAAAAATCAAAAATTTTGCGCGCTCAGTGCCGTTAGAGAAAGTGCAGTTTAAAATTATATTCTTAGATGAAGCTGATGCGTTAACTGCTGATGCACAAAACGCGCTCAGAAGAACTATGGAAATGTACTCCAACGCAACAAGATTCATCCTCTCGTGCAACTACTCCTCAAAAATCATCGAACCTATTCAAAGCAGATGCGCAATGTTCAGATTCACGCGGCTCGAGAAACGCGATGTGGAGAAAATGATACACCGCATAGCAAAAAAGGAAAACTTAGATATCTCAAAAGATGCAGTTGAAGCATTAGTGGAGATTGGAGAAGGGGATATGAGAAAGGTGATTAATCTTCTCCAGAGCGCTGCGTTGAATGCAAAAAAAATCACCGAAAAGCAGATATATTCATTGTCCTCTCGCGCAAAGCCGAAAGAGATTGATGAGGTTATTATGAAGGCTTACAATGGAGAGTTCTCGGAAGCCCGGAAAACGCTGCAAAAGCTTATGGTGAATTATGGGATGAGCGGGCAAGATGTTCTTGACCAGGTGTACAAAAGCGTGGTTAGGATGAGCATAAATGATGAGCAAAAAGTGCGCATTGTGGATCGCATCGGCGAATATAATTTTAGACTGAGCGAAGGCGCAGATGAGAGAATACAGGTTGCAGCGTTGCTTGCGCAAATATCTCTTGAAGGTAAGAAAGATAATGGAGGTATTGGATGATGGTTGCAAAATCTATGCTCTTTGCATTTGCGCTTGGTATTGCACTCTTCATTTCAGTCATTATTGGAGGATGCACAAAAAATAAGACTCAAACGGAGACAATAAGTTTTGAAAAATCCATAATTAGCGATGCGGAATCAAAATACCCTGGTGCGGATATAATTGAAATTGAAGGCACTGAAAGCGTCGGCGAATACAACATAACAAATGTTCGAGTGACATTTAACTACACATCTGTATGCCCAGTTAGGATGAGATTAAGGTATAAACATCCTTTGTTCGGATATGAAACCGGCGTGCCTACTTACATAATAAAAGATTGCGTGTATAGATGCGAGGGAACATGCATAATCACGAGCGAAGAAGAAGCGATCGTGGCTGCGCACACTCTCCCAAACACAAAAAATGCACAGGAGTTTATAAACAATAATGGAATGGAAAATGTGAATGCAAAAGCAGTTTACTATGAGAATGAAGGCATATGGAGCATAACATTTGCGAGCAATTCGAACGCAACAAACAAAATAAATGTTAATATAACATCGAAAAACCCTAAAGTTGTTGGCATTGCTTTTAACTCTTAAACTTTTTAAGCAGAATTAAAACGCCTATGGCTATTATACCCCCTATAAATAACAGGAATACAGATGCGGCGATTCCTGCAATAAGAAGGAATTTTGCATCTTCATAATCTTTTAGCTCTGCGGCAATCTCATCCATAGCTTGTTCTGCAAGAGATTTTGCAAGAGAAGGGTTTGTCATAAGATTTGATTCTGCATCAGCCAACAAACTCTCTGAATAAGTTGTATTAGGATGTATAACAATCAATGATTTGTTTGAGAGTTCATCCAAACGCTGCCGCGCATCGGATATTGTTTTATTTGCCTCGCGGACTTGCTGCACAGCATCGTCAAGCTTTTTTTCAGCAGCGTGAAGTTTTGCTGACAGTGAAGTTAGTTTATCATACGCTCCGCTAAAATCTTCGTTGTTGATGTCCTGTTCTATCTCCTGCATAAGCAAATCTATCTCGCTTATATTCACTCCTGCTGGATATAATGCCAAATCATTCCTTATCTCAGAATACTCTTCTGCCAAAGAAGATAGCTGGCTGCGGTATCTGTCCTTAAGGTTTTCAATATTTTCGCCTTCTGAAGATAGCGATTGCTCAAATAGGTCAAGCTTTACTGAAATCTCTTTCAATTTTGGCACAACCAAATCATACTCCTCGTTAGAGATGCTATAATTAACTTCCTCTAAATCATTGAGAATTTCTGTGTAGGTTATGTTAAGCGCGCCTGCATAATCGCCCCCTAAAGAGACAGCCCTTTCATACATTTCTCCATAATAATCCGCAAGTTCATCACGTATTAACGGCGCCATGTATGCCAAATCCCCTTCAACGGAAGGAAGCTTCTCTTGAATAAGATCGTATGCCAAATCATAGTTTTCACTCTGAATAAGATCACTTGCATTATGCGCATCAGCGCTGTACTGCGCGCATTTATTCTGAACTGAGAGGTTGAGCATGTCAGAAACCGCATAAAGATTGCATAATTCTGAAACGCTCTTATTAAAACTATCAAACATGGGCTCAACTTCTGCGCGCGTTAACCTGCTTGTGCGGTCTATATTGAATAAAATTAATGTATCATTCCTGTTGTCAATCACATAAAGAAGGTCATCTTTTGCAAAAACCCCTTTTATTCTTCCAAATTCATAGTATGACTGATTTATTTCGAGAGATGTGGCACCGGTGTCCAAGCGGACTACCTTTATGGACTTCAGGCCTGACTCAACAACATACAAATATTCGTTATCCAATGCTATAATGTAAGGGCTGTCAAATCTCGTGCCACCTTTGCCCCTTCCATATGACATAACATAATCAAGAGATGCTGTGAACACTGCAACGCGGTTCTTCCCGGTGTCAGCGATGTAGATCTTATCGCCGCGGACATATATGTCGCGCGGCTCAGCAAATATTGCATCACCAATCCCTAAATATGTATAGCTTATGCTCTCGTTCAAAATGTACTTGTTTTCGCTGTACTCATATGCTATGTTAATGCGATTGTTTTCCTTATCAACCAAGTATACATAGTTCCCTTTTGCAGCTATCGCAATGCCCGTATCAGGTTTGTACGATTCTGATGTTGCGTGCGCCTTGAATTCCCCATCCTTGCCAAATTTAAAGAATTCATCTGACTTGTCTATAACATACACATTATCATCATCAACCCATAAATCCCTAGAAGGCCTCATATATCCATCATAACTGCTGTCATCTTCCCCGATTTTACGCTCCAATCTAAGAGATCCGTCTTCTATGTAAAACTCATATACCCTATTATCGCTGTCTCCAATAACATATATGTAATCATCATCTACATGCACGGAGGTTGGGCTGTCAACATTGCTTATAGAATAAGTTGCGTTAAGGGTGAAATCCACTGCTGAAACCGCGCACAACATAAGCAAAAAAGATAGAATCAACATGCCGTTTTTCATAGTAATAGCCATATTCACACCATTCTTTGTTTGGTTATCCTGAGTATATGCACAAGCAGGGCTAATTCTCTTTCTGACAGCAGTTTATTATACTTTTCCAAATACAAATCGCCATCGCTTCTCGGCACATATGTATAAAGAATCTTGCCTTCCACAACATCTTTCCCAAATATGCTGCCTTCCACTGATACCGCAACCTCTGCACCTTCGCTAGCTTCGTTAATCGAAGCTCGATCCTCTTGTATGCCCTTTATCACTCCTACCTTCGAGCCGTTTTCATCAATCAATGCAGCGCCGGCGCGAATTTTGCCGGCTTCAACTTTAACCCCGCATATCATTGGTTTGCAAGTTCTAAAACAGCATCCAGGAAGCACGCGTATCTTTCCAATCGGCTGCAATTTATCAAACACATTGCGCTTCTCTTCATCCTGCAACTTGCGCTTCCAGTTAAAATACTCATCAACTAATGCATATACAACGCCGCTCTCAAACAACTGAATTTTGCAATGCCTGCCGTATTCCCTCACTTCCGGAGGAACCCTCACGTTGAACGCAAGAATGACGCCATGGTATTTATTATGGGATCCAAGCACAGATGCATCTACAATATCCTTCCTTGACACATTGCCTATGCCTACTCTCCCTACTGGCACGCCGGCATCAGCCAACAGCCTTATGGCCGCCTCAAGAGATCCCAATGCATCTGCTTTTACGAGCACGCCTTCACCGCTTATGTTTAAAATCGAGCCAACCTCGTTGTCAACCTGCTTCACCAAAGGATCATCCTCACCATCAACAACATACAGTGTTGAGCCGGGTATGGCATCTTCCAAACCTGGCGCAGCGATCTTCACTCCTGCAGCTGCGCTTGCAAAATCGATCTTATCAAACTTTTCATGAGTATCTCTCATTTCTGCAAGAGGTTTGGGTCTTAAAAGCACGCGGATATGGGTTATTCCATGCCCTTTGGAAGTCGCAAACGCAATTTTATCGCAAACTTTTATCGTCCCGTTGTATAAAATCACATCAAGCGTCTTTCCCAACCCTGTCTCCTCTTTAACTTCAATTATGCTTGCAGCGCCTTTCGCATCCTCTTCTATGTATAAAGATCCTTCCAAGTACTTTTGAGATAGTCCTGTCAATACTATGAGCAGTTCAGCAAGGCCTTCTCCAGTAACGCCGCTCATAGGTATTATGGATACTTCCTTTGTATAATCGGAAATCCGGTCAAACCTTTCGCAGTTGAACCCGTGCTCAGCAAGCTGGCCGATAAGCTCGTAGAACTTTTCTTCAAAATGCTGCTGCGCATCATGAGGCTGGCTGCTAAGCGATTCAATAATCGATTTGGTTCCCTGTGGTTTCCATCCTTGCACCAAATCGATCTTATTCATAGCGATAACAAAAGGCGTTTTATACTCCTTCAAAATATTTAATGACTCTACCGTCTGCTTCTGAACGCCCTGCATTGCATCAACAACAAGGACAGCTATGTCTGCTATGCTGCCACCTCTTCTTCGCAGGCTCGTAAATGCTTCATGCCCAGGCGTATCTATGAACAGCAGGCCAGGAACTTTGATGGTGATGTTCATTTTTTTTAGCAACGCGCTGCCAATATCTGAAATTACTGATGATGGCACTTCGCTTGCGCCGATATGCTGGGTGATTGCTCCTTTCTCCCTTTTCTGAACGCTAGTGCTTCTTATCATATCTAAAATAGTGGTTTTCCCATGGTCAACATGCCCAAGAAATGCTACAATAGGCTGTCTAACTACACTCATTAATAAGTTGAGGCAAGACAAGCTTTTTAATTTTAGTTGAGAATTATGCTCGTGAGTGACTTAGAGTTTATAGATGTGGCCATCTTGAAAAAAATCGGGCCGGAGACAACTGTGGAGGGATTTGGGTCGAATATAAGCAGTACCTTTTTTGAAGCGGCGAACCTGCTCGGCGCGCTGAAGCTCAAAGGATACATTGACATACATTCTGCGATTGGGAATAGCCCTGTGATTATAAGCGAAAAGGGCAGGATGCTGCTCAACGAGCTTGATGAGAACGCAGAAAAAGACCTTGCAAAAGCGGACCTTGCCATTTTATCCAATATCAGAGATGGAGTGAAAGATCCTGTGCAAATAGAATCCAACCTTAACCTGAACAGTGCTGATGTAGCATATGGCTTGTACAAATTATGGAAAAAAGGGCTCATTAATTATAAGGTCAGGAACGCAAAAGTTGAATTATCGCTGACCGCGCAAGGATTTGAGCACGAACCTGTTGCACAGAGCGCTGAGCCAACCAGCAGTCGAGCAGTTGTAGATAAACAGGAAATTAATACAGAGGCAGAGGTTAAGAATAAAATTGCTGAGGAACTTGCCAAAGAAGAGTTTATTATAGGAGATGAGAGCGCAGAAATCACTGCAGAGAAAAGAATAGCTGCAAATGTCTCATACTATGCCAACAAGTATAAATGGCTAATTTTGCTTGCAATCATTATTTCTGTGCTTATCGGCGCGGTTGCGATGGCATACATACTAAAAGTGATATGATGAGCATTGCGATAGACTTAGAGCTTTTTGCAGATGCAGGAGTTAGAATGCCAAAGCATGCTGTTCTTGATTTGGGAATACGAAAAGTTCCGTTTCGCGCGAACAAATATGTTGTAAAAGCATATGGGAAAAGGATTGTTCATAAAACCGACCTAAACGCAATCAAAATGAATGTGGAACCAGACCTTGTGAATGTTGAGATGCGCAGGATGAAAAATAGGTTGGGAAACAAAGTATCAAAATTCCTGGTTCAAGAGCAGGTTCCGAAAGGAGTCGAGGCAATAATTGGAGCAAAAAGGGATGAAATTTTAGGGGATATTGTGCTTTTTGGACTCGGCGGTGTGTATGTCGAATTATACAAAGATGTTTCAATCCGACTGTGCCCGGTATCGCATGATGATGCATTAGAGATGATTGATGAAACAAAAGCTGCGAAAATATTAGATGGTTTTAGGGGAGGCTCAAAAATAAGCAGAGATATGGTTGCAGGCATAATCAAGAAAGTGTGTTCAATCATG
>JAJSAH010000018.1 GCA_024274875.1 archaeon
AGCAAGATTGCTTATCTGTGAAGCAGTTAATCCAGTTAATAATCCACCGTTGCCTATAAAGTATGTTGCAGATACATTTCCACCAACAGTCACATTATTCTGGAATGTAAAGTCACCTACACCAAATGTGCCTGCAGTTACCTTAGACGCTGATACTGCAGAGATTTTTGCATCGGTCACGGCCCCATCTGCAATGTATTGTGAGGTTATGTTCGAACCACCAAAAAACTGGAATGGTGCTCTCTCGTTTCCATTGAAGTCCTGATCAACGCCATTGACATATATCTCCATGTAATAAACACTACCATACTCTAAGTTAAGGGGATTTGATACGTTCGATCCTAAGAGCACATCATACGTTCCGCTTGATATCGCACCAATCAAATCAGCAGTTGAATTCCATATAAGCGTGCCCCCTGTCGCACTGTCCCATATCTCAACAACAAGATCACCACTGTTTAATGGCTGATTGTTATCATAGACATTGCCCTGTAATGCCACCAGATCGGCATTAACAAAAGATATGCAAGATAAGAATAGCATTAAAGCCAATACTTTTTTCATAATATCTCCCCCAACTATATCGATCGAAAATATTATAAATTTATACCTGAGAAATAAGCCATTGATTCATCAAATATTCGTTTTGCGCGCGGCTATGGATAGATAATTTATGAACTGCTAATCCAGCATAATTTTTTACCACATCTAGTTCTGAGTTTTCAGAAAGCAGTACTAACGATTGAATAAATGATAATTTGTACAACCCCCACACTGCTGCGATCCCAACCCCATCTTTTCGCGTTTTCATTGCAATATCATACAACCGTATACCTTCACCAACTTCTGCAAGAAACCCAATTACTGTTCTCGCATCATCTATTCTTACCTTATCAAAATCTGATGCGCGCACATCTAAATCATCAATCAGTATTTTTCGTATTTGATTGGTTAGCAATTCTGCATCATCAACAAGATGCATTTTCAGCTTGAATGAATCAATCAACCTTACGCAAGATAAAAGTTTAAGCCTCCTGTTGCTTGATATGATGTTTGCTATGTGCTCATCCTGAATGAACTTGTCAAAATCAACATACACTATATTCTTCCTTCTCTCCTTCTTCTTATCATATATGCGCCTCAAATGCATCGCTTCTCTTTGCATAATACCACTCCAAATAATATATGAAAAAAATAATAAATCATTGGAATGTCTCTTCATTCACATCAATATTCAGCTCGTCTTCTGAAAACAGGCTTTCGAGATCATCAAGCTCATTAATCGCATCCTGTAATTCAGAGCTCTCAGGAACCTGTTCTTCAAGCGCGCTGAGGTCATCGCTTACATTATCAGCACCGAACATGTCCTCATCTATCTGAAGATCTGATGATGCAATTTCATCCAATTCTCCTGTCTCGTTTAGTTCCTGCTCAAGCAGTTCAAGTTCATTCATCTCTCCAATACTTTCGCTAGTTGACGGGCCTAAAGACACGCAACCAAGAAATAATGCGAAGAGCATTATTGCCACCAGTATTTTGCAATCCATTTACCAATCACCTCTACTCTTCAGTTTCATCCGCAGGCTCGTTCTCACTCTCTGTTTCGTTCTCCTCTTCTGGCTCAAGTTCAGAGTCGGTAGGATTTCCTTGTTGGAGCACATTTCTGAACGCTTCTCTCACATCTTTTATTGCATCTACCAGATCTTGTCTAACATCTCTTATAAGCTTATGGCCCTCTCTGAACAACTTGTCAGCATCCTTTACATCTTCTATGCTGCTGAATATATCCTTTGCTTCTTCATAATCTGCCCGCGCTTGCGCAACCTTCTCCTCTGCTCTGCTCAAAGCCTCTCTTATTTCGCTTACATCATATCCTTTTTCTTCAAGCGCATCTGCTCTCTCTTCCAGCTTATCAAGAACCATCTCAAACTTATCCAACACATTTTCCATCTTAGCGGCCAGCAGCATTCCTGCATGCTTCTTAACCGCTGCTCTCGATTCCATCCACTTCTCCCTAATCTCTCTGGCAATTTCCCTGAGATCGCTCATTGATTCAGCTGATTCAACTTCAGATTTCATGTCTTCCAAATCATTTATGTTATCTTCCAGTTCTTCAATAATCTCCGCCTTGTCCTCATCGCTCAATGAATCCTGGTTAGAAATCCTATCCTCAAGAACCTGTATATGCGAAATCATAAGGTCGATGCTCTTATCTATAAAGAGTTTCGCGCGCTCGAACCTCACTTCCGAAGCATTGTTTCTCATCTCTTTAGCGACCATCCATTCTTCTCTAACCTGTTTATACTCCCTTTTCACTTCTCTGTAATGTTCTGTTGCATTGCGAACTCTTTCTCTAAATCTTTCCCTAACCTGCTCCCATCTTTCTCTGGGACTCATTTCATCATTGTTGCTTGCATTGCTATCATCCACCTCTGCATATGCCTCACCATTCATCTCTCCCGCAATTGCAGTTTCAGCAACCTCACTCCCATGGCTCTTTCCAGCCATATCCGAGCCTGCCATTCCAACGGCAAACGCCACGCCAGACAACAGCCCTACCATCACAAGAGCTGCAAACATTTTATACACATTCATGGTATCACCAAACAACTTGCATGGAAACTATATATAATTATATCTGGAAACTTTGGAAACTATTATTCTCCCTTAAAATATTCCCCGAGATACAGCTTGATTACTCTGCCGTACCTTTCTCTCCTTACTAAATATCTTGCCTCCATTCTTCCAAGCAATTTGCTCAAATGTGATTTGTTAAGATTAAGCTTAACTGCAACATCTCTCTGCCTTATACCTGGCGTTTCAAAAATTGCACGCAGCACATCTTTTTCATACTCGCTTAATCCTGCAATCTGCTTCTCAAAAATTTCCTTTGCAATTCTAAAATGAACATAACGCCTATGAATAAAATAAATAACTGCCAAAAAAATGATCAAAGCAAACATAATGAGTTGAAAATCATATTCGTCATGAGTATTTACTGAATATTTTACTGCGTATATGCTGCTGTTTTCATGCCATCGTATAGGGTTGACTGATGAATATGTTTCAGGATATGCATTGATCAAGGTGCTGTTATCTGGGAGATATACTTTAAATTCCGTTATATCAAACCCTGGATTGTAGAATGTGAATTCCCTTACATTACCTTTATTGAGAGAAGGTCTTGTGAGTTTAATTATGTAAAATGATTGATTATTGCCATGCAAAATCAGCATTCCATCTTGAACTTCATATTCAATATCTCCTTGGTCTGAGATTGCATAATCTACTTCTCCATCAATCATAGGAATTTGAACGATTGATTCATTCGTTTTGAGAACATAAACTGTGCTTACATCACCATCAAGATATGCCGTAAGAGATGCAACTAAAAGAAGAAGATGAAGCATAAAGCATATTCTATTTTAAAATATATAAATCAACGCCTGCGCATACTGGCAACCTTGCGCATTAATGCATCTTTTTTCATTATGCGATGTTCTAATTTTTTAGCAACTTCTTGGGAGATCACCGAAACATTCCTTGCATTAACTGGCCTGAAATCTATGCATTTTACGCTCATTGTTGGCACTATCGAAGCGTACAATGAGACAAGAGCAATCGAGGCAGCAGCTACCAATGCAGATGCTTTTCTCACGGTATTCCTTAAAAATTGCGAAACCCTGCGCCTGCGATGCTCAGCAAACACTCTGTTGGCATTTTCAAGCGCAATCTTAAGCTCCCGCTCCTTTCTAACAACTGGAAACATGCTCAATCCCATTCTTGAAGCAATCTTCCTAAGGTTCTTGTACTCCACATCCTTGCCAGAGACAATAAGGCTGACTATCTTATGAGCTAGCTTATGGGAACCTTTGCTTCCTACATGGCCTTTCAAACATTCCCTAAGTATCGTTTGAATTCCAACATAAGAAATCCATTCATTCGTATAATTCTGCGGAGCAAAATTGTTAATGTTTCCATTCTCAGAAATAAAATTGCTTTTTATGAATCCTAAAAAGAACTGAGTATTCGCAAAACTAACCTTAATCCTGCTATCACCCGCATGCCATAAGCGCTGCGTTCTGGCATAGAACATATCTTCAGCTACCATAACTCCACTTATTAAATTATATACAAAAGAAGTTTATATATTTTTCTATGCCTTAAAAAAGCATGAAAATCGTTGTAGGACACAAGAATCCGGATACAGATACAATCTGCTCCAGCATAGTTATGGCATACTTTATGGATGCAAAACCTGGCAGGCAGGGCGAACTCAATCCTGAAACAAAATATGTGCTTGAGAAATTTGGTGTTCCGGAACCAGAACTGATAACTTCTGCGGAAGGGCATGAGATTATAATGGTTGATCATACAGAAGAATCTCAGGCGCTGGACGACTTTGATAAAGGCGAGGTGATCACAATAATTGATCACCATAAAAACGGCATGATTACAAGCAAGCCAATAATACATTTGACTAAACCAGTTGGTGCGACCGCTACAATCATTGCTGAACTGTATTTCAACAATAGTTTAGGGTTCATAGGCGCAAAGAATAAAGAGTTAACTCCGAAGATGGCAGGGTTGCTTTTATCTGCAATTCTCTCAGATACAGTGCTGTTTAACTCGCCTACTACAACTGAACAAGATAGAGTTATGGCATACAAATTGGCAGATGCAGCAGGAATTGATGATATAGAAGCGTTTGGGAAAGAGCTCCTTAAAGCAAAATCGACGATAGTTAAAGAAAGCCCCGAGAAAATCGTACAGTACGATTTTAAGGAATTCAACATGAACGGAAACAAAATAGGCATTGGGCAAGTTGAGGTTGTTGATGCTGCCGACCTCGAACAAAAAGAAAAAGAAATTGTTGATATACTTAAGAGAAAGGTTGTTGATGAAAATTACAGGATGATAGTTTTTGCGATTACAGATGTGCTCAAAAAAGGAAGCAAGGTATTGGTTTTAGGGAATTCTGAGGATTTTGAGAAAGCGTTTAATATAAAATTGGAGAACGGGGCAGCATTCATGGAAGGCGTAATGTCTAGAAAGAAGCAGCTTGTCCCTCCTTTGGAAGAATTTTACAAAAATGCTTAATTTTTTATCTTAATTCTTTGAAGAATAGCTTCCATGCTAATAAATGCTCATTTGTTGTTCCAAGAGCAATCATCTGCTGAACATCTATTCCTCGTATAGATAGCAAAGGATATGGAGGTATCTCGCTAAGCATATACCATCCTAAATATTCGTGTATGTATTGCGAATGTAAATTTTGGGTCAGGATTTCAGCATACACGCAAGAGATGCCTTCAAGGCTGCACAAAAAAGTGCTTTGATCAACCATTCGCGAGTATATTCCTATATGCCTTGCAGAATCATCAATGCAGGTCTGCAACAAGTATGCAGAATCGCTTCGTATGCCAACATCATAATCAGACAATTCATACTGCATGCTTACTCCAAACGCATCCTCAAATGTTGCGTATTTTAGCATTATCAAATAGCCTAATAGATGCTGCGGATCTCCGAATACGCCTACGGACAACCTATCTTTCAGGGCGTGCATAATCACATCTTCATTGTATAGGGTGCATATTGCCCCTTTTTCATCAACTTCAGAATGCTTAAGATTAGTGAAAAAATACTTTGACGCGAGCCTACGCACCTTCTTAACATGTTCATCTGTTGGTTTTAGTGCGCTTAAAACAACACCCCCAGGCATGGAATTTCTTTAACTGCATTTATTTAATAAATATTTTCTAATCATAACCTATAGGTGGTTAAATGGTGCTAGTAGAATATGAGGAATTTAAGGGAAACAAGCTAATCGTGCTGAAACGAGATGAAAATGACCGATTTCCGTTTAAGTTTGGGAAGCGGAAGGCAAAAATGATTGTCGATAATATTGAGGCAATAAAAAAGTTTGCTGAGGAAGAGTAATGCATGAGAGCGTTATGGACCGGAAATATCCGGTTTGGAATGGTGAGCATGCCTGTTAAAATGTACAGCGCAAGCAGAGAAAAACTGGCAAAACTGAAACTTTTATGCAAAAAACATCATACGCCTGTGCATCATAAAAATGTGTGTGATAAGGGGCATGAGCTTAAAAATAATGAAATAATGCATGGCATTGCATACGGAAAATCAGTTGTTGGAATTCCAGATGAAGATTTGAAACGGATTATGCCATTCAATGAAAAATTAATCTCAATAATTTCATTCACCGAACCGTATGAGATAGATGAGTTATATGAATACAAGAAATACTACTTAGTTCCTTTTAAAAGGACGCGCGAGTTTGCAGTATTAAAAAAAGCTATGGAAAAAAGCGGATTGGTTGCGCTGGGAAAGATGATATATAGAAATGCAGAGAGATATGTGATTCTGAAACCATACAAAAGAATTTTGATGATGATTTCATTGCATTATCCTGCTGAAATTAATCAGATTAAATTGATTGCGCCAAGAATCTCTTCAAAAGCAAGGCCTGAGGAGATCGAATTAGCAATGGAGCTGATTGAGCGCATGAAATCAAACTTTGATCCATCAATTATGAACGATGAATTCTGCGATGCATTGGTTACATATGCAAAACTCAAGAAAAATGGCAAGAAGATAGGTATGCGCAAAATTAGCCCACCTGTTGCAAGAGGCGGGTTTATAGAGTTGTTGAAGAAGAGTTTAGGAATGGTTAAATGAGGTTTTTTCATTTTTGCAATAGGCTATGAAATTCTGAATTATTTGCGCGGATGCGCTTATGGCGTTAGGTATTAAAACTGATGCCTGTTTGTAGCACTCATCATCACTTAGTTTCCCTTTTCTTCTCTCATGCTGTCCTGTGCCATGCGCATCAACGCTTCTAAAAAATTGCGTCTTCGTTGCTATGCGTTCAACAAACTCTTCAAGTTTTTCATCTATGTTTTGCGGATTCCAAGAAGCATCGGCAAATGGTGGATTTAGAGGACCGCTGTCCCAAATCGTAATGTTCATCTTCCCCTTGCCTCGTTTTAAATGATTGTAATCACTCTTCATTGTCCATTGTTCAAGCGAATCAAGTTTTCCCAACAATACTGTCGGTCCATGTATATCATTGTGCACATGCGCAGGCACATGCAAATCAGAAATAAGATGCACTATATGCCCCAACGCATAGTATGCCCTGCTCTTTTTGCCGTTTGCATAAAATCTATAAGCGAGTTTCCAGTAATCCTTTATGCGCTGCAAAGCGCTCTGAAATTTTATTTCTCCAGATGCAACATTTAATCCTTGGTCATTCTTATCGCGAGTAGGATCATAAAAATGCGCCATATATGGCCTATTTATTGCATCATCTTCAATTGAACCTGTAATTCTCCTCCATATCCTAGCAGTTACGGTGAATAATCCCTGCAAAAAACTGGGGACCTCCATTTCATCGCGCGGAACAATTAATGCAGCATATTCATCTCTGCTTCTGAATGCTCTTTTTGGGGCTTTTGCATACAAATCTTCAAGCGATTCGCCGGGCTTGAATACGTAATCTTCGCAACATGCGCCTAACATTATATTTCCGGTATACTCAGTCACTTCTGCATCATTTATCAGTTTTGCCGCTTCATATGCAATATATTCATGGCAAGCGCCTTTATTGTTAAGCATTTCGCGGACAAGCATTTGCGCTTCATTAAAATCCATTCTAACCTCATCCCATTCAGCAATTTTTCTGCCAGGAGTGCCGCGGGAAGGGAGTTTTCCTGTATTAAAATGCATAACTTGGTTTTTTGAATCATTGGAATAATGCAAATACGATGCAAGCGTGCAAGCATAAGCGTATGCAGGTTGCATGCATAAGTTTTCAGGAGGCATAAAATATTGCGAAAATAATTCGCGCGCGCGTTCTCGCATTTTTCTAAATGCTCTCTTCAATTTACCGCGTTTCATGCTATGAATAGGACTTATAGCAATATTTAAACATTGCCCTGTTGCTTAAGTTCCCTAATAGCGCTTACCAGGTGCTTTACTCTTGCTCCTGAAACCTCCGCTCCGTAATATTCGCAACCATCAACATTCATCACACATTTAGTTGATATGTCAAGTGCAAGAAATGCAGGAGATACATCTGTCAAGTTTTCCAGATTGTTGTCCTTAACAAAGAGCATGAATTTCTGCTTATCTGTAATAAGCATCAAATCATATTTTTTATTTCTTGCAGAGATGCTTATTTTTTTCATCTTTGCGTTTTCGTTGAACATGCTTTTCAGCGAAGTCCTCCAATTAGCGTTGATTGCACGGACATCAGCATCAAGCAAGCCCGCAGGCCTTGTTTCAGTTTGTTTTTGTTCTGCAGGTTCGGTGATTATGAACGAACTTGCAACAGGCACAATCCTAAATACATGCCTATCATTAATCACTATGTCATAGGTAGCGACTTTTGCATACGCATTTGAATCCTCTATATTCTCATCAAGGTCAAATACTAACAAATGCTTGCTTCCTTTCACATCTGCAATTATCTGGTATGGCATCTCGCAATCTCTCTGCCTCAACAGCAAATATTTAGGCATACTCGATTTATCTCTAAATAGCAAATATGCCTTAATACTTAAATCATTAAGCGATTTTTCATTATGGAGGGGGACATTGGAAAGCTCTGCGCGAACTCCCTTAAAACCTCTTAATGGCTCTAAGAGAGGCGCAAGCGCCTTTGCAATTCTTTTCCGCTTTTTCTCTTTTTTTGGAGATTTCTCAATTTCCAACCTATTCAACTTTTACCACCTATTATTTATTACGAATTGCTCATATAAAAATGTTTCGTAAAAATGAGGGGATATAAATTAGATCCAATAGGGTTTTTTTACACTCTTCTTGAATAAAGGTTCATCTCCAAACATAGCACCACAATTAGATATTGCTTATTTAAAATATGGGTATTTCGCAACCAGTTTTCCAACAATTCCAGTTAACGCTGAAGATACTTAATGCACTTCCTTGAATACATTATAACATATCTTCCTCCAGCATTCCTCGATATTACTCTGCCATCTGCTACTAAACAAGTGTTTTTGCTCGCAGACACAATAATTTTTTTGCATTTTGTTGTTGCAGGTGATGCGCTCCTAAAACACGGAGAGATGGGAGTTATGCACAGCATCTTAGAACGAAGAGATAAAGATGCGCCTCCAGCTGAATATGAATATGCAGTTGAACCGAAAGGAGTTGCGATTACCAATCCATCTCCTCTAAACTCAATTTTGTTTCCATTGAATAAACACTTAATGCGGGCAACGCAATAGTTATTAGAATGAAATACAGCATCATTCATAAAATGCGTAAGCACCCTATTTCCTTTTTTAATCTGCATTACAGGCAGAGGAATGTATTTCGCATGAAGCAACTTTAATATGCCTTTCCGCCAGTTTTTGCGATTCAATTGCGCGCGGTAACTGCTCTCTGACCCAATTAGCAGAACCTTCCCTTCCAATTCATCTAAATAATAGTATAAAGTTCCATCACCGCCAATCACAATAGTATATTCAGGGTTAGCGCTATCCCACGCAAATCCCCTGCTCTGCAGAAACTTTTTTACTGCATCCCGCAATCTCACTGCCCACCTTTTCTTGAGGTTGGCTAACACATTAAAGCTGGTCACATTAAAAGATTAAAAACAATATTTAAAAAACTGCCTTAACAACTGAAAAAGGAAATTTCGATGCATCTTGATAAAACTCAAGAGATACTGAACGTTCATCAATACTCATAACGCATTCTCCAATATTCAACAACGCACCAACATTTCTCCCAAACATCTTTTCCAGCATCGCTTCTGTCAGCCCTATTGCAAACGGATCAAAATAGAATGCATCACCCGTGCAATATCCTACTAATTTGCCTGTGCGCTTATCAAGTATGGAACCATCTGATTGAACAGCAATTTTAATCGATGCGTTGGGATTAAGCTGCATTATCTTTCGACCCGCTTCATAAAGATTTGACCTTAGACCTTCCGAAAGATCTTTCATGCTTGTGAACTCGCTTTTCCTTGGCGATTTAGCTTTTGCATCTTTAAATTTATTCAAAAATGTCATAGCATAACATATTTTTAAAGATGTTTAAATAGTTTATCATTAATTATGTTATGGTGGTAGTATGGCAAAAGCGGTAATGATAATTGCCCCGGAAAATTTTAGGGATGAGGAACTCTTCGTGCCTAAAAAAATTTTGGAAGAAAACGGGATTGAAGTAGTTGTCGCAAGCACAAAAAAAGGCACTTGCAAAGGCATGCTCGGAGGAACTGTAATCGCTCAGGCAACGCTTGATGAGATAGATGTTGATAATTTTGATGCAGTGATGTTTGTTGGCGGGAGCGGCACTCCAATTATAAGAAAAGAAGAGAGAGCGCTTGAGATCGCTAAAAATGCAGCGAGCAAAGGGAAAATTGTTGGAGCAATATGCTGGGCTCCAACAACATTGGCAAAAGCAGGGATTCTCAGAGGTAAAAAAGCAACTGTATGGGTTGGTCCTGACCTCGAGTACGGAAAAAGCACAGATAAAGTTTTAGAGGAGTACGGCGCAGAATATGTTAATCAGGGAGTAGTTGAAGATGGAAGCATCATAACTGCTGATGGACCCAACAGCGCAGATTTATATGCAAGGAAAGTGCTCGAAAAAATTATGGTTAAATCATAAACAAACGCTGTTAAAAAATGCCGAACTTCTTCTTTTTTATACCTGCAAATTTTCTAAGAAGCTCTTTTTGTTCTCTGTTTAAATTAGTAGGCGTCTCAACAAAAAATTCAACTATATGGTCTCCGTATCCGCTCGCCCTAAAAATGGGCATGCCCTTATTACGTATTGTGTGCTTGTCTCCTGTCTGGATGCCAGGTTTAATATTGATTTTTTGAGTGCCATGCAGAGTTTTAATTTCGACCGCGCCTCCCAGAGCAGCAGTCACCATATCAAGTTTCACCTTTGAGAATATATTGTTGCCTTCCCTGGAAAATTCATTATGCGGCTGAATGTAAACATTAACATACAAATCGCCAATTCCATCCTTGCCAAATTCCCCTCCCTGCGGAACTCTCAACGAGATTCCATGAGGAATGCCTCGCGGAATTTTTAATTCAATTTTCTCATATTTATTCTCATAACCTTTTCCGTTGCATTTTGCGCACGGATGTTTAGGAACCTTGCCTGCGCCGTTGCACGCGTTGCATGGCCGTTCGCTGACCATCCTTCCAAAGATGGTGCGGTTAATTGACCTCACATAACCTCTGCCTCCGCATTCTCCGCATGAGACAAACCCTTTGCCATCTTCTGCTCCTATGCCTTTGCACGCGTTGCATGGCGCATTATGATAATAAGATATTGATTTCTTAGCGCCTTTGAACACCTCCTCTAAACTAACTTCTAAATCATAACTAAGATCGCTGCCATAGTCCTTCCTGCGCCGCATCCTTCCAAAAAATGAGGAAAATATATCGGCAAAAGGAGACCCTGAAAAAATGTCCTCAAAATCTGAGAAATCTGCTCCCCTGAATATATCTTCAGCAGAATACCCTGAGAATGCAGACGAGCCGTACATATCGTATTGCCTTCGTTTTTCATCATCGCTAAGCACAGCGTATGCTTCGGAGATTTTCTTAAATTTTTCATCAGCTCCAGGATCTTTATTACGGTCCGGATGATATTTAAGAGCCAGTTTTCTGTAAGCTTTCTTTATCTCTTCCTTCGTTGCATTCCTTTCAACTCCTAACACTGAATAATAATCATCTAAATCCATGCTCACTCCTTCTTTTCATACTCAGCATCATAAGATTTCTTGCTGTCTTCATTACCTGATGGTTGGGATTGGGTATTTGCATTTTCATACATCTTGCTTCCAACCTTCTCCAGCTCCCTTTTAATCTCATTCATCTTTTCCTTTATCTTTCCTAAATCATCAGCGGTAAGCAATTCACGAAGTTCATCAGAATGTTTTTTAAGGTTGGTTTTTATGCTATCATCGATCTTTTCCCCAAACTTATCCAATGTGTCAGACACAGCATAAACAAGCGATTCTGCCTCATTTTTTGTTTCAGCAAGCTCTCTCCTCTTTTTGTCCTCTTCCTCGTATTTCTTCGCCTCATCCATCTTTTTCTTTATATCGTCCTCATTCATTTTAAGCGGTGCTGTCACTCTTATTTTTTGTTCTTTGTTGGTTGCCAAATCCTTTGCTGATACATTGAGTATGCCATTCGCATCAATATCAAAAGTTACCTCTACTTTTGGCACGCCGCGTTTAGCGGGAGGTATGCCATCAAGCGTAAATGTTCCTAACAACACATTATCTGAGGCCATTGCTCGCTCTCCTTGGTACACTTTAATGTCTACGCTGGTCTGAAAATCGGCGGCTGTGCTGAATATCTGAGATTTCTTTGCAGGAATAGTTGTATTACGCTCGATGAGCTTTGTGAATACCCCTCCAAGCGTTTCTATGCCTAATGAGAGAGGAGTTACATCAAGCAGTAGCACATCTTTCACTTCGCCTGATATGATCGCGCCCTGAATAGCTGCTCCCTTAGCAACAGCTTCCATAGGGTCGACGCCGCGCTCGATTTTCTTCCCAACATACTCCTCAACAAACTTTTGAACAATAGGCATTCTTGTAGGGCCTCCTATTAGGATTATTTTTGTTATATCATCCTTAGTCATCTTCGCGTCATCAAGCGCGCGTTTTATAGGATCCCCGCATCTCTGAACAATTGGACGCACTATATCCTCAAGCTTTGCGCGCGTAAGCTTATGCACAAAATTCACTGGCTGGCCGTTGCGCATTGCAAGGTATGGCAGGTTTATTTCAGT
This sequence comes from archaeon, assembly GCA_024274875.1. Taxonomy (GTDB): domain Archaea; phylum Micrarchaeota; class Micrarchaeia; order CAILAH01; family CAILAH01; genus JAJSAH01. The sequence continues at coordinate 12,823 of JAJSAH010000018.1, forward strand.
GTCCAAAACAGTTGATAATTCAATCTTCGCTTTCTCAGCTGCTTCGCGCAATCTTTGCATTGCTGCAGCATCCCCTGATACATCCAAATCATGCTCTCTCTTAATTACAGATAATAAATATTCAATTATAGCATTATCCATATCATGTCCGCCAAGTTGTGTATCACCGCTCGTTGACTTTACTTCAAAAACTCCATCACCGAATTCCATCACTGTAACATCCAGCGTGCCTCCTCCAAAATCAAACACAAGTATTTTGTGCTCCTCATTGCTCTTATTTACTCCATACGCAAGACAGGCCGCGGTCGGCTCATTAACAAGGCGGATCACATCTAAACCTGCAATTTTGCCGGCATCTTTAGTAGCCTGCCTCTGGTTGTCATTGAAATACGCTGGAACGGTAATTACAGCTTTTTCGACAGTATCTCCTAAAAATGCCTCTGCATCTTTTTTGATTTTTTGCAGTATGAATGCAGAAATCTCTTGCGGAGAATACTCTTTGCCGCCAGCCTTAAATTTGTAATCAGTGCCCATTTTGCGCTTTGCGCCTATTATGGTATTCTTAGGATTGGTGATTGCCTGCCTGCGCGCCGGCTCTCCAACCAACAATTGTCCATCATTCGAAAAAGCAACAACGCTTGGAAATGATTTTCCATACTGTGATGCACCTTCAGCGCTCGGCACAATAGTTGCAACGCCTCCTTCCATTACAGCTGCTGCTGAATTGGAAGTGCCTAAATCAATCCCGATTATTTTTCCCATTTAATCAACCTCCTTATGCTTTCCTACAATTACCTTAGGATACCGAATAATATTTCCGTTGAGCGTATATCCTTTCCTGACTACCTGAACAATTCTGCCATCATGATCAGGGTCATCAACATCAACAACCTGTATCGCCTCCGCAATCTCTGGTGAAAATTCCTCACCATCTGGAGATAATTGCCTTAATCCATGCGAACTGAGAATCTTTCCTAGCTTTTTAGCAATAAGTTCAACTCCTGAATCATCAGAATGCTCAAAGTATGAGTCAAAATCATCCAATACTTCTATCAGATCCTTTATTATGCTCTCGCCTGCGCGACTCTCCATCTCGCTCTGCTGTTTTGCAATTCTCTTCTTATAATTCTCAAAATCTGCATACAATCGCTTATACCTGTCTTCAAGCTCAGAGAGATCTTTATCAGAATTAACCGGCATATCTGCACACCTTAAGAATTAAGATATGTTTATGAAATATTAAAATTTAAAAACGCATCGCTTCCTGGCGATGCTCAAAAATAAGGAATTAATAACCTCTCTCGATATAATAATTTATGCCATGAAATTCCTTTGGTCCTGACGAATGCGGACCTGCGCCGCTTGAATCATCCAAAAATGTGATAGCGTATCCTTTGTTGCCCATTCTTCCAGTTCTCCCTATCCTATGCTTATGCGTATCAGCATCGTTAGCAGCATCATAATTAACAACGCATTCAACATTATCTATCTGAAGACCTCTCGCAGCAACATCTGTTGCAACCAACACTCTCTTGCGGCCCGACTTAAACTCTCCAAGCGAAATTTCTCGCCTTTTCTGCGAAAGATCACCGTGTATAGCAACCGCTCTGTACCCTCTTCGGTTAAGCTTCTCAGTTAATATGCTTGCATATCTCTTAGTTGATACAAAAACCAATGCTCTGTTCTTTCCAAACTTATTAATGCAATTTATAAGTTCTCTAAACTTGTTCTTTCTCTGAACAATTAGGTTCTTTTCGATGATATTATTGCCTAAAAGGTTGTCCTTAATAGTCACAGTTTCATAATCCTGCACATAATCTTTAATGAGCGAAATCACATTCTCTTCAAGCGTTGCAGAAAACAGGTGAACGCTCTTAGCGTTCGCTTTCGCAAGTATTCTTCTAACATCATCTACAAACCCCATATCAAGCATTCTGTCCGCCTCATCGAGCACAACTGTATCAAAATCTCTTAAGTTAATTGTCCCGCGCTCAATGTGGTCTAAAAGCCTTCCGGGAGTCGCGCACAGCATATCAACTTTTCCTTGAAGAATTTTAATTTCCCCTTCAATTCCATGCCCTCCATACACCGCAAATATCCTTAATTTAGTGTATCGGTTTATATTCCGCAATTCTTCTTTTACTTGCACTACTAATTCACGGGTTGGTCCAACAATCAACACAGATTTCTTCTTTCCATCAGCAATCAAGCTTGACAGAGGTATGCCAAATGCAGCGGTCTTGCCGCTTCCAGTATAACTCTTTGCAGCAACATTATATCCATCAAGGATTAATGGGATTGTGCGTAATTGCACTTCTGTTGGATTTCTGTAATCCATATCTTTCAACGCCCTCTTTATCTGTGGGCTAAACTCAAAGCTTTCAAATTCATTCACTTAAAACACCTTTGTTATAAACGTACTCCAATTCAAAATCCGAACCAGAATACACCTATTGTGGGTTTATTATGTATGGCAGGGTTTATATAGTTTTCTGGAAACCAAAAAGTATATATCTAATCCCTGTCCATTTATGTGCATGCCTGCAGCAAAATTAATCGTGCTCGAAGGAGGAAAAAACAAAAATGAATTCCGCAATCTAAATGTTAAAAGCTATAACAAGAATTTTTCTGGAAAATTTTACTTGCAATCTGCAAGGTACAAAATACAGTATGATGGAAACAGCACGCTATTTATCGGCAGAAGGGATAACTTGCTGAAAATCGCATACCAGAGCACTTATGATCCAGAAATCATCGAAATGGCGCGCAAGATGGTTGAGAACGACCTGCCCTCCTCCAGCATTGTTAAGCAGGCAGTGAGATTGGGGTGCAGCACTGCGATCTGTTTCGATATATTTGATAACCGCATAAATTTGGCGATGACGCGCAGTGTGTTCCTAAAATATATCCAGGATGCAGATAATGTGATGCAGATGGATGCGGAAAAAAAATTATGGACCGAACACTGTGAAATAACAACACAGTTTCAAAACTTGTTTGAATGCGAAGTATCATCATTCTATTTCTTGATAAGAATTATTGCAAACAGATAGAATGAACCATAATCATAAATCATTAATGCGCATTTCCATTGCGCAGGAATTTGCAATAACTTCCAACCCATTGCGCGCTGCAAATTCATACGCTTCCTTATTATACGCGCCCGGCTGCATCCAGATTAATTTCAAACTATTATGCATTTTTTTAAGTTCAACCGCCTGCTTAACTATCCCTAAAACTGCAGCTGCATGCACAAAAATATCGACCATATCTATGCTCTTAGCAATATTTTCTGGCAGAGCAATCAATGAAGGATAGCACTTAACTCCTTCAATTGAATCATACTTTGGAGTTATGGGGATCACTTTGAACCCATTCTTAATAAAGTAGCGCATAACCGCATTGCTGGGCCTGTTTGGGTTAGGCGACGCGCCTACTACTGCAATCACGCGAACATCATTCCAATTCATAATAAAAATATGATGCATAAGATTTTATTAAGTAGTATGCTTTCTCTTGCGCACTGCTTCCGGCCTAATAAGATCTTTGGTGATATTAAAGTCATCTTGACTGCGTTCAGCAATCTCATTGATTGCATTCGCAACAATATTCTTCAATATTCCAGGAATCCCATCACTACGCAACAATCTGTTGAGCAAGTAATACTTCCCATCAAATATGCAATTCTCCACAAGCTTAACCCCAACAATTACCCTATTCTCCTCTGGAATAAGCGAATTTGAGCATACCCCAACCAAATCGTTGAACTCATTTTCTGTCAAACTCGGCCCTACCATCCGCATATCATTAACGCTGATGTGAATGCTTGCAGCATTCCTAACCTTTCTCGGCAGCGCAATGTTCCTGCACATTTTAACCAACATAACTTTATCGCCGCGCGATGCAAAATTATCCACTGCGCGCATTCCCACTTTTTTTAGGTCATTTTTTGCCATTAACTTGATGTTTCGCGGAATGTTGCAACTTATGCTAAGCCTCGATAATTCGAAAATATCATCAGTGATACAACAATTTTCTATGGCTTTCATTCCGGAATATTCGCGCACTTTCATGAGATATCCCTCATTCTCGCAGATGGAAACAAGCGATTCATAATCGCACATCGATGAGTATATCTCGCACAATTTCATGCCTGCATATTCCCTTACCTGAGGATGTTGATATGAATCCCTGCCTATAACCTCCAAGTAATCAAGCCTACTGTTTGAGATGCATCTGCGAACCAGCTCCATGCCACACCGTATCCGTTCGCTTTCATCTTCGGAAAACCGCGCTGAATACATAAGTTCATTCATGCTACTCATAACCCATCACTCTGCATGCATGTAAGATAAGAATTATTATTAAAAAATATAAATGAAAAAATGTAACCTATTCTACTATTCAACAGTGACCGATTTTGCGAGGTTGCGGGGGCGGTCGACATCAACCCCTTTTAGGTCCGCTATGTAATACGCCAAAAGCTGCAAAGGTATTACATTAATTATAGGAGAAACTAACGGGCTTGTTTTTGGAACCTCTATAATATAATCAGCAACCTGCCTGACATTCTCATCAATCTCATTAATCACTGCAATTACAATTGCTTTGCGAGCTTTAACCTCTTCCATATTGCTGACTACCTTATCATACAACCCATCTTTTGGAGATATGAATACTACCGGAAACCCTTCATCAATCAATGCAATCGGCCCATGCTTCATCTCGCCGGCAGGATAACCTTCTGCATGTATGTACGAAATCTCTTTCAATTTAAGAGCGCCTTCAAGCGCCACTGGATAATTAATGCCTCTGCCTAAATACAAAAAATTTCTCTTTTGCGCAAGATCTTCTGCAATGCGTTCAACTATCTTTGCGTTATCGAGCACTCTATCGACCATATTGGGCAAATCTGTGATCTCATTAAGCAATTGGTTATCTGCAACTCCTCCACGGGCTTGGCGCGCGTATAAGGCAAACAGCAGCAGCGCAAGAACCTGGCTCGTGAACGCTTTGGTGCTCGCAACGCTTATCTCTGGACCTGCACGAAGATAAATTCCTCCGTCAACCTCGCGCGAAATCGTTGACCCAACAACATTTACAATACCTATAACTCGCGCGCCTTTCTGCTTAGCAGCGCGCACTGCGCCTATCGTATCCGCAGTTTCGCCCGACTGCGAGATCGCAATAACTAAATCTCCTCGCCCAATGATTGGGTTTCTATACTTAAATTCTGATGCATAATCAACTTCCACCGGAACGCGAATCAAGTTCTCTATAATGTATTTGCCGATTATTGCCGAATGCCAACTTGTTCCACACGCAATGATGATAATACGGCTCACCGAATTTAAGTTCACATTAAGCGTGAGTTTTACTGAATTGCCCCTTACCCTGCCTCTTATCAAATTGCTCAGAGATTCGGGCTGTTCAAATATTTCTTTCAGCATAAAATGCTTAAACCCACCTTTCTCAACATCTGATAATGATGCATCAAGGCGTTTAACTTGTTTGTTAACGCTCTCGCCGTTAAGTTTTCGAACATGTATTCTATCACACATCACTGATGCGATCTCTCCATCGGACAAATATACTACTTTATTTGTATTGCCAACTAAAGCAGCCGCATCAGATGCAATGAACATCGCCCCATCTCCAAAACCTATGACTATGGGAGAGCTTTTGCATGCAACCACTATTCTGTCCTCGCTCTTATGGATCGATGCAATTGCATAGGCGCCTTCAATAGATTTCACTGCCCTTGCAACCGCAGATTCTAAATCACCATCATAAAATTCCTCTATCAGATGCGCAATAACCTCAGAATCCGTGTCTGATTTGAATGCATGGCCTTTGTCCATCAACATCTTTTTAAGCGTTTTGTAATTTTCGATTATTCCATTATGCGCAATAGCTATCTCATCTTTGCAGGATGTGTGCGGGTGCGCATTTTCATCTGTGGGTTCTCCGTGAGTGGCCCACCTTGTATGGCCTATTCCTAATTTTGCATCCTTAAATTCAACCTTTTCAAGTTTTTTCTCAAGTTTTGAGATATTGCCCCCGCACTTTACTGTTGATATCAATCCGCCAGCAATCAATGAGATGCCTGCACTGTCATATCCTCTATACTCAAGCCTTTTTAGGCCCTTGACTAAAAACTCTGCAACATCCCCTTCTCCAATATACCCTATAATCCCGCACATGAGAAATATTGCAAAAAATACCTTTAAAAAATTAGTATGCGATTTCATAGCGCATGAAAGCCATCGAGTTGGTTATGAAACGGGCTGTTGGTGCTGAAAAAAGAATTGTCTTCCCTGAAGGGTCTGACATTCGAATTATAGCCGCTGCAAGAAGATCTCTTGATAAAAAAATTGCTAAACCAATTCTTATAGGGAATGAAAAAACTATTATAAAGAATGCTAAAAATGCAGGGGTAGGATTAAAAGGGATTGAAATTGTTGATCCAGTAAGGAGCGATAAAATATATGAATACGCTAAGTTGTACTCTAAGATTACCAAAACCCCTGTAAAAACATCTAAACTAATCGCTCGCCAGCCAATATTTTATTCTGCGCTTGCTCTCAAAAACGGAGATGCTGACGGAATGATTGGCGGCTTAGTGTACACATCAGGAGATTTCATATCCGTATGCAAAGGCGTTGTGGGATTAAAAAGAGGCATTTCTGTTCCATCGAGCTATTTCATAATGGATGTCCCAGGATATGATGGCGGCGAGAATGGCGCTTTGCTGTACGCAGATGCATCAGTCAACCCTAACCCTACTGCGAAAGAACTCGCTGACATCGCGGTTACCACTGGTTATACTGCAATCAACCTACTTAAATGGAAACCGCGCATAGCTATGTTATCTTTTTCAACAAAGGGCAGCGCTGTGCACCCGGATGTTGAGAAAGTTGTAAATGCAACGCAGATTGCTATAAAAAAAGCAAGGAATATGAATATTGATGGAGAATTGCAAGCTGATGCTGCGCTCATCAAATCAACTGCAAAAAAGAAGATTAAGGGAAATTTAGGTTGCGTTGCCGGAAAAGCTAACATACTCATATTCCCGGATTTAGATGCAGGAAATATTGCGTATAAGCTTACGCAGATTCTCGCCGGCGCGCATGCATACGGCCCAATACTGCAGGGATTCTCAAAACCTGTAAGCGATCTATCGCGCGGTGCAAAAGTTGATGATATACTGGGCGTTATCGCAATTGTGTGTGTTATTGCGAAGGAGATGAAAAAATGAAAACCATTCTCGTACTGAACTGCGGGAGCTCATCAATCAAGTATAAATTATTCAACTCAAAAATGCGCGTGGTTGTTCACGGATTGGTGGAGAAGATAGGTGAGGAGGGTTCGAGAATCCTGCATTGGAAAGGGATTAAGCGCATGGCAGTCAACATTAATATAAACAATCACAAACAAGGGATACAGGAGTTGCTGAAAATTATTTTAAATAAGGAATGGGGCGGCATTAAAAATATTAGCGATATATCAATTGTCGGGCATAGAGTTGTTCACGGCGGTGAGATGTCAAAAACTGTGTTTGCATCCAAAAAAACGCTCAACAGAGTTAAAAAATACGAAGCGCTCGCCCCATTGCATAACCCCCATAATCTTACAGGCATAAAAGAATGCATGAGAATTATGCGAGGCACGCCTCAAGCAATGGTATTTGATACTGCATTTCATCAAACGATGCCCAAGAAAGCATTTATGTATGGCCTGCCATACGAGTATTATGCGCAGCTAGGCATAAGAAAGTATGGATTCCATGGAACTTCGCACAAGTATGTATATGAGCAGGTGCGAAAACTGCTCAGAAAACGCAAATGCAATGTGATCACATGCCATCTCGGCGCAGGGTCGAGCATCACAGCGATTAAGAAAGGCATCTCGGTAGATACAAGCATGGGACTGACTCCGCTTGAAGGAGTCATGATGGCTACGCGCACTGGAGATCTTGATCCTGCCATTGTTCAGCATTTAATTCGCAATTGCAAAATGAGCATCGATGAAATATTTTATGTTATGAATCATAAAAGCGGGCTGCTTGGCATATCAGGAGTGAGCAGGGATGTAAGAGTTATTGAGGAAAAAGCTAAGAAAGGCAACAAAAGATGCAAATTATCGTTGCAGATGTTTTCATACAGAGTTGCCAAATACATCGCTGCATATTCTGCTGTTCTTGGAGATGTCGATGCGATCGCATTTGCCGGAGGAATAGGAGAGAATGATTGGAAGATTAGAGAAGATATCTGTAAATACCTAAATATTATCGGGGTAAAAATAGACCGCACTAAAAATAAAAAATCAAAAACGCTTATCAGCGCAAAAAATTCAAAAATTAAGGTGTTTGCAATCCATACTGATGAAGAAGTTATGATTGCAAAAGAAGCGTTAAATGCATTAAGGAAAAGGTGAATATGTGAACATTGCAAATATAGGAATAGATGTTGTTGATATTGAAAGGACAAAAAGAATACTTGCATCTAAAACAGGCAGTAATTTTATCGCGAGCACATACACTAAAAATGAGATCGAGTACTGCAATGGATGCCCGGTAAAATTGTCAGGGCATTTTGCGGTTAAAGAGGCAGTTTACAAAGCACTTGGAACTGGATGGATTAACGGGCGCGAAGTAGAAGTGCTGCACGGGAAGGATGGAGTTCCAATAGTTAAACTGCATGGAAAAACAAAAAAAATCGCAAAAAACAAAAAAATCAGCGCAAGCATCGCGTATGCAAGCGAAATTGCAATCGCAGCAGTTGTCATTTACGAGTAAGCTTCTTTTTTATGTATGCAATCGCCTGGCCCACAGTCTTGTTGCGGTTGGCATCTTGAGAAGGAACCTTTATGCCAAACTCATTCTCAGTGGCAGCTATTAATGCGATTATATCCATGGACTTTGCATTTAAATCCTCTACAAACCTCGTGTTATTTTTTATTGCTGACGGCTTGACTCTGAATATGTCTGAGACAATGCTTTTGAACCTATCCTCGATGCTTTTCATTCATTTCACAACCCTGAACAAGACAACATTGATGCCTGCTTTCTTCGATACTTTTGCTCTAACTTTTGCTGGAAGATTTTCATTGCCCTCCTTGATTTTCTCAGGAGTCGATGCATCCAATCCTTCAATCATCGTAAGGAATGTTGGGCCCTCCTCCAACTCAACCAAACCGTATGCATACGGAGAATACTTTGCAAACTTCTTTGGAGGAAGTATGCTCGTTGAATAGTAATGCACTATGCCTTTTCCTGAAATTTTCTTATAAGATATATTCCTGCTACCGCATTCCCTGCATGCTGCCACGGGAGGAAAGGTCCATTTCCCGCAATCCTTACAATGCGCGCCAAGTATCTTGCCTTTTGCAAGATTTCCATAAAACATTTTTGCGATTTTATCAACCATGCAATCACCTCTTTTTAAACACAGTTACAGCAGTTTGCATGCCATACCCATGGTTATGCTGAGCAGCAACCTTAATTTCCTTTTTAACCTGCCGCCTTCCTGCTTCACCTCTCATTTGCTTCACGATTTCATATGTTTCTGCTCCTGGAGATGCAGCAAACGCATGACCCTTGCCGTGCCTGCCTCCTGAAGTATTCATCGGCTTGTCATGGTTGTACAATGTACGGTCCTCCAAGAACGCCTTCCATGCCTCGCCTTTCTTGAAGTATCCAGCAATTTCTGAAAGTATTAACTGATAGATCTGCATGCAGTCATGCACAGATAAATAATCTAAATTCTTTCCGCTCACTTTCGCCATCCTGTACGCATTCTTGAATGCAACCTTGTCAATGAACCAATTTGTCGGGTCCTTGTCATGCCATGGGTAATTGCTCGCTGACCAATGGAACCCGATTATGTCAATAGGCTGATCACTGAACTTGCGGGCTTTATCCGGTCTTGTAACTATGTATGCTGATGCGCCATCAGCAGTGTTAAGAGCGCTTAACAATCTTGTAGGGTATGCAAAGAAAGGATTATTCCTTGATTTCCAATAATCATACGTTGTCCTAAAACGCTTTCTTTTAGATGATTTCTCCAAACTCTCAGTCACGAATGCTTTAGGATTAAGCGATGAATGCTTCCTTACCGCCTTATGCACATGATACATCACCCTATCCATTTCATCCAATGGAATATTATTCTTCCGCGCATAACCTAATGTTGGTATTGCGCCGTAGGCAGTTGCAATGTCATAGCAATGATGGTATGCATAAATCTGATCCACGCCAAAATCAGTCCAATACCATAACTGCTGCGGCCCGATGGCTTTCCTCTCAACAGGGTTGTCATTGGGATATGATGACAGAATCTCAGCGCCAGCCACCAATACTGTATCAAATTTTCCGGAAGATACTGCCATAGCAGCCAAACCCAACCCTGTATTTAATGTTGAGCATGCAGTTGCAAAATGCAACCCAGGTTTAAGATTAAGCCCAAGCCAATCAGCAAGCTGTGTATGATGGCTGTACACATGAGAACTATGGCTGAGCATGCTTCCTATGTAAAATGCGTCTATGTCCTTCCCTGTCATGCCTGCATCATCCATCGCTTCAAACGCCGCCTCAGCAATAAGCTCGTGGAATGTTTTTCCCTTAAGCTCAGGAGTTTTAAGAACGCTCCCAAACTTAGTGCATCCCACACCTACAATAGATCCTTTGGGTTTTGCGGTCAAATCATCACCTACTAAGAACTCAGGGATAAAATTTAAATTACTTGCTGAACTGAAGGATTAGAATTAATATGCATATTCTTCTTTTTCACCGGAACGTTTATTAGAGTATCTCGAAAGTATGAACAATAAATCAGACAATCTGTTAAGATACTTCAATTCTGTTAAGAACTTCCCCTCATTCTCATATAACAAAGATATGATGCGCTCTGCCCTCCTGCAAACTGCCCTCGAAACATGCAAAAACGCAGCAAGCCGCGTTCCGCTGGGCAGTATGAATGAATTAAGTCCAGGGAGATCGCCCGCATACTTGTCTATTTGATTTTCAATGTATGAGATGCGGTTTTCATCTATGCTCTCGTCCGAGCCGGCCACATGCCCCGCAACCTTATACAAATCCTGCTGAACCTCTTTTAACAAACTATTCAACTGATAATCTTCCTCGCAGTGAGCCCTGCACACACCTATGAATGAACTTAACTCATCAAGCGTTCCACAGGCACCAACTAATGGAGATTTCTTCTTTATCCTGCCACCGCTGAATATAGAAGTTTCGCCATAATCACCTAATCCTGTATAAATCTTATCACTCATGCATAAATTAAGCCGAATATAATATATAAAATTATATCTTTGAATAACCTCTTTTTAACCTATTTTCAGGCCTGTTAAGAATCCGTCTTCCATAAACCACGCATGCAGAATTATCTGGCAGTTTGAACTTGAACACTTGTCCATCCTTAGGCACTTTTTTTATTGAGCTGTCTTCCGCTCTGAGAATTAATACATTGCGCGTCTCATCAATTACCTCGCCCTTCAGTCCTACATGGGGCTTTGAACGCGAACCACTTACAACCTCAACCTGCAAACCGATTAACTCATGAACAATGATATTGCGTTCAGTGATCATAGTACACGCCAAGCGAAAAATTACCTTATGAAGATGTCAGTTTCCTTAAACCCTAGTTTAATGAGCGCATTCTTTGCATCATCCTTGCGGTTCCCCTGCAGCATAATCCGCCCATCCTTATGCGTGCCGCCAGTTGACAGCATATGCTTCAGCTCCTTTGCAATTTTGGAAATTTCCTTATCATCTAAACCGTCAACAATAGTAACTAATTTTCCAAAACGCTTTTTATCTACATAAATAGTTATCCTGTGAGGCTCCTCCTTCTCAAGAGCCTCGCATACGCAGATATCCTGCGGCAGACCACATTTAGGACAAATGCCAGCCATCTTTACGATACACCTCTTTCCCTGAGGACTGTTAAAAGCCTTGCAATAGCCTTCCTCAATTCTTTTATGCGGCCAGTATTTATATTCTTTCCGCCGCGCCTGGATGTTGAGTTCTCCTTGACAAGTTCAGCCCTTAATTGATATATGCGCTCCTTTATCATCCTGTCATCCATATCACGAATTTCATTGATTTTCAGCACAGCCATTTAATCACCTTTGCTTTTCTTTTTCTTCTTGGCAGTTTTCTTCTTGCTCGCTGATTTCTTCTTCCTTGTTCCTTTCTTTGCCTTGCTCGTTTTTTCAGTTTTGGGTTCAGCATCGCTCTTCGTCTTAGATCTTCTGGATTCAGAAGATTCATCTGGTTTTGGCTCTTTGCGTTCTGCTGGTTTCTGCTCTTTCATTGCTTGATCCAAAACAGGTTCTACTTCACTTTCAGAAATCTCAACCTTCTTATCTGGGAACTCCACATCTGGAGGAGCGATGCTCACAAGAACGCCAATAGCGCCCGCTTTTGGGTATGCGGTCACATGCGCGCGCTTCACCCACCTCGCAGGCTCGCCGGCCTTTGGGAGATAACCTGCCATGGCCCTAAATGTGCGCGCCCTGCCGCCTTTAGCCGCCAATTTGCCGCTTATAACTATCTCGCACCCAACTGCACCTGCATCCATAATTGATTTTATCATGAAATGCATCATCCTGCGCGGGTTCTTGCCCATCTCAATCAATCTTCTCAGCTTATCAGCAATCACCTGCGGCTCAAGGTTGGGCGATGACACCGCAGATATGTTAATCTTTGGATTATCTATTCCAAACTCTTTCTTAAGTCTCTCAGTAATTTCATTTATCGTTCTTCCCTTTCTGCCTATCACTCTTCCAGGATTAGTAACTTCCGCAGTGATCAGAGTAATCAAGGGGGTTTTCTGTATAGTTAGGTTGGAGAACCCTGCTCTCTGAAGCTGATTTTTCATAAAATCAGCTATCTTAAATCGCAATACGGAATCTTCTATAAACTTCCTTTCAACAGTCATTCATTACACCTTCTTCTTTGATTCTTTGAGCTTTTTAGATTTGGGAACATGCTTGCTTTTTTCCTTTGGCTTTGACTCCTGTTTCTCAGCGGATTTCTTCGCAGGTAATCTTTCTTTTGCAACATCGTCCGCCTTCTTCGCCTCCACAGAGGGTTGTTTCTGCTTATTAGATTCAACTGCCTTCTCTTTCTTTTTCTTCTTTTCTGGCAAGCTAACTTCTGCAATCTTGCGAGGTTCGCCTTTCAAAACAATCTCTACACGAGCTGTCTCATAATCCCATCGCATCCTTCTTCCTTTTGGAGCAAGTCTCGGAAACATGCTCTGCTTATTCGCCGCCGCGTGAACAACCACCAAGGTATCCTCTTCAAGCTGTTTAACGCGAGCATTATTGATTGCGTTTGCAAGCACCCTCTTCACAATCCTAACCGCCTTTACAGGATACCTGCCTTTCTTACCACCTAACTGCCTTCTATGCCCAAGCTTCTTGTTATGTCTTCGATATTCAATGGGAATCTCCATGCGCTCAGCCTTGCCTAAAAGAGCCATCGCATCATTTACTGGTTTGTTCCGTATATTCCTGCATACTTCGCACAAATCCTTGTAAGATGCATCTAAATCATACCGCTGCGCACGCGCAAACTCTTCGCCAGCTTTGCCAAATGAATATCTCATGTGCATACCTTATCACCAACTAACCTACTTCAACGGAACAAATTTGCTTCCTCTCGTCGCGCCAACACCAGGTCCTGAATGTTGCACCCTCTTTGTTGTGTGCGCGAAATCGCCTAACCTTCTTCCAACCATCAACGGAGATATCTGAACATTAACGAACTCTTTGCCGTTATGAACTCCAAACTTCAACCCAATCCAACTGGGCAAAATGACCGCTTCGCGCACATGTGTCTTTATTACGCCACCCTTTCCAGAAGATTTAACTTTCTTAACCTTCTCGACAAGTTTGCGATATGAGACATTCTCAGATATGCGTTTGTATGATCTGCGCGCGCGGGATTTTGCATATTTTGATATAAACTCTTCATCGCCAAGCTCAGATAATTGTTCTGAATCTTTTCCATATATGTCAATCTTAGCCATTCATTCACCTCTTTTTCTCCTTGAGCCTCTGCTTAAGCGAGGTCTTTCTACCAGTAGTGCGAGCGGCAATATGGCCAACTTTCTGGCCAGCCGGCGCGTTGCGCGCAACAGCTGTCCCCCTTCCACTGTGATGCTGTTTGCCTCCAAATGGATGGTCAACCGCATTCATTGCCACGCCTCTCACCTTTGGCCACAGTTTGTTCCTCGCGCGCATCTTATAGTACGCAACGCCAGCTTTCATAAGCGGGAGCTCTTCCCTGCCCCCCATTGAAAGGCATCCCAACTGCGCCCTGCATTTTGGATTAATTGTGACAGTCCTTTTAGATGGCAATCTTACATGCACGCCATCCTCATCTTTGGAGCGAATGTATGCTATGCCCCCTGAAGAACGCACGAGCTTGCCTCCATCACCAGGCCGCAACTCAATGTTGAATACAGGAGCTCCCTCTGGAATGCTCGAAAGCGGGAGCACACTGCCTAAAGTGGGAGATGCATTAATGCCTTCTTCAATCCTATCGCCTATCTTAATCCCCTCTGGAGCAAAGTATACGCGCACTTCATTATTTTCAAATAATACTTTCATCAATATTGCTGAATGAAGAGGATGCCTAAGCAATTCAACAACTTCACCAATTATGCGGCTCCTCTTCTCCTTCGCATCGAAAGACCTATAAGCAACCTTGTAAACATACTTATGCGAGGGCGCAATATACCTCGGAGACCCCCTTCCACGCCTTTGCGATATTAACCGTTTACCCATTAAATCCCCTCATCATACAACTAAACCGAATTTCGTTGCAATCTCATCAGGAGTATGCTCTTTAGACAAAGTGATTATTGCCTTCTTAAGCCCCCTTGGAGTGTACATAATATTAATCTTCAAAACTTTAAGGCCATATATGGTCCTCAACTCCTCATGCAGTGAATCTTTATCTGTGCTTTTATCAACAATAACCTCAAATTTATTCTCGCGCTCAAGAAGCCTGCTCGCTTTTTCTGAGTTAACAACTTTAACAATCATGCCAATTCACCCATCTTGATAAATGCGCTTTTGCTCCAAACAACCAATCTGCCTGCCTTGCCGCCAGGAGCAATGTCGCGAACCTTAATCTTGCCCACCTCAACAACATCAACGCCAGGAATAGATGACGCGCTCTTAAGAATATTGCAATCTTTCGATACTATGAACAAAACCGACTTCCTAACCCTGTACGCTCTGCCAAGCCTCTTCCTCCTAACCCCAGTTATGCGCTTTTTGCTCGCAACAGACTTTTTAACATCATCTAAAAGGTTAAGGTTTTGCAACAGCTTAATCACATCCTTTGTCTTGGAGATAGATTCCAAATCATCTACTATAATATAAGGAACATTGTACTCCGCGCCTGTGCGATCTTTTACGGCATGCTTTGAAATTGTTGCAGCGAGCCCCGACCACAGCGCTTTTGCATATTCTTTCTTATTTATTTTCTCCTCAACAACCTTCTCAACTTTCGGGGGATGCGCCCTGCGTCCCGTAACTGCAAATGGAATCCTCCTTACTCTGCCATACCTACCCTTAGGAAGTTTTTCATGAGGCAGCATGGCGTGACCGCGATTTTTCATCGTGCGGTATGCATCCTTGTTTCCTATATAATCCGCGCTTGTCTCCATGCCAGCCCATCGGTAAGGCGATTTTGGCTGGTATGTTTTGGATAATTCAGACCGCACTGCGCGCACGATCAAATCCTCACGCACCTCGACATTAAACTGAGGCGGAATATCAACCTCCTCAACTTTTTCACCTGCAATTGATAAAACTTGAGCCTTCATTCAATACACCTTCATACTGCTTTGGATTTATAAGTTACCTTAAGCTCCCTCTTTGAATCGGGCTTGCGCAACGCCCTTCTCAATTTGATCAAACGCTTCTTAGCTCCTGGTATAGAACCTTTTATTACTACATATTTTGTTTTTACAACGCCATAATGCAAAAGACCGCCTTTTTGGTTTATATCAGAGTTCTCGCCCAAATCAACGATTAAATTATTGAGCACTGTGCGCTTGTGGTACCCAACTTGGCCGGCCTGCAAAGCAGTGTACTCAACCACGGGAGGATGCCACGAGCCAAGATTTCCAACATGTCTGCGCACGCCAGTAGCCTTCCTGCGCTGTATGGCCACTCCAAACCGCTTAACAACACCCTGCCATCCTTTGCCCTTAGTCACTCCAATCACATCAACATAATCGCCTTTGCTGAACACATCGCCAACATTGATCTCCTTGCCTACGATCTGCTTAACATACTCAACCATTTCATCAATCTTGCTGCCCCCAACTCCTAACTCAATTCTCTCACCGCGCTTCTTGCCAGTAGTTGTCAAAGACGGATTCGTAAGCGCGAGAACCCTCAATTCACATATCTGCTCCTTATGCTTATCCAATTCGTCAACCATTGATTTTGCTTTTTTTACGCCCGCACGCTTCAATACCGCATCATCCTTCGCAAAAAATGCTCCAATAAGCTTCTTTCCATAAGGCGTATGTTTGTACGCGCGAACGCCGTATACAAGCAACGGAGGTGTCTCCACAACCGTGCCTGCTATCATAACCTCTTTGCCTTTGTTCGGTGAAGTAGGATGCGTTTCGTTGTAAATCACATGCAGCATGCCTGCTTTATAACCTGCAAACCCAAGAAGGCACGGCTTAGAATAGCCCGGCCAAGTGCGTATCCTCCCATTATGCGTGCTTGCACGCTTGCGCGGCCTGAACGCAAGCGACCCTTTTCGCGACGAATGTGCTTTTGGCATACAACCACTTTTTTAAACGTTTTATTTGCGTGCCTTTATTCAGAAGGCTAATATTTAAAAAAGTATTTTTAAGAGATATCCAACCTCTCAACTATTGCCGCATACGCTGGCCTGGATATCGCAAGGCCGAGCAACGCGCCTAGAATTGTGGATGTTGCAAACCCAACTATCTCTACGATCCCAGAGAAAAACAACGGAAGCATCGCAACAACGGCTATGACAACATTGCGAGTGATTATGTAAAACGCGCTCTTCACTCTCTCATGAATTTCTTCTTTAGAAATACCATGCTCTCCTCTTCTGAATATTTCATCTGTAATTATTATCTGCGCATCAAGGCTCACTCCCATTGCCGCTATGATGCCAGCCATCGCAGCAAAATCAATCGTTCCAAACCCTCCTATTATAGCCACCAATATAATGATTTCTGCTATAGAAACAACTATTATCGGCAGAAATAATTTTGGCTCCCTATACCTAAGCGTAACAAATAAAATAATCATAAGAAATGCCGCAGCAGCGCCAACTAAACTCATATGCAAAAACTGCGCGCCCAACGGAGCAGGCACGCTAATGGTTGAACCAACGATTGCATTCACAGGAAGCCTGCCTCCGCTCAATACGCTCCTTATTTCCTTAGCATTCAGTTCTGCCTGCTTAACTGTCTGAGAAGTTCCGCTAACACTAACAAGACGCGATGGAGTGCCTTTTGCAAGACCTTCGGAGAGTATAGGGGCAGACAGCAATCCCATCGCTTTCCATCGCGATAACGCGAGCCCGTTCGTTTTGGCATTGAATGTTATCACGGGTGCAAGTTCATCATCGGGCAGCTCCTTAACATTAGAGGTTAAATTTTTAAGATCATCTAAATAGGATGATGTTTGCGATGCAATCACAACCTTAGTTGCATTCGTCATGTTTGCGCCATTATCTCCGTATAACTCTTTCAGAACAAGCGGCTTCTTGACTTCCCAATCATCAATAATTATTACTTTTATGTCGCTCCCTTCTATGTTATTGAGGTCTGCAATCAATGGAAGAACTTCGCTTATGCTGATATCCTTCTGAAAATGCCTTGGCTCAAGCAGAATCAATGCTGACTCAGGCCTGTCAAGGAACATGTACACCGGTTTGTTGGCCTGCCCATAAGCTACTGCAGCAAACTTGCTTGCGCCCTCCTCAGTAACAGCAAAATCCACTTCCCATCTGTATGCATCTCTCGAAAGAGGACTTATCCGACCTTCACCTATGCTGCCAGGCAGTATATCCTTTCCCGTTATCGCAACCTTGCCGTTTATGATTGCCTCAAACTTTCCCTGCTGCTGCAGGATTTTTTCAACCTGTTTTATCGATGTTTCATCGCCTTTGGCAAGCTCAATCTGGACCTCTCTGGGTGGCAACGGGCGCACGACCACCTGAGAAAGACCAAATTTAGATACTCTCGTTTTGAGTATATTAACAATATCGTCCATTTGAGAGGGAGATAAATCCTTATCAAAGGTTATAGGTATTCGCACGCCGCCTTCAAACTCAATGCCATAGTTGATGCCTTTTACAAATATAATTAATAATGATATAAGAATAACTGCTGCCAAAAATAATATGCGTTTATCGTACAACAAATCCTTCACGTTTAACACCTTCTACATGATGAATCATGATTACCGCATTAAGCATCCATGTGGCTATAAGATCCCCTACTAAACCAGCAAGAACTATTTTTGATATAGATTGATAAACAGCGATGTTAGTAATTTCACCAACCAAAAACAATGCAACAAATGCAAGTATTGCTGTGAAACTCATTGTAACTCCAGTAAGCATTGCTTCATAAGCGCTCTTGCGCGGGTTCCTGAACCCTCTTTTAAGTATGCGCACGGTCAGCAGGATATCAGTATCCAACGAGAAACCTATCAACATGAGTATGGATGCTATCGCGGCAAGGGATAGAGGGATGTTGAGCAATCCCATAACTCCCAATGCAAACAACACATCGCATGTCGCGCCTGTAAGCACTGCTATGGATGGAACAAAATCCCTGAATATCACAAACACTGCGATAGCGCTCAGCACTGCTGCTGCAAGCATAACGCCTTCAATTTTTCCAACGAACACTTCGCTAAGCGATGGGTTTATCAGCTTAAAAGAATACGACTCATAATCAATTCTCCCAGAAATCCTCGATGTAATGTCCTCGCGGTACGCAAGCGTCACCTTGGAGAACAAAGACTCAACCTCGGGCTTAAGCTTATCGACATCTTCTGTAAGCGTTATGCGCTTTCCTAAAACTGATGAAGAACTCTCCATCAGCTTCTGCCTAAGATCCATTAAATGCTGTTCCAGTTCAGCAGCTTCCGTCTCCTGAACTGTTGTGCTGCCGTTCGAACCTTTTAACACAAGGATTTCATATCTCTTCTTAGCATACTTTTCATATGTATCTAAAAAATCCCTGTATGCGCTTTCCAACTCAACGATCTCTGGAGAATGCGCAATCTCAATCTCTGCGATGTTCGAATCGCCAAGTTTATACGAGCGCACACTAAAATCTGTAAATCGCGCATCATGCAGTTGGGATGATATCTCATCCTCTGAAAGCGGTTTATCAAGTTCAAGAGTGACAAGGACGCCTCCCTTAAACTCTAAGCCTGGCTCAATCTGCAGCACAAAATATATTGAGATCAAAACCAATGCCAAAGGGATTATTGCAAGTTTTTTGTAATCTCCGCTGTATATGTCCGGAAGTTTCATCTAATCATCTTCTCGCAGTTTTAACATGGGCCAGGAGAGATTTGAACTCTCGACCTCCCGATTATCAGTCGGGCGCTCCACCAGGCTAAGCTACTGGCCCGCATGCGCGCGCTAAAACTTTGAGATAAGAAATTTTAAAAATTGATTTCTATTATTGAGCAAATGTTGAATTAATGGAAAGATTTATATATGAACTAAAAACATAAATATTGCATGAAATTGAAAGCGGCAGTTGCTGCCACGCTAATTGCATCATGCATTGGATTCGGGGGGATTAACAGGGCAAGCGCATTCATAAAATTCAAGCGAGCAGCAATAAACTCGCCAAGAACTCTGCATAATAACAGTATAAAACCAGAATTTAAAGAACAAGGAGGAGAGTACTACTATAAGTATAACGGAAAGTATGTTAAAGTGTTGGATGAGGATATTAAAGACCTGTTGGGATGCAAAGATTGCAAACCAGTCCTATCAGCATACAACGAGCATGTATATGCTATGCTAGAGACAGGCAAATTCTTATTGCATTATAATGTTGAAATTCATAAAAAATCTGCAGTAAACATCGGAAATGTGAAAAAGATGGATGGCTCAGAAAACATAAGATTCATATCTATTGTTGCGACTGCCAATGGCGTATTCTTCATTTACGACGGTGCAAAAAATTTATATTACATTAATAAAGATGATGTGAGCAGAGGAGAAGTGCAAGCAATACCCTTGAATGATTATATCTCAGGAAATTCAGTGTTCCTCCCGCGCATTGAATTAATAAACCCACGCAGTGATGTAGTAATCCTGAGGTCCCCCTCGCTTAAATGCAACATATATGTTTCGCTTCGCGACAAAAGAATAAAATGTGCAAAATGATTAAAAATGATGCATGAGATATAGGAACGGTGTATTTGATGGTAATGGCGCAAAAAAGTAAACGTAGAGATAATGTGGTGGATTATACAGTAACCGCAAACCTGTTAAGGTTTGAAAAGCCAAATCCGCGTTATTTTAGAAATCCTGAGATTATTATCAGCGAAGATGGAAAAGAAGCATACATAAGAATTGGGTTGAGGGACAAAAAGCATGTAATTGAGATGCGATTGAAGTTTAATAAAAAAACAGATATAAAAAGAATAATGGAAGTTCTTAAAGAAACTACGAATGAGATGGGGGAATTTTACAAGGGAGCTATGGTAGATATTGAAAAAGAGCTTAAAAGAGAGAAAGGCAGAGGGTACAAATTGTCAGGCAGAGGGCTTGCTGCTGCAATACGCTCTGCAGTAAAGAACAATTGCTATGTCTACAATAAAAAAATTGGGAATTCAGTACTGGCAAGTGACTATTTAAAATACGGGACAGTTGTAGATGCAGTCGCAGCGAAAACAGGAAAGTACCCTAAAAATATGCCTGTTCAATATGTAGAATTCAAGGAAAGCGATGTTGAAGTTCAGCCCATTATTGCATACAGATCAAAACCTGCAAATAAACAAAAAATAACTATTGAGGTTGGTGAGATTAAAATAGAACGAGGAGGAAGAAAGAAGGAGAGGCGTGAAGTAAAAATAAGCGTTGGCAAAATAAAAATAAGAAAGCTGTCGGATGAGGAGTATGCAAAACTGCTCAAAACGCCTAAAAAAACCAATAAAAAGAAGAGTAGGAAATGATTACAAGCCAAGGAAAAATCTGCGGTTAAGATGTTTAGTGAACACATCAGCAGATGAGGCGAATATGCAATCCTTGCCATAAAATACAGATGAAGATTTTATTTCTTTCAGCAAACCTTTGCTTATGCCATGCTTTATTGGATTTGCCTGTATATCTTTAACCAACTGTTTCACATCAGAAAATTTGCGTTTGCGCACAGCGCATAACCTTTCCCCGCATACAAACAAATCAACATTATTAATCTCTTCTCTTATAAAACTCTCCAAATGCCGCCCCATGCGCACATAGGGCCCTTCTTGCACAGAAATGTTTGGCAACTTAGAAAACATCAACTCAAACAGCAGAAAACACTCATCCCCACTAACCTCTGCTGTTTGATGCACGCATTCAAAATGTTCGCACTCAAATGAGATTCTTATGTTCTTCAAGGTTCTTCTGAGTTCTCCCCATAATATATCGTTAACTTTATCTGGCTTCGTGAACTTGAAAAGGATAAAATGCGTGCCGCGCGCCCTGGTATTCTTGCGTATATCTTGCAAACTCATGGGCTTCAATGTCTCAAAAAACGCCGATGTGGATGGCTTCATGAAAAATATATGCGAAGCAGCAACGAATCTTGCGAGCGATTCATCGCTCACTGGAGCTGCAACATTGCGCCGCTTATCAACAGGGTCTATAACTATAAGCGCATCTCCTTTGAATAATGTTGAAAGTAAGCGACTGCTTTTCCTGCCAACCATATCTATCGCCACAGGAAATTTCCACTCGCGCGATGATTTAATTAAATTGTAAAATGACCCGCTATGCATCACAAGCAATTCGCATAAATACCCAGAAAAACCTCCTGTGCGAATCTCAGCGCCGTATATACCAAGCCGTTTTAAAAACACTTTAAGAATGCGCACATCATCTTTTTGAGATTCAGTTATGTTGCTTAAAACATATTTTGTATGAAATTGCGTTCGATCCACTGCGCTTTTAAGATGCGCAATATCTTTCCCCTTAAGTTTATAGCTTGGCACTATATCTACTCTGTGTCCTTTGTATGTGCCTCTAAGGTAAGGATGCTGCGCATACGCAACTTCCCATGTTTCAAGAACTTGTTTTCCCCACTCAAATGCCATTGATTCAAGCTCATCTATGGAATACGATTCTGGAAATAATATGAACACATCAAAATCCACATCATCTTTTATGTATGTGCCTTTCGCAAACGATCCTGTCAGCATCACTTCAATATTATCAGGGGACAGCGAATTAAGTTTTTCAACAACATCATCAGCAGTCTTCTTTACTGAGAGATGGAAGCGGGTTGATGGTTTAACCCTTTTAAGGATTTCTTTACGCATTTTATTCCATTCCCTCTCATCGAGATCTCCGCTAAGCATCAAGATTCACCTATTTTATTGGATACGCTTGATAACCTTTTAACTTTAAAACATTCGAGAATTGCTCTGAAAACGGCCCAAATACATATACTCTCTTTGGATCGCTGTGCTCAACATACTCAATCAAATCATTATACCCTGCATGGTCGCTGAAAGGCAGAGATAAATCATAATACGGATTATTGTATTTTACATTCCACCCGCTTAATGAAGCAAAATATGCTGGTTTTCTGTAATGTTTAGTTAATCGCATTTTCAAATCCATGCTAAACATGGATTTAGGTATTATTCCTACAAAATTGTCCCTGAACATATCGGACGCTTCATCCGAATCTGATGAGACATAGGATAATGCACTGCCAAGCTTTGCATACCTTCCATTTATCTCAGCAATCTGCTTATGAACAACCGGAGTTATTCCGCAATACTCATTCAAAATTTTTGTGAGTTCCTGCGATTTGCCTTTTGGATATACAGTGAATATCACATTGCCATACCTAAGCTTGGTCAACACTTCTCTTTTTATAACATCAGCAAGCGCTTCTTTCTTGGGAAAGTTGTATTCGGGTGATCCATATGTAGCTTCAATCAACAGCCTATCTGACTCAACTATTTCAGCGCCATCGTATGTGAAGCCATCTTCAATACTCATATCACCAGTATACACAAAATTTCCGCCATCTCCGGCAATCTCAATCTGTGTTGCGCCGAACATATGCCCTGCTGGATGAAGCTTCACGCTATCCAAGCAAACCCTCTCATTGTATGTTATGCCTGCTATACCTATTGTCTGCGGGGACGCAATTATCCTATCAACTTTACTTCTCCGCGCATGGTCGGAATGCGCATGCGACACATAAGAAATGTCGCCATTAACATCCAAACCAAGCGTAGCTCCATCCATCTCAAAACAAGCAACCTGCTTAAACAGCATAATATCATATCGAAGAGATATTTTTAATTGTTAATCCTCTATATTGCGGCATGCCGCATATTAAAGAGGGGCTTGCAGAGATAAATGCAAGGGAGGGGGTGTTCTACAACCCAAACATGGAAATAAACAGAGATTTGCTGGTTTCAGCATTGAAGTGCCTTAATGTAAAGGATTTTTGCGATGGGCACACGGCTACAGGGATAAAAGCAATACGCGCAGCGCTCGAAGCTGGAGTTGAAAACGCATGCGCTGTTGATCTCAGCAATAATGCATGCGAAAACGCGACAAGTAATGCAAAAATGAATAAAGTTAAAGTGAAGGTGATTCATTCAGATATAAGAGAGCATCTTATGCGGCACAATCACGAATTTGTTGAGATTGATCCTTTTGGGTCTCCTGCTCCATACATGCACTTCTTAGCAGAATCGTTCTCATGGAGAAAATGCGGATATTCATCTCTCACTGCAACTGACACAGCCGTCCTATGCGGTGCAGAGCGCAACGCATGCAGAAGGATTTATGGAGCCATCCCGCTCCATGATGAAATCGTTCATGAAATCGGGCTAAGGATACTTATACAAAGAACGCAGGCAACGCTTGCAGAAAAGAACATCGCTGCAACGCCCATTTTATCATTATCGCACAGGCATTACTTAAAGGTGTTTTTTAGGATTGAGAGAAGCGCTAAGAAATGCGATGATGCATTAAAGTTAATTGCATACTTCGCATACTGCGCGAAATGCAAGCACCGCAAATACATTAATATTGGAGAAACATCGACTTGTGAACATTGCGGTTCAAAAATGATGGTCGCAGGACCTGTGTGGAAAGGTTTGACGCATGATTCAGAGTTTGTAAAACAATGCGCGAATCATATCAAAAATATGGAGTATAAACAGATGAAAGAGGAGATAAAACTGCTCACCGCATGCATAGATGAAAATTTTGATGGAATGTGCTATGACCTTCACAGCATATTCAAAGGAGGAAGCATTCCAAAAACAGATAATATAATGCGCAGGTTAAAAGAGAATGGGTTTAAAGCAGAAAAAACGCATTATAAATCATGGATTATAAAAACGGACGCAAGCGCAGCGCAAATTAAAGCCTTAAGTTGAGTTCGCGCGCAATCTCTTTGTACCTATTCCTTATCGTAACTTCGGTCACGCCCAAAGCGTCTGCAATATCCTTCTGCGTGCGTTTCTCGCCCGTAAGCTCGCACGCAATGTAAACTATCGCTGCAACAACTCCCTGCGGGCCCCTGCCTATAACCAAATCCTTCCTCAGCGCTTTTTTATACAGCTCTTTTATTTTGCCCGCAGTTTTCTGGCCCAGCTTCAATCTTGAAACGGCCCTCGGCACGAGCTGTTCGGGACCTCCCAAAGGAACCTTAATGCCTAATTCATTTGTTATGAACCTAAATGTCCTGCCTATCTCTTTCCTGTCAACTCCAGATACCTTTGCTATTTCATCAAGAGTACGGGGTATGTTATGCTTCCTGCATGTTGCGTATAAAACCGCGCTAACAACATTCTCTATAAGTCTGCCCCTCACAAGCCCTTTCTCTGCAACCTGGCGGTACAGCAAAGCCGCATCTTCTCGAACATCTTTTGACAAGCCAAGATATGATGCAATCCTATCCAACTCATTCAATGCAATCATCAGGTTGCGCTCAATAGATGTTGATACGGATGTGCGTTTGTGCCATTTGCGCATCCTAGATATCTGCGCGACTTTCTTGCCAGAAATCTTTATGCCTCGTATATCCCTATTATACATATCTATTTCTGTAGTCAATCCTTTATCAGGCCTTATATACTTAATAGGCGCGCCTCCGCGCGCTTTGCTCTTTATCTCCTCAGATGAAAAAGCGCGCCACTCAGCGCCTAAATCAACTAAATGCTCCTCCAAAACTAAACCGCAGTCGGCGCATATTAGCTCTCCCCTCTCATAATCCTTAACTATCCTCCTGCTGCCGCAATTTGGGCAAACTGCTGGTTGAGATGAAAAACTTTTCGGAGCAGATGCTATATTCTTGGCCTTTGCGGATTTGCTGATTTTTGCAGTGCCGGTTTTGCGGCGTTTCTTCACCATATGCATTAAAAATAATAGCAAACTTTATAAATATATTTCCACATTCTGGACAATTGCGGACAACGCATAACTAATTTTAATATGTTATTTGCATAATACAAAACGCAAAAAAGGTGTTGTAGTGAAATATGTGAATGTTGATACTAGCGAAATAAAAATTCCCTCTAAGCTTATTGAGCAGGTTATCGGGCAGAAGAAAGCTGTGGAAATCATCAAGAAAGCGGCAAAGCAAAAACGCAATGTGTTGTTGGTAGGGCAACCTGGCACAGGCAAAAGCATGCTCGCTCAAGCGATGTCGGAACTTTTGCCAGCTGAGGAGCTTGAAGATGTGCTAATATACCCTAACCATATTGATGAGAACAATCCAAAAGTGCGAGTAGTTAAAACATACAATAATATTGAGGAGCTGAAGCAGGGAAAACCTGGCAGAGGAAGAAGGATTATTGAGGAGTATAAAAAGAGGGCTATGCTGTATGCAACTAAAGGCATTATATCCCCATTCAAGCTCTTGATTCTTATAGCAATATCTTTCCTGCTTGCAGGATTGGCTTATGAATATTTCGGGGAAGGCGCTGCAAACATTATCGCAGCGGGATTGCTCGGATTGTTCATTATAGGCGGAGTGTGGATGTTCGTCTCGCAAATCGCAAAACGCGTAGGTCCTGCCGCCTCTTATGAGGGCCCTAAGCTTATTGTAGATAATACGCTTAAAAGCACTGCGCCGTTCATAGAAGCGACAGGTTCAAAAGCAGGCGCGCTTTTTGGAGATGTTAAGCATGACCCGTTGCAAAGCGGCGGTCTTGGAACGCCTGCGCACCTAAGAGTTGAGGCAGGAGCAATCCATAAAGCAAACAAAGGTGTGCTGTTTATAGATGAAGTTTCCCTTCTCAGCGCAAAATCGCAGCAGGACCTGTTGTCTGCAATGCAGAACAGAAAATTCCCCATAACCGGCCAAAGCGAGCATAGCTCCGGAGCGCTTGTCCGAACTGACCCTGTGCCATGCGATTTTCTCCTCGTAGCCGCAGGGAATTTGCAGGATGTTGCGAAAATGCATCCGGCGCTGAGATCCAGAATAAAAGGTTATGGATATGAAGTTTACATGGACGATGTGATTGAAGATACAGAAGAGAACCGCAAAAAATATGTTCAGTTCATTGCGCAGGAGGTTGCAAAGGATGGCAAGATACCTCATTTTGACAACGGGGCAGTCGCGGAAATAATCAACATGGCACGCAAGATGGCCGGGAGAAAAGGAAAACTTACATTAAGGTTGAGGGAATTAGGAGGAGTTATACGAGCTGCAGGTGACATCGCTGTGGAGAACGATGCAAAAGTGGTTACAAATGAGCATGTGTTAATTGCAGTAAAAATTGCATCGCCGCTTGAACAGCAAATTGCATCAAAAATCATTGATTATAAAAAAGAATATGAAGTGTTCAGCAATAAAGGCAATGCAATAGGCAAAGTGAACGGTCTTGCTGTTCTTGGCGAAGGTTCCTCTGGACTTATACTCCCTATCGAAGCCGAGGTTACGCCTGCGAGTTCCAAGCAAGAAAACAAAATTATAGCAACAGGCAAACTTGGGGAGATTGCAAAGGAAGCTGTTGAGAATGTATCAGCAATAATCAAAAAACATTTGGGAAGCAGCACTGCAAACAAAGACATACATATACAATTCCTGCAGACATATGAAGGCGTAGAAGGCGATAGCGCAAGCATAAGCATTGCAACAGCGGTTGTGTCTGCGCTTATGAATATCCCAATAATGCAGAATATTGCGATGACAGGTTCGTTGAGCGTGCGCGGGGAAGTGCTGCCGGTTGGAGGAGTTACTGCAAAAGTAGAGGCGGCGATTGATGCCGGCATGAAAACCGTTATCATACCATACAACAATAAAGAGGATGTGATTATTTCAAAGAGGAGAATTGCAAAAATAAAAATAATACCTGTTAAAACGTTTAAGGAAGTGCTAAAATACGCATTAAGAGACTGCATAGAGAAGAGAAAACTGCTCGCAAAGCTTTAAGCAAATTAAATCGCTTTGGACATGTATGCGCCTTCAAGCGCATAACCAAGTTTTCTGTAATAATTTCTCACACCAACGCCGCTTATTACAAGAATTTTGTTTGCATCATACTCCTCCTTAGAGATGCGTTCTGCAACTTTTAGCATGCTCTTGCCAAACCCTTTATGCTGCGGCGATTTTTCATTACGCAATCCAATCTTTAACATATCTCCATAGACATGGAGTTCGCGCACGCCCATGCTCTTGCCGGTAATCTCCTTCCTGAATGGATTCCATGGTTTCCGCAATCTCAAAAATCCAAATAGTATGTTATGCCTGCGGTCCTCATAGCTTATAAAAACTTCTTCTCCTTGCGATGCATCATACTTCCTTACGACTAATTCTGGATTCAAATCATCTATGCATATGCCTTTCCTCAAAACATTCAATCCAACCTCGCGCAACCTGATCTCATTAGATGAACCTATCCTGCTTTCGACCATCTCGCGGAGATTGCTTTTCTTAACGCCGTCTTGTATAAGGTATGCTGGAATATCTCTCTGGACTCTCATAACACGCACATAATACGGAAAATGGCGATACGCGCGCACAATTACATCAGCCGCCTCATCGCTTGAGTATGGCTTCACTAAGCCGTTTTTCCATTCCTCATACAGTTCAGTATTCTTCATTATAAGGAGCGGATAAATTTTTAGCATATCTGGCTTGTATTTATCGTTCGAGAACAGCTCTTTAAACATATCCTCATCTTGCTCAGGAGAGGAATAAAGGCCGGGCATCATATGGTAGCACACTTTTAGCAACGAATCTTTTGCAAGTTGCGTTGCCTTCCAAACATCTTCCAAACTGTGCCCACGCTTAGTTCTTGCGAGCACTTCTTGATTTAATGTTTGCACACCTATCTCTACGCGAGTCGCTCCAAAACTTAGCATATCATTTATATGAGTTTCAAAACACCAATCAGGCCGAGTTTCTATTGTCAGCCCTATGCACCGATGCGCTGATAACTCATTTTTCTTGATTGCATCACCAACAGATGGTGATTCAAAGCCATTGAGCGCATTATACATCCCCAATACAAAATTTTTCTTATATTCAGCGTTCTGCGCAAGAAAAGTGCCGCCTTGTATAATCAACTCGCATTTATCTGTTGGATGCCCTATCTCTTCAAGCTGGGAGATGCGAGCGGCAACCTGAGAATATGAATCAAACTTGTTCTGTATGCCACGCATTGTGGCAGGCTCAAAACCTGTGTATGAATTAGGGGCATAATCGCCTTTCGGGCAATATGTGCATCTTCCGTGCGGGCAACTGCTTAGAGACATTATAGCTATATTAACTATGCCGCTTGCGCTGCGCATAGGCCTCTTGCGAAGCAGAGGAATTAAATAAGATAAATTCAATTGCCTGGCGCGAGCTACCAACTCAGAATTCCTAATAAATGAACATCCCCTGCGCTTGCAAACTTTGCGCTTGATTCGTTCAACATCATCCTTGGACATTGAGGAATTTACAGAGTATTCTGCGTGTATCGCTTCGAGCACAGCATCAAGCATTTCTTGCCGCATACCTGAAATTTGCGAACAACATATTTTTAATCATTGCTGACTATCGTTGAAATTATATGACGAGTCCTTGGCCCATCAAACTCGCACAATAATACTCTCTGCCAGGATCCAATCATCAACCTCCCATTCCGTACAGGCACTGCCACAGAAGGTCCAAACATTCCTGATAGGAGATGAGCTGAAGCATTATTATCTATCGCATCATGCTTCCATTGCGCGTCTTGCGGAATAACTGCTTTGAAAAAAGCGATGAAATCCTGCTCAAGATTGGGCTCAAACTCATTAATGATTAATGCGCAAGTGGTATGAGGAGCATAAATTAAGCATACGCCATCATCAATCCTCTTGGCACCTGCAATCTCAAACACATGGTCAGTAATGTCATGAATGGAGATGCCACTGCCAGTATTTATAGTGAAACTATGCATGAGAATATTATAAGATGAATTGATATATAGCTAATGCGCCTATGCTAAGAGCAGAAACAAACAAAGATACAAGCATGGCGCGTTTCATAATATCATTGCGGCAAGCCAACCCAACAAGAGAATTGGCGGTGATTGTGCCAAGCAGAGAACAGACAACTGCAATTGAGGTTGTTGTTAGGTCGTGCGTGCCATTTGCATTCATGGAGAGAAGAGATGCGATCGTTGCAATCGTGCTGAAAACTCCTCCTACAAAAGCAACTGCATAGTATCCTGCTGTGGATGTTGAAATAACTGTATCAAGAAGCGCAGAAATGATGAGAAAAACTAACGCAAGCTCAACTGCCTTGGTGATTGTAAAAGGATGGTTCATTTTGAGCACTTTTATCTTTACTTCGCGCGCTGGATTGAAATACTGCGCAATTAAGTGAACTGCTATTACTGCAACAAAATACGGCCACACTTTAAGGAACACTGGAAGCGAAATAATGAATATGAAGAGCAAGTTCCTAATAGAACTGGCAGCAATTGCGCTGCTGTACGCTCTATACAATGATTTTTTTATTCTGGTGGCTTCCTCGGATAGAAAGAAGATCACAGAGGTGCTGTTTATGAGTCCGCCTAAGAACCCCATAACATACAATGGAAGTTTAGGGTAAACACGATGCAAAATAAATGCAAAAAAGCTGATCGCCGACACATAATATATCATATTAAAAAACATGTCCAAATTGAAAGTCAAACCATGCAGAGTATATGTTTGCGGAGTGATGGGATAGAGAACGAATATGATTATCGCAAACCTTATTATATCGCTCCATTCAGCATCAGTAAGCTTCTGCGTGAATTTTACTGAATATTTCTTTGCGTACAGTATCGAAGTGATTACCACCGACAATGCAACCGCTTCAACATAAAAATAATAGGATACAAAAATCCCAATTATAAACACAAGCGGAAATAGAACTAATGTAGTCAATCCGCCAGTACGCGTTTCAGATGAAATCCTGTAAAAATAGTATGAAATAAAGAGAATGCATGCAAAAGATATAAGAGGAAAATAAGTTAGGTTTCGATCAAGAACTGACAACTCAGCAGAAAGCATCCCTAACAACGCGATGAAAAAAAATGTTCGCGCACCGAACATATGTTGTTTTTTTGCGTACTCCCTCTCTATCCCTACCAATGCGCCTAACGCACCGGCCAACCCTACTTTTATGAGAAGGTTTAGCATCATATAATTACCTACCTGCTACCCACTGCATCATTAATCGTCTTTGAAAAAGATTCCACTTTTTGTTTAACATCATCGATGTTCTCAACAACTGTTCCAATCTGTATCATATCAGCGCCTGCTTTGATGATATCGCGAGCCTCATTTAAAGTTCTGATGCCGCCCGCAACCATGTAAGGAGATTTAGTCGCCTTTCTAACAGCGCGCACCATCTCCGGAGGAACTGGACCTAACTCACTTGCTGACCCTGCATCTGTGAAAATCAAGTGATTGCCAGCAAGCTCTCCTGTGAGCGCAAGCGCAGCTGCAAGTTTTGGCTTGTTGCGAGGCATAAGTTTCGCATCGCCTACCCAACCTACTGTACCGCCTGGCTCAACAACTATGTATGCAGTTGGGATAGATTCAATTCCAAAGGATCTTATGAGCGGCGCTCCAAGCATCTGTGCCTGCCCAAGCCAATAAGGATTCCTCGAATTAAGCAATGTGAGAAAGTATATTGCATCTGCATATCTAGTAATCGTGCCGACATTTCCCGGAAAAAGTATCATTGGGACAGAAATATCTTGTTTGATCTGTTTTGCAACCATATCAAGCAATTCGCCCTGAACGCTCGTCGAGCCACCAATCGCTATCATATCCGCTCCAGATTCCGCTGCGGCGACTCCGGTCTTGATTGCAACTTCAGGAGAAACATAATCAACCGGGTCAATCACAATGGATAGAATCGCCTTTCCTTTATCGATTTTATCCAACAAATACTGCTCAACCTTTCCTGGATTCATCCAATCACCAAATATGCAATATATGTTATACAAATAATATTTTAAAATCAGTAATATATTGCATTTATAAGATGTTCTGATTCGATGCGGTTAAGCAACCGTACTGTATACAGGTAGCGAACTATTGATTCGCTTGCAATCCTCATCAAAAGATGCAACGGCAATTCTGAAAAACGATTAACCCTGAACTTAATCCTTATATCGCCTATGGAAGTGAACAATACTGCAACAGAACGCTCAACATCCAGCGCGAACAACTCATCATTCATAGAGCTCGGTTCATAGCGCTTCGCAAGCGCCGAAATGTCTTTTCCGGTTATTCCAATTGCGCGCGAACTTAACGCGCGCACATACATCACGCGGTCCTTTCCTGCCGGTATTAAAGATAATTGGCCATTCCTGTCTGCCCTAAGCGCTCTCGAAGACCTTTGCACATACTCTTTCATAGATAGCAAACGATTTTTTCCGTATATTACCGCTAAACACGCCTTGCTTAATGTTTTCTCCAAGCCGCTTCTAATTAAAAAGCTCCTGCCAGAAATTTCGTGCCTCTTTGCACTATGAGCTGAATGACTCTCAACTGTTGACATTTTGCCCGCAGAACATCCCATTATTGGGCCAGATGCGAGAACTGCAATGAAAGCGAATTTTGCAGGAGCACTGCGTTTCACAGCAACCTTACATTCTTTTCTCATGCGCAATCAACCTGCTCTTAGGGATTAATGGTTTTAAATATGTTCCTTTTTTGAGAGATATGCCTGCCCCTTTGCCATCAGTAGTTTTTAAAATAACAAGACCATCGCTGCAACTCTCGCAATTAGTTTGAATAGGAATGTTTGAGTATGCTTTATGCAAATCGCGCATGCCAACATCAATAAAATTCTTTGAGGCAAGATGGCCAAACTGCAGAACAAAATTCAAAGATGGTTTTATGCCATACAGAGTGTTCAGCTTCCCAGCAAGCATGCCCTTGCGCTGCATCCTCCCATAATCAACTTTAAGGATATCTGAGCAGAGTATGTATACATTGTTCTTCCGCTCTTCAACGCAAAACCCCTTAGGAAGCGCAATGCCAAACCGGTGATTAATAAACTCTACAAACTTACTCATCGTTACTCCCCTTAACAATCTTAGCCACAAAAAATGCTTCATCAAGTTCATAACGCACAACATTCTCGTTTATATGCGCATCTTGACCGCAACCGCGAGCATAATCAAAAACAATATCTGAGCCAGCATCAGCGATAACGGCATTCGGCCTCTTAGCAAGCAGATGCGCTACAACATCCTCATTCTCATCTATGGTTGTTGTGCATGTTGAATATACAAGCACGCCACCATCATCAAGCAAGTCAAATGCGCGCAAAATTAACGATGTCTGCAACCTCGCCAAAGAGCGTATGCGATTCTCACTGTGCGAGATGCAACCTTTTCTTGAACCAATGCTGCTGCAAGGCGCATCAACCAAAATCTTTGTAAATTTAATGCCTGAGGGAAACCGTCGCCCATCATAATTAGTTATGCATGCGTTCAACACGCCTAACCTATCTATATGGCTTCCCAAACTTTTCAATCTCATATATGACGAGTCGTTAGCAACTATGACGCCTCTGTTTTGCATGTGCATGCTCATTTGCGTTGTTTTACTGCCTGGAGCTGCCGCCAAATCAAGCACGATATCATTAGGTTTTGGCGCAAGAATCATAGCGGGAACCATCGATGAGAGAGATTGTATATAATAATGGCCTAATTGATACTCAATTGTCCTGCCAAGAGATTTTTCTTCGCGCCCAGACACAGTATACGCGCAATCATACCAAGAAACCTTATCAACCGCGTAGCCCTGCGATTCAAGCGCATCATGCAACTCGCGCGGTTCTGTGCGCAAACAATTCACTCTGATGCTAACCCTGCTAAAATCCATATGGGAATATGAGGAGCATATAAATAATATATTTTTAATCCATCTATTATATTG
Organism: archaeon; assembly: GCA_024274875.1. Classification (GTDB taxonomy): domain Archaea; phylum Micrarchaeota; class Micrarchaeia; order CAILAH01; family CAILAH01; genus JAJSAH01. Next base: position 46,505 of record JAJSAH010000018.1, read on the forward strand.
AGTTAATATGGACCCGTAGTCGAGTGGTTAAGACGCTCGCCTCACAAGAATTCTGCTGGGAACGCGAGAGATCCCCCGTTCGATCCGGGGCGGGTCCACTTACCGGCATTCGCCCGAATCCTTAAGGTAGGTTATGAATTCGCGTATGCCTTCCGCAAGAGTCGTGCGGGCTCTAAACCCTAATTCGCGCCTTGCCTTCTCTGAACTCACAACACGATCATACATAAGCATCTGAACAAACTCATACGGCACCCCCTCTTTCCCTTTTATTCTACGGTACGCATTATACAACGCAAGGAACGGCCGCGACATAAATCTGTTGATACGAATATATCTTCTTTGGGCGCCAAGAAGATCAGCAACATACTCTACAAGCTCAAGCAAAGTCATTTCATCATCGCAATTTATATTGTATACGCCCTCAGCGTTTTTATGAACTGCAAGCAGCATTGCGTTTGACACATCTCGCGCATGAACCATCGGAATATGATTGCTGCCGTCGCCAAATATTGGCATTCTCCCTTCTCTAATCAATCTGCACGCCATTCCAAACCCTTCGCCAAATCCGCTGCCATATATCATAGATGGCCTAAGTATGCACACGTTTCCAAAGTAATTTCTGCATAATAACTCCGCTTCAAACTTGGTACGCGCATATGGAGTATCAGGATTAAGGGGCGTGCTCTCAGTTATGTTCTGATTATCTAACTTTCCATACACAGAAATTGAACTAACATATAAAAGATTCTTGATGCCCGCCTGCTCGCATCTCTCCAAAAGCGATTTGGTCCCTTCAACATTAACATTGTAAAGAGTTGAGTATTTTCCAGACATATCAGTATTAGCTGCTAAATGAACTACCCAATCGCATCCTTTAATTTCATTATAATCAAAATCATGCAAACTGCCGCGAACCATTTTACAGCCATCAATATTCACTGAACGGCTCAACGCCACAACATCATAATTGTTTCGCAAAAAAAGAGGCAAAACATGCCTCCCTAACCTGCCTGTGCCGCCCGTTATGAAAATACTGGTCATGCGATCACTGTCTAATACATGCCTTTGAGCTTGGTTATTGCCATCCTAATTTTATCCATGGCGCTGCTGTACCTTTGGTCATATGATTTCAGCATCGCTTCCAAACCTGCGTCATCAGTATCAGAAATAACGAATGAGTATTCCTTATTATTCCTCTGCAAAATACCTCTCTTCTCAAGCCGCAGCAAATGATATCTCACTGTTTTTTCGCTGCAAATAGTCCCTTTCTTTTCCAGCAAATTCATTATCTCACTTACTTGCACGCCCCTGTGTTCTCTTAATTGCATGTCCAACATCACTTCTATCAAATCAATCAAATATTTTCTCGATTCATTAGGGTTTATTAGGCCTAATGCAAGAGCCAACCATCTAATCAATGATGCACGCGTCAGCGTCACATCAGGAGGAAGCCTCATATCCCTTACAACTAATGTGTTGAGGATGTGCTCTGATTCAGGAATCATAATATCACATCATACCAAAGATACTTTGCCATTTATATCGCGCACCCTGTTATAATCGCATGATTCGCGCTTCTTCCAAGGGTTAACATACACAAACACTTTCTCGTCATCATCCACGCTAACAACCTTCCCAAGATAATTGCCAGAAGATGAATACACTTCTTTGCCAAGCAAATCTACGCCGCGCACCATATCCATTTTCAAATAATGAACCACTTCCATGGACAGCGCGCCAAGCACAATGCTGAATATAAACACATTCACCAACTCGCCAAAGAACATATCAGAAGTTACCCAGCTTGCAAACGCCCAAATTATATACAGTATGATTGCAGTCAGCACTGAGTAGAACAGCATGCGGAGAGTTGCAAGGTTCTTGGATGCGCGTATATTGTCATACAATCTTCCAACATAGATTAAGAACATTGGGGGAACAAAGGAAATCACTAAAGTGCGCAGAGCATAACCTACTGATTCAAGAGCATCGTATGTTTGGGATGTTTTTATGTACTGGTCTATGCTCATCCACACTGCTAGCACGAATAACGGAAAGGCTATCACATAAGCAATAGTGCTTACCTCTTCTGAACTGAACTTAAAATGAGATAATGTGTATAGCAACCTATCTTCAATCCCAAATCCTTTTGCAAGAAGATAAACGCCAAGCAATGCAGCTACCGGCCTCCATTCAAATCCCAAAGAATAACTTATTACCAAGCCGAGAAGAATCAATGCAGGAATACCTATAAAAATTCTGGCAAAGTAAGGTTCCTTCAACTTATCAAGAATGAGAAGGTATGTCCTCTCAAGCTCCTTGGATTGCTTCATCGAAACCTGCTTTACTGCATCTAATTTCATGCGAGAATTGATTATGGGGAGTATTTGCTCATCATCACCGCCATCGCTCACGAATATGCATGATTCGGCAGGAAACTGAAGCAGAACTTTATCTAATTGTGATGAAATCTCCCTGTCAGCGATATAACCTCTTCCCGGATCGCCTGTGAGCGTAGCTATTTCAACATCCTCGCCTTTACTCCTCATTAAATCATATATCCTTATTGCTTCAAATATGGTGTTGCCGTCAACTTCCTCAGGGTCCTTGAGCAACAATTTATTGGCGGCGTTCAAATTCATCGATTTGCCTATTATAGGACCGCTTATGCCAACTTTTTCCTTTAAATCTGCATCCCTGTCAACGCACAACACTAAAATCTTTTTAGGCATGCTTATGAATGCTCTTATAAAACTTTTAAAGTTAATAATGCCTAAGTGTAATCATGAAAGACGCTAAATTTCCAGGTGATGAGATCAGCGAAGAAATTGAATATGCCGCGGGGGAGGGTGCATATTCAGAAGATGGTATAGTTAGAGCGGAGCAGTGCGGCTGGCCCTGCGCAGATGATGGATCGAGAACTATCAGCGTAGAACCTATGTTCTCCACACCAGTGAAGCTTAAAGTTGGGCAGGAGATGTATGGGATAGTAGAAGATGTGGGGGATACGCATGCCACAATAACGCTCTCATACGATAAATCAAAAGGAGTAAGGTATGACTTATCAAATGATTATTCTATGCTCAGGATTGAGAATGCTAAGCAAAAAGGGCAGTATGTAAAGTATATGAGGGACCTTATCAGAATAGGCGATGTAGTTAAAGTGAAAATATTGAAGTTTGTCAAGGGTGCAATAGATGTTACAATGAATGGCAAAGGGCTTGGAGTAGTCAAAGCGTTCTGCACGCAGTGCAGGACGCCGATGGCGCTTAAGAATAATAAGTTATACTGCCAAAAATGCGATAGGAGCGAAACGCGTAAAATTGGCAGCCCGTATTTAGAGGTGATTGATTGAAACTGAATTATGTTGTGGATGAAAAAAATCACATAGAAGTGCAGTTTATTGGAGAGGATTACAGCATACCTGCAATTCTCAAAGATATATTGGCAGATATGAAAGATGTTGAGTTCGTAACATACATTGTTGGCCATCCTAGCAGAGATCCGCCAAAGCTGGTTCTGAAAACAAACAAAAAAGATGCAAAAGAAATATTTAAAAAAGCTCTTGCAACCGCAATTCAAACGCTTGAAGGTATGAAAAATGCGTTCAGCAAGTAGCAGTAGCTTAAAAAAAGGCATTAGAGTTATTGGGATAGATGAAACTCCGTTCAAAAAGGGAGATGAATTCACAACGCTCGTGGCAGTCGTTGCAAGGAAGGGCAGGCTGGAGGATGTGATTACATCAAAAGTTCATGTAGATGGCGATGATTCCACAGATAAAATTATACGCATGATTAGGAAGAAATACCTGAAACAAGGAAAAGTTATAATGATTCACAGCATAACAACCGCAGGCATGAATATTGTAGATATTGAGAGAGTAAGCAAAGAACTTAACTGTCCTGTGATAAGCATAACTGAACGGCGCGTGCATGGAAACTTGATTAAGCAGGCCATAGAGAAAAAATTTAAGCATAAGTTAAGTTTGGTTAAGGAAATGCATAAAATTGGCAAGTATTATGTTTCATACGCTGGCGCAAGCGAAGATGTCGTGCGCAGGCTGGTTAAGGCAATAGGATTCGAACCTATTCGGTTAGCGCATGTGATTGCAAGAGGGATTAAAAATGGAGATGGATAAAAAAAACAAGGTATTGGCAATATATGCAGTTGCTGCCGTATTTGCAGTATTATTTATTCTGCTTAGAATGGATTTTCTTGCAATCGCAGGAGCGCTTATGTTCATCATAGGAGTTGTATATGAGAGCATGGTAAGCGCTAAAGAAAAAGGGTTCAAAAATGAAATAAAAGAGATTATTATCGCAATTATCGTTGCCGTCGTGCTATGGAATGTTAGCGCATTCGCGCTCAACACGAGCTCGCCGTTCAACGCAGTTGTTTCGTGCAGCATGCTCAACGCATTGCAAAGAGGAGATGTTATTGTGTTGTATGGAGGAGAAGTGAACACAAATGAAATCAATATTACTGAACATGATTTTGAAACTATGATTAACAACAGAGAGGAGCATTATGTATGCGGGTTCTGCAAACAAGGAGAATCTTATGAACCATGCTCAATCAACCCTGCAACAGGCATGAAAGCTGAGGGAGATGTGCTGAAATACGACTGCGGAGCCTGCATTCAAAAATACTTCAACGAAGAAAAAATTGTTGCATGCACTAAGGGAGTGTACATAAACAACGAGTATTTTGACGCAACGAAAAAAGAGGGAGATATCGTGGTGTACAGGCCTAAAAAAGCCGACCTGTTTGCATCAATTGGTGATATTATACACAGAAGCATCGTAAAAATCAATGTAAACGGGGAGCAGTATTACCTCATAAAAGGAGACAATAATCCAATGTTTGATGTGCAGGCATTCGATGCATCATTGTCAAAAACAAACAGCTTGGTTAATTCATCGCAACTGCTCGGCAAATCTATACTAACCATACCATACATAGGGTATATAAAACTCGTTGCAACAGGGCAATTCGCGAACCCAGAAAACTGCAATACGCTGATGATATACAAAAACTAGCAGGACACATTATACTATTAATGTTGGAAAAAGTAAATTTATTGCAAAGGTGCCTGAATGAAATACGATGTGCATGTGGTCGGAGGAGGCGTAAGCGGGGGAATGGCGGCATACCTGCTCGCTAAGAAAGGATACAATGTGCTAATAAGTGAGGAAGATATGAAAATTGGTGTTCCAAAACATTGCACAGGAATCATCTCTGTGAGAGGCCTCGAAGAAAGCGGGTTTGATTATAAAAGCGCAATAGTGAATGAGCTCTCAGGATCATACATCATAGGACCTGATAATACAACGCTGTTTGCATCGAGGAATAAAACTCAAGCGTATCTAGTTGACAGGGTTATGCTAGACAGGATTTATGTAGACATGGCTGTGAAAGAAGGCGCTGATATGCATTTGGGCGAGAGAATAAAACAAAGGAATGATTACAAAGCGCCAATAATAATAGGCGCAGATGGCGCAGCGTCAACAGTCGCGCGCATTGAGCAGTTTGAACCTATAAAAGAATATGTGAGAGGATACCAAGAAGTAATACATTCCCCTGACATTGAAAACGACCACTGCGTCAGAGTGTATTTATCGCAAAGGCTGTTTCGGGGATTTTTTGGATGGACAGTGCCAATAAGAGATGGAGAAATGCTATGCGGATTCGGGATAACAACAACTGCTAGTGCGCACGTGATTATGGAAAGGTTCCTTAAATTGATAAAACTTAATAAATGCAAGAGAGATCAGGGGTTCGGAGGGCTAATTCCCATAAGCTATAGAAAAAGAAATCAAAAGGGCAAAGTCATGCTTATAGGCGATGCAGGAGGATATGCAAAAGCAACTACGGGCGGAGGAGTTTATTTTGGAACGCTCTCAGCGAAGGCCGCAGCAAAATGCATAACTGAAAACCGAATTAATGATTATGATTTGGTTATGCAGGAACACGCTAGGGAGCTTAGAATGCATCGAATATTAAGAAAATTATACAATAAATCGAATGATTTAATAATTAGAGCGTTGCTTAAATTAGGCAAAGCAGCAGGTATTGAGAAACGCTTACAGAAGAAAGGTGATATAGATTATGTCTCATCATTCATCAAGTAATCAAAAAATTGAATATCTGCCCAACCATATAGCGATTATACCAGACGGAAACAGAAGGTGGGCTAGGGAAAGAGGGCTTTATGTGCTGAAAGGGCATGAGAAAGGAATTGATAAAATAGGGGAAGTCCTTAAATGGTGCAAGGAATTTAAGATAAAATATGTCACCATGTGGGGATTCTCTACAGAAAACCAAAATAGGAGCAAGGAAGAAGTGAAAGGTTTAATTAAACTATTCGAAACTAAACTCACAGAAATAATAAATGATGCAAAAGCAAAAAGGAAGGATGAGAGCAATCACCCCAAGGTGAGGATAAGGTTTTATGGAGATATAGATAAGCTGTCATACACGCTGAAGAAATACATTGAAAAAATTGAGAACCAAACAAAAAATAATGATGAATTCTTCGTCAATTTTTTGCTCAACTACGGAGGAAGGCAGGAATTAGTTAAATGCGTTGCAAAGGCCGCTGAGGATTATAAAAAGGGCAAACTGAAAAACATAGATGAAAATGCAATAAGGAAATACTTCACAACCGGCGACCTGCCAGATGCTGATATAGTCATAAGAACCTCAGGAGAATACAGGCTTTCCGGATTAATGCCGCTGCAAAGCGGGTATAGCGAATTATTTTTTGTGAAAAAATATTGGCCTGATTTCAGTAAGGAAGATTTTGTTAATATACTCAAAGAATATTCAAGGCGCGAAAGAAGGTTTGGAAGATGACCGATTGGATAGGTTGGAAAGTATTGGATGAAGGAGCGTACAAGATCAATCTGCCGAAACTAAGCGATGAAGAACGCGAAGTGGTCAACATCGTGTGCAAGGAATACAGCGATACTGCAAAAGATGAAATAATTGAAAAAGATGAGGTCGCAAAGAAAATAATTAACAAGCTGCTCATGCAGCATCTTAAAAACAACAGAATGCTGGCGGATGAAGAGCAAGTAAATTACCTAACTGAAACAGTATATATAATTAGTTATGGGTATGGACCGCTGTCATACTTATTAGAAGATGATTTATTGGAAGAGATTGCAGTGATAGGGCTTGAAACACCCGTATATGTATTCCATAGGGAAAAAGGATGGCTAGATACAAATATAACGATTACATCGCGCGAATCTCTCATAGACATCATAAACAAGATGGCGCGGAAAGTAGGCAGAAGGATAACAATACAAAATCCTAGGCTCAACGCAGTGCTCCCTGATGGTTCAAGGCTGCACGCCACTATCGAGCCGATTTCTGAACTCGAACTAACAATCAGAAAATTCAGAAAAAAGCCGCTGACTATAAAAGACCTAATTAAAACAGGATACAGCTTCGAGTTGCTGGCATTTCTGTGGATGGTGTTCCAAAACGATAAGAATGTGATAATCTGCGGGAACACTGCCGCAGGAAAGACAACTGCGCTAAATGCGCTGTTTTCATTCGTGCCGCGCAATGAGAGAATTATTATACTGGAAGAAACTCCGGAAATAGTAGTAAAACACAAGCACCAAATAAAAATGAAATGCGATCCTGCAATGAATGTGGGAATGAAGGAATTGATTGAGGATAGTTTAAGGATGAGACCTGACAGAGTAATCATAGGGGAAGTGCGATCAAGAATGGAGATACTTGCAATGATTGAGAGCATGAATGCTGGGCAAGCAAGAGGATGTTATGCAACTATGCACGCGCACAGCGCAAAAGAGCTTGTGTCAAGAATGAGATATAATGGGGTTATCCCATCAGATATAAATGCAATTGATTTAGTGCTTGTGCAAAAAAGATTCCTTAGGTTTGGCAATGGAAAGTCAGTTAAAGAAATGCGTAAAATCATCGAGGTATGCGAGCTTGAAGAACGCAGGAACTCTGTGCTGATTAAACATCTTTACAAATATGACCCTAAAAGGGATTGCGTTGTTAAAACAGCTGCGCGCTCTAAGATAATCAGCGATATTGCATTCGCGAACGGAATGGATGAATCTGAAATACTCAGCGAAATCGAAAACCGATCAAAGTATTTAAAGAAAACACTATCCAAAAGTATAGATATTGTGGAAGCAATTCAAAACTATGGGGCTGTGGGCTAGCCTGGTATGCTACCAGCTTCGGGCACTGCAGAGAGGAGATAAAATACTTTGCGCCTCTCAATTGTAGGATAAGCTGGAGACCCCAGTTCAAAAGCAATAGTTCTGGAAATCTGGGCAGCCCCATTCTAATTATAATTTTTTAATCATTAGCAGCCTAAAAACATCAATCCTGCGGCAGTAGTCTAACCTGGTTAGGACATGGGCCTTCCAAGAACCTTTTCTCTGGTGCGCAGGAATACCTGCTTTCCAAGAAAAGCTTCGCCAAAAGAAGGCATGAGGAAAGCCTATGATCCGGGTTCAAATCCCGGCTGCCGCATTCATTATGTTTCTGCGCCAGCCTTGCAAATCAAAGATTTGCCACTCTCGCTTTGCTTCGCAAACCTCGATCCCGGCTGCCGCATTCATTATGTTTCTGCGCCAGCCTTGCAAATC
>JAJSAH010000019.1 GCA_024274875.1 archaeon
AACTCAATGCGAATATTGATGAGGTTATTGCATTACTGCCTGCTGGAGAAACAGATATAGCATAAATATCTAATTTGCAAGGCGGGTGCGCGAATGAAATGAGTGCTCCCACCGGGATCGAGGTTTGCGAAGCAAAGCGAGAGTGGCAAATCGAAGATTTGCAAGGCGGGTGCGCGAATGAAATGAGTGCTCCCGCCGGGATTTGAACCCGGGTCTCAGCCTATCCTTGCGCTTGCAGCGCACGAAAGGGCCGCATCCTTGACCGGACTAGACGACAGGAGCGATGTTCTGATGCATAAACAATCTCGGATAAGTTTGGACGCATATAATTAAATAATTATTTCGCACGAGAGATATCGGAATGTTTATATAAAGATTTTGATAAATTTCCGCCATGCGAACAAAAAACATAGATATCAGAACCCGTTCAGTGTTAAGAAAAGGAATATTCGAAAGAATATTTAAGAGAAGGAATGCAGATGCAGGGAGAGCATTAAGCACTTCTTTGTATGAGCTCATCGCAAAAAGCACATTTGAGGAAGAAAGCTTGAATGAGGTTATACGAATCATATTCAACACATTGCAAGGGGAATTTTCTGTATACTTGCACATGATTAATTACGAGGATGAATGCATCGACCCGCACGCAAGATACAGCATAGTTAATGAAGAGATGGTTATCAAATGCCCTGCATACATTCCAACTTTATTAGGGAAACTGAACCCTTTTCAACCAAATCGAAACCTTGGCGCATACTGGAACTGCCAAAGAAACATTATGTATACATTCACGCTAATCCCGCACGATTTCAATATTGTCAGTAATGACACTCATGGGCTTTCTCTTCATCAGCCAGTGGGGATTATAACACCAATGGTATTCCAAAAAAAATGCCTGGGGATGCTTGAAATCAGCGGAACCAACATAGGTTTTAATGGGCATAGTGAAAAAGAGCCGTTCAACTTGCTTTTATATTCAGCAAGCGTTGCGCGGATCATCGCGATGCACTTAGAATTGCAAAGCGATCCTTTGACATCGCTCAAAACAAGAAGAAGGTATGATGTAGAGCTTCCTATGAAGATATTGCGCGCAATCAACTCGGGAAATCCGCTCTCGTTAATATACATAGATGCTGATCATTTTAAATCAGTGAATGACACATATGGGCATGGCGCGGGCGATTCATTGCTGAGATTCCTTGCAAAGCAGTTATCTAATTCAATAAGAATGAGCGAGTGCGAAGTGTTCAGGATAGGCGGTGAAGAATTTGCAATCATCGCTAATGTTGATAGAGATGATGCAATTTGCATTGCCAATCGCATCTCAGAATCTGTGAAAAAAGGCATTAAGATACGCGATAATGATGGAAATGTTCATCTAATCAAGCCAACAGTAAGCATAGGTATCGCTACGCTGGAGCACGAACCATTAAAAGATAATTTCAGCATACGCAGAATATGCGAAACGATGGCAAGATATGCAGATAATGCATTGTATGCTGCCAAGAATGAATACGGAAGAGATTGCATAGTGCTAAGAACGCGGGAGAAGGGTTCAATCATACTTAAAAAAGTGTGATGAATATAATGAGTGTTTTCTATGGGCAGCAAACGCGCGAATGAAATAGAAAAATTAGTTAATATGGCTTTAGAATGCGCATCAGGCATTCAATATAATTCATTCACAACTTCGGTCAGAGTTCCTAAAGAATGGTTGAAAGAGGAGGAGGACCTAATTAAACGGGAGGGGTTGCGAAGCAATTCATTGAAAAGCGAGCTTAACAGGAGAGCGAGAGAGATTATTTGCAATAAGACCGGAAAAGAGGCGAAAGCCGAAGGAGATATCATGTTTGTGTTCGATCTTAGATCGCATGATTGCAGTGTAAAAATAAATCCTATCTTCCTGCTGTGCAGATATAATAAATATTCGCGCAATCTTTCGCAGACGCGGTGGGACAAGTATAAATCTGTTGAGGATTATATTGTTGATGCAGCTGGCGTATTGTTTAATTCTGATAATGCATACCTCCACGGTGCAGGGAGAGAAGATGTTGATGTGCAAATGCTCGGTGATGGGAGGTTGTGCGTTATAGAGATAGAAAACCCTAAAACAAGAGATGTTGATTTAGATGCATTTGAAAAACTGGTTCTAGAATTATCAAAAGGTGATGTTGAACTGCAAGTGCTGAAAAGAGTTAATAGGCCATTTGTAAGCATAGTAAAACTTGCTAGATTAGATAAATTGTATGAGGCAGTCGTTGAGTTTAATGAAGATGTAAATGAGCAAACATTAAAGAACATCTGCGTAATAGAAAGGGTTGAGCAGAGAACTCCGCTGAGAGTAGTGCACAGGAGAGCTGATAAGGTTAGAGTAAGGGAAATTAAATCGGTTCATGCTAAAAAACTAAATGGAACCTATTCATTTATTATTAGGTGTGAGTCAGGGACATACATCAAAGAACTCATCAGCGGCGATGATGGGAGAACATGCCCAAGCTTTTCAAGCATTGCAGGTTGCCATGCTAAGTGCGTGCAGTTAGATGTTATAAAACTATTTGATGAATATATTGTAGATTGGTGGTAGGATGCTCGAATTTGCGATCGCAATATTGTTTCTTGGTGTCGCTTCATACTATGATTTGTTCAAAAAGCGCGTAATTCCTGATTGGTTGTCATATTCGTTTGTAGCAGTATGCCTGCTGTATATGTTTTTTATGGAAGGAATAATTGCAGTAAAGATTGGAGCTGCTGCAGGAATATTTGCGTTAGGGTATCTTATATATAGGTTGGGGTACATAGGAGGGGCTGATGTGTTATTCATAAGCGGTTTGATGCTTCTCCTGCCCCTGCAGATTGGCGCAACTCCATCCATAATTATTGTGCTCCTGCTCTCAGCATTGCTTATGGCAGTATATTTAGAAGCATCGTACTTATCCAAGAACCGCAACCTGAACCCAAAAATGCAGGATATGATTACTGCATTTGTATGGATTGTTGGGTATGGAATAATTGCATACATCATGCACTCCATATATCTTGACTGGCTGGCGCTGCTTGCTATAGTTGTTGGTGTAATCTCAGCAATATTCGCGCTCATTAAAAACGACTTAACAAAGAGCATGATTACGTGGGTTAAGCCCAACCAGATTATTGAGGAAGATATACTGGCTGTTGAAGAGATGGATAAAAAGATTATTGAAAAGCTTAAGCTTGAGAGACTGCTCACCGCAAAACAAATCAGCAAAATAAAGAAAGCGAAGATCTCAAAAGTTCCTGTGTATGGAAAACTGCCACCTTACATGCCGTTCATACTCATAAGCGTAATCGGAGCGCTCGCTATGTCAATTATGCTGTAATATTACAAAAATAAAAATCATGGAAGGACTTTATTATTCTCAATCTTGTCTTTCACATATTCTCCAACGAAAGTGAGCTTTTTGCCCTACAACGCATCCTGCTCAAGTTTTTTCTTTGTTTTGAGCACAATATCGAGCTCCTCAACCCATTCCTTATGCCTGGAAATCCAAGGGTATGATTTCATTTCTTCTGCGCGCTTAATATCAACATCCTTAGCTTTTATAGTAAGCTTATTCAAGAAATCATACTCGTTAATGTCAGACATCGTAACCCCAATAAACCTTGCTTCTGGAGTTGCCAAATGCTTCGTAAGGTATGCAAGATTCATCGAACCTGTCTTAATCGCCCAATATATATACCACCCCCATGCATCGCAATCAGTGAACACATATACAGGCAATTTCATATCAGCAAGCTTGCGTATCAACCTTCTCGTTCCCCTAGAGGCCTGGCCCTTAGGAGTAATCAGTATGCAGTTGTTCTTCTTCCAGAACTTATCTTCATTCAGCCTCTGCCACAGCGCATCCTTCTCTACCACCAGCACATAATCGGCATTCACATCAACAAATTCCATATCATTATCAACATCGCTCGGGATCATCCAACCGCTCCTTCCTTGTTTGCTTGCATCTATGGTATTCTCTTCGCCTCCGAACCTATCCTTAATTATCATGTTTCCGGCAACCACTCCTTTTCGGTCCGTGCTTAAGTTGAAATCCTCGCGCTTTAGGTCAAGCGACGCTTCAAGGTCTTCAATAAGAGGGTTCGATTCTGACTGCTCGCTGAACAACTCTTCATCAAGATCCTCGCCTAAACTGAACTTGAGCTGGTAGAACAAACCTCTGATGCTCGTGTGCAACCCCTCTTCAAGAAATTTCTTCAGTTTGGCTGCTATTGCAATCGTCTGCATAAATTTCTTGGCCTGCGAGACATGAACGAATGTTCTTTTCTCCTTCTTGTCTCCAAGAACAAGAGTACCAGTATCTTCACTGAATGACACATTTGACCTGCTGCGCACAGGAGCATAAAATGAAGGAGATGTATCCGAGTTAATTTCCTGAAGAGTCTCCCTGCCAAGGTTAACCAATCTTTCATAAGCAACATTATCTACTTTCCTGCCTTTCACCATAAACATCACCTATTTACATGTCCTCCTCATCAAATTCTATCCCGCCCTCTTCATCAGATTTTCCTTCCTCACCAGATGATTCCTCAACCATAATCTTTCTTAACTTGACCTCTTTCTTTTCCTCAGCTTCCTCGGCTTTGAACTTCTCAAAAACCATCTTAGTGAGCTTTTTTTCTAGCATTTCAGGGTCGCCGCTGTTAGCAAGCAAAGGAAGGTTCAGAGCCAATTGGTGTATGTATCTCAATATAGCCTTCCGCTTCGCCTCCTTCCTTGCAACCCTTACCTTGCCCAACAAATACCTATTAAGGTCTCTTGCAACATCCATCACAGCAAACTTAATCTCATCCAACACCTCGGGTTCAGAAGCGATGGATTGCTTTCCAGCTCCAGTATATGGAACGAACGCCGAAACCACATTCACAAATATAGATATTGGAGCGTTCTCGAAATCTTTTACCTCATACCTCTTCCAATCAACGCTCTTTATGGCTTTTGTGATAGCACAGCCGCCAGCATCGAACAGCAATGGAGATCTGTTAGCAAACCTCATTATCTCAGCATTTGTGCTTCCCGTGCGCCTGCCTGCGCCACCACCGTAAGCAATCGCAACCTCTACTATAAACGGCACGCCGCCCTTGTACACTTTAGGAGGCCTGGAACGGACTGATACAAATTCCGGGTTGAGCAAACTTCTCAGCGCGATCTCAACCTGCTCTTTTCCAATAGGCCTCAAACCATCAGCGGACGGCGCAATCCATTTTATGCGCTTGAACGCTTTCACAAGCCTGCGGGCATCCTCCCACGCAATATCCTTTGGGGATATGTCAAAATCAAGCTGCGGCAGAAGCGATTTAAGCTCCTCAACTTTTGAAGATGACACACGTGCCAACTCAGAAGTTAAGAATGAACTAATCTTTCTTGCAGGAGATATCCTCATCATGTTGTACAACACATGGGGCTCCAATCCAAGAGGATGAGGCAGCACTTCGTGCGGCCTGTCAGGCATCACATCAGAAACCCTCGGAAACCTTACTTTCCTGCCTTCTGGATCGATGAACAATATCTCTGCATGAGGGTTTGCAATCGCAGTTCGCTTTAAATATTCCAACGGGCCGTAATCGCTGCGATCATACTTAACATCAGCAAATTCCGCGGTTATTTCTATGCCTCTGTATTCTGCATCATACTCGGTTATATCAGATACCGTCGGCTCGTTCGTTTTCACATTAATCGAAACATTGCACTCTATAACTTTCCCGTTACCAGTCGAGGTTTTTATATGAACAGGTTTGCCGCTCGTTAATTGAGCAAACATAGTGCATCCCGCTGCTCCTATGCCTTGCTGTCCTCTCTGCTGCATATACCTGTGAAACTTCGTCCCTGCAAGCATCATGCCCAGGGCCTTTCCCACATGATCCAGCGGGATCCCAGGACCATTATCCGAAACCTTAACGAGCACATTATCATCTGGCAAAGTTGTGATTTTAACAGTAATGTCGGGAAGAATGCCTGCCTCTTCACACGCATCTAACGAATTAGTTACATATTCATGTATAACTGTGGTCAGCGACCGCACCTTGCCAGAAAAGCCAAGCATCTGCTTGTTCTTGGTGAAGAACTCAGCAACAGAATGCTCCCTAAACTCCTCAAATATCTCCTTTGCCTCCTTAATCTCAGACATCCATTTCACCTTTCCACAATCTCATTTTAGATTCCTTAATGGTGCGCCTGCCTGCTTCTAAAAGCCTGTACACTTTTTTATGCGGCGCGCCTCTTATAAGAGCATTTACCGCCTCAGACGCCAACTCCACTCCTTCAATAGCTCCAATTATAATTATTTTATCTTCGAACATATTTATATCAGTTTCGGTAATATCCTCCATAAACAGCTTCATCTTTCCATTTGAGCCAATAATCCTTCCCATTATCCTGCGCACATCCTTCTTGGATCTTAAAATCTCGCTTAAATCGATTATTTTTAGCACATATGAATCTGAAAAAAGCTTGAAAGCGGTTTTTGAATCAACACCCCCTACTGCCATGCTCTTTATAACATCGCTGCATTTCATCTCCATATACGGATCATCGCAGCTGAACTCAATTGCCATCTTATCCTTGTTTACAATTATGCGAATGCCTTTATCCTCAAACCTCTTTATCACTGCAGGGTTAAACCTTCTGAGGTTTTTGGAGTTCAAAGCAATAATTTGCATAGTTTATTCAGAGATATAATATATATAAAACTCTCGCGCCAAATGAAAAAAAGAGTTAAAGCACTAAATAAATGAAACAAAGATAGGATAGGCATTTATATGAAAAACACAGAGTTTTAATCACTTATTTGCTTAAAACAGCCAAACTGAGCGTTTTTTCCCTTTTTTAAGGAATATGAAATCATCTCCGAAGATATATAAATCGTCTGAAATTGCTTCCTTATAAAAATAACACACTAATTCATAAAGGGTGGGGAAGTTGTCCATAGTTGTGCCAGAGTATGAAATTGAGGAGAGCGCCAATTCATTCGGGGAAATGTTCAGCCATAAGAGTAAGCTTGCAAGCATGCTGCCTGAAGAGTATCTGGTTAGGTACAAAAGGATATACATGCGCCTCAGGAAAATGCA
The DNA here is from genome assembly GCA_024274875.1 of archaeon. Lineage (GTDB taxonomy): Archaea > Micrarchaeota > Micrarchaeia > CAILAH01 > CAILAH01 > JAJSAH01. The sequence goes on from JAJSAH010000019.1 coordinate 7,108, forward strand.
GGACCAGGGCAAGCTGCCAGTTCATCAGAATTACCTTGGAGATAATGAGCTTGCTAACAGCATATTCAAGAAAAAATATTACCTTAAGGATTTAAGGGGCGGATGCATCGAATCAAAGCCGGAGGATGTGTTCGCGAGATTGAGCGCATTCGTATCAGCAGTGGAGAAGGAGGATAAGGTTGCGGAAGAGTGGGCAATCAATTTTTATAATGATCTTTACAATAGCGCATACATCCCTGGCGGCAGGGTGCTCGCAGGTGCGGGCGATTTGTACAGGTTGAAAACCCTGGCAAATTGTTTTGTGTCAATCATACAAGATGACAGCATAGAATCTATATATAAAACCGCATATGAAGCCGCAAGGACTTACAGCTATGGAGGAGGCATAGGCATAGATATGTCCTGCTTGAGGCCGAAAGGATCTGTTGTGCATAACGCTGCTGATAATTCGACTGGAGCAGTCAGCTTTATGGAGTTGTATTCTTTAACAACTGGATTGATTGGGCAGAGCGGCAGGAGAGGCGCCTTAATGCTTACAATAGATATAAAGCATCCAGACATATTCGATTTCATAGGAGTTAAAAGCATCCCAAATTGGATAACAAATAAAATTGTGGAGCAGGCGAAATGGAGCGGCATGTTCAACGAGGAGCATATTGAGAAGATCAAAAAAATAGCGATGGAGAATACGCAAGTGCGGTTCGCGAACATAAGCGTTAAAGTGAGCGATGAGTTTATGCATGCCCTCACAGAACAGAATAGGCATGGAAGAGACGCTTATTTGGTTTACAAAAAGAAGAATAAGGAAGTTGTTATGGATATGTATCAAGATTACAGCGAAGTGCATTATTCTTATGGCATGCCATCAAAAAATATCGATGAGTATGAATTATTAGGAAAGTTTGATGCGTTTGAAGACCTGAGTGATTTCTTGCTCGGACATTACACAAAAAACATTCTAAAAGAAGATTTGGGCGATGTGCATAAGAGAGATGTTTATGGGGATTACATCATAAAGCTGGAGGATGAGGAGTATGACCTTGCAATAAGGCAGGCAGGGGATTTCCTTTTGTATTTTGGTTCTGAGAATACGGGGAGCATAAAGAGATTGGTTAAGGCAAGAGATGTGTGGAATAAGTTTATTGAGGGAAATTACAGGGCAGCTGAACCTGGACTGATTTTCTGGAGTAAAATGAGCAAGTACAGCCCATCCAACTATGTGGGGAGATCTATCGGTTCTACGAATCCATGCGCAGAAGTGCCTCTAGAGGACGGCGGCGCATGCAATCTCGCCAGCATAAACCTTTCATCATTTGTCAACCGCGGATACTCAGATGATGCTGAAATTGATTGGGAACGAATGAAATACTCAATAAACAATTGCGTGAGGTTTCTTGATAATGTAGTAAGCTGGAATGAATTGCTTAACCCATTGGAAAAGCAGAAGGAATCTGTAAGGCAAACGAGGAGAGTTGGGCTTGGAGTTATGGGAATTGCTGATATGCTAAACCAACTCGGAGTGGCTTATGATTCTGATGAAGGAGTGCAAATCATGGAGAGGATTATGAAATTTGTTGCTAATCAAGCATACAAAGCGTCCGCAAACATTGCAAAAGAGAAGGGGAAGTGCGAGGTTTTCAATTTCGAGAAATACTCAAAAAACCCTTTCTTCAAAGAAGCACTTGATGATGACACAAAACAGCTGATCAAGGAGCATGGGCTACGCAACATAGCTTTAATATCAATCGCGCCAACAGGAACAATATCAAACATTGCAGTTGGATTCAAAGCAAGAGATAAGAATTATATTGGAGTTAGCAGCGGTATTGAACCAATATTCGCATTGTATTATTTAAGAAGAAGCGAGAGTTTTGATAAAGTGTTCAAAGTGTTCCATCCTACTGTGCAGGCATACTTGGATTTCAAAGGATTGGAGAATGAAGTGCAGGATACAAATGATGAAGATGAAATGAAACAATACCTCCCAGAACATTTCTTCAGGACTGCACATGCAATCGAGCCGCTTAAAAGAGTGCGCATACAAGCAGTATGCCAAAAATATGTTGACCATAGCATATCATCCACAGTTAATCTTCCAGAGAATATTCACCCTGAAATTATTTCGAATATATACATAAACGCGTGGAAAAATGGGTTGAAGGGGATTACTGTTTACAGGGATGGCAGCAGGTATCCTGTGCTTTCTACGGGAGATGGCAAAACTGTTTTCCAAAAGATGAGCGATAAGAAATTTAAGATAAAAGTTGGGGAGAGGGAAATTACTGCAACAGGGAGCACCATACTGGTCATGCCAGACCAGAAGCTTACCACTGTGTACCATTTCCTTAAAGAAAATAATGAGGTGAAAACATGATTGATTTGAGTATGAATAAGAATGCGAATGAGATTGTTGTGGAGGAGACCTTGGACAGTCAAGCGGTAGGGGAGGTTAAGGTGATTAGGAGACCTCCTGTGCTCGATGCGAGAGTGTACAAGCTTAAGAGCGGGTTTATAAACAATGCATTATACATCACAATATCATACATAAGAGAGGAAAATGGTAAGAACAGACCATTTGAAGTGTTCATAAATACTAAAGATTTGAGCAAAGCGCCAGAATATGCTGTATTAACCAGGCTCATCTCAGCAATATTTAGGAGGGGCGGCGATTCGACATTCATCTTGGAAGAATTAAGGAGCATATACGACCCTAACGGAGGAATGTATAAAGAGGGAAAGTATGTGCCGTCATTGTACAGCGAAATTGCTGACCTGCTGGAAACTGCATTCATTGATCTTGGCGTGCTAGAGGAGAAGGAAGATGATAACCGCATGGTTGAGAAATTGAACAAAGATGAGATTGATCCCGCGCAACTTAAAATATGCCCGAAATGCAATAGGAAATCACTGGTGGTGACCAATGGATGCTTCCAGTGCATAGAAAATGATTGCTTGTATTCTAAATGCAACTAATTTTCATTTTTGGTTCTCACAACCTTGCCCCATGCTCAGAAAGGTATGACATTATGGGATTGGAAAGGCCTCCTATGGCGAACATCATGACATTCAACCCAAACGCATGCTCGCGTGCATTAACATTTGCACCGTTGTTCACAAGCAATTCCACCACTTTAAAATGCCTCCATAAAGAAGATACCATAAGAGATGTAACACCGCCAATGCTTTGCGCATTAACATCTGCACCTTTATCTATCAATAATTTTGCGATATCATAATACCCATTGGCCGATGCAAGAATTAGCGCGGTCCAACTAAACTCATTCCTCGCATTTGGGCTGGCGCCTAAATCAATGATGGCGCATGCATTGTTTAAGTCATTGCTCTTCACATAAGCAAACAAAGCTGCGTCAAGCCATCTTTTGCGCGCGCACTCTTTAGATGGATAGAGTATGTTCTCAATTTTCGGTTTCAAATATGATTTCCTACCGTTCAACCTCTGAACATGATGTTTAGAATTCATAATCTTAAACACATCCATGCTGCTCACCTCTATGCGAATTTAAAAAACTAATGTTTTAAACATTTCTCCAATTGGAGAATAGAGAATGCAAAAAAGGGAATCATGCAATCCTGAACCCATCTAAATTCATAGGTGCCCTCGCTTCAGTCTTAAATATGTATCCAAGGGTTTTTGCCATGTTCTCGCATTTTCCAGGCTCACCATGCATGGTGAATACATTTCTAAACTGCTGGTTCATATCCCTTACAAACGCAATCAACTGCCTCCTGTCTGAGTGGCCGGAGAATCCTTCAATTGTTTTATTCTCCATATTTATTTTCAGGCTCTTAATCCTGCCATCATTATCAGTAATCTGGATCTCCTTTTAACCGTTCTGTATCCTGCGGCCGATTGAAGTGGATGACTGATAACCTACAAAGAACAATGAATTCTTAGGCTCTTCAGCAAGCAGTTTCAAGTACTCGTTCGAAGGTCCTCCGGTAAGCATCCCTGAAGGTGCCAATATTATGCACGGTTCGCCTTCAACAATATCCTTGCGGTTCTTTTTTACGGGTTCAAATATTGGGGATTCAAACGGAGATTCATCGCTAAGTATTCTGCGTTGAATAGTTCTCTTCAAATACTGCGGATATGCTGTATGGAATGCAGTAGTCTCTAAAATCATGCCGTCCATGTACACCTTGTAAGGAAACTCATCCTCTTTCCCGCGCACAAATTTCTCAAGCGTTAGCATAACTTCCTGCGACCTCCCAACAGAAAATACTGGTATGAGAACCTTGCCGCCCCTCTTTAGCGTCTCCATGCACGAATCCCATAACTTTTGATCGCGTTCGTAGGAGCGGGGCATTATATCAGTTTTGCCGCCGTATGTGCTCTCTATGAACAGCGTCTCAACGCGCGGGAACATCGTGTCCGCAGGATCAAATAAAACAGAAGGCGTGTATCTAACATCTCCAGTATATACTATATTGTGCTTCCCCTCGCCTATGTGCAAATGAACGGTTGCGCTTCCAAGAATATGGCCGGCATTTCTGAATGTAAGTTTTATGTTCGGAGTTATATCAGTAACTTCTCCATAATTGCGCGTTATTGTGTGCGCAACAGCCTTGCGCACATCTGAATCAGAGTATAACGGCTCTTTACCCATCATGTTTGCAATTTTAATATTATCGAACTGCAATAAGGTCATTATATCGCGCGTTGGTGGCGTGCAAAACACAGGACCATCATATCCGAGCTTGAATAAATAAGGAAGGAAACCACTGTGATCAGTATGCGCATGGCTGATTATGACTGCATCTATATCTTCTATTGCCAAACCAATGCTGCTCAAATAAGGATATGCGCGGTTGGAATCAACAGTATCTATATTCATGCCCATATCTATGAGCACATGATCCTTGTTTGTCTGGACAAGAAGGCAGCTTCTGCCTATTTCTTTAAAAGCACCTAACGCAACTGCTTTAACCCAATCAACTCCGCTCTCCTCTCTCTTAACATTAATCTTTTTTCCAAAACTCTTCAGAAATTTCTTACGTTCGCTAGCGAGCCCTGCCTCAGAACCGCGAATGCCTTTTATTATATTAGAGGGAATTGTGGGAGAGCGCTGAACGCGCGGAGCCCATTTGGTCTCTATGATTATCTGTTTTAAGTTTGAACCGCTTTTCCCTATGACTAAACCTGGCTTTAGCGCGTTTATAACAACAACGCCAAACTCGGGTATGAATGTAATGCCGTTCTCCTCAACACCAGCATCCTCGGGAATGATTTTTCGTATGAATTCAAGAGCCTGTTCAGGAGGCATGCGTACAGATGCATCGCACCTTACAAGGATTTTTTTCCGCAAACCTCTGGAAAGCGTTTTTATGTGCTCCTCGCTCTCGTAAAACGGAGCAGGGTTTGTAAGGTATATTGCCACATCGGGACCTTCAAACTCAACTGAAGCCAATCCACACTCATGAGGCAGCAATTCCTCCGCCTTCTTTTTCATCTCTGCCTTATCCATGTTATATACCTCTAACTATGCATATGAATACAAAATACTTGAAGCATAACTATCAAACGTTTCCATGCATGCAATTATTTCTTAAGAAGAGTCTCTATCTCTTCCTTTGAATACTTCTTGTATCCTTTTGAGGTTATGCTGACTAAATTTATTCCATCGCCTGTGGCAGCATCTCGCTTCATAGCTATGTTTATCGCTCTCGCGGCTATGGGAAGCAACTGCTCAACATTCATGCCTTCTTTATAATTGCTTTCCAAAACTCCGTACGCAACAGGAGAGCCGCTGCCTGTGGAAGTGTATTTCTCAGTTGTTACTCCGCCAATCGGATCCAAGTTGAATATTGATGGACCGTTCTCATCAACACCTGCCACAACCAACTGCACAAGAAAAGGGAAGAATTTCTGCTGGAATAATATATTAGATAAAAGCGTTGCCGTAGATTCAACCGACATATGCTTTCCATTCTGAAGATTGTACAACCTCAATTCAGCCTGCATCCACCTTACTAATGCCTGAGCATCACCCACGCTGCCAGCAATCGTCATGCCAATCCTGTCATCTAACTTATGAATTTTCTCAGCTTCTTTGTTAGCTATAAAATAGCCCATGCTAGCGCGCATGTCCGCAGCAAGCACCACTCCATCCTTGCCAACTAATCCCACTGTTGTAGTACCTTTCTTCGGGTCAAAATTCTGTTCCATCTAAACACCACAAAAAGAAGAGAATGGTTTAAATAAAAAGTAAAAGTTTTTAAAGTTATTCATTGTGCCTGCTCAAATGCATTTTGGGTCCAATGGTTATGGTAATGCTCTCCTCAAAAATCGCAAAATTTATAAATGGTCGCCCTGTTTAAAAATTATGGCATTGATCACAAAGCATGCTAAACGCGATAAGAGCAGCAAATGCAAAAGACGCGTTAATGAGGATATGCTTATGCTTGAGAACATAAGAAATATATTTTATTCTTTAAATAACAATTCAAACGTGCTGACTAATGAGGGAACGCAAAGATTTCTGGATGATATTCACAAGGAATTTGTGAGGGCATCGTCTAGGGCAGATCCTGAACAGGTGCTGCTGGATATTGAGCACACGCTTAATGTATTCGCATGGATTAAGGAACAAGAAGTAATAAATGCCAAAACACCATCGCAGGAGCGGAAGGCGCTTAATTGCATAGAACTGCTGTACATTGCGCTTGAGAGAGTAGACATGCAGATGGATTTGACAGTAGCTAGGAAAGAGATATTGGACAGCGAATTGGAAGAGGATTTATTTCTAAACTTAGATGAGCCTGGAGAGGCATAACTTTCTTATTTTTTAAGTTCATCCTTCTGCGCTTGCCTGCTCCTGACATCATCGACTATTGCCAACCATGATTCTCCTATTTTTGTAAGATAATTCCCAAATGTTTTGCTCAATGAAATCATCATGGGCCTGTACTTCTGTTTGCTGCGCTCAGGAGAAATCGTTTCCCTCTCAACTTTTACAACGCCTATGCGCTTGAGCCTCGGCAAGACCCTGTTGTAAAATGTCGCTTTTGAAATAGAATTGGTTCTTAAAAAAGCCGAAATTTCTCTGCCCTCTAATTTCTGGCGCGATGCCAGCTCATCAAGAAATTTTAGCGCTATCTTATTGTATTTTGGCTGATACTTAGCTGGGAATATGAAATTTACCAGTTCATCCAAACTCCAATAATTGCGCAGCATATTTTCATCATTATCCTGGAACTTGCGCAGCTCGGAGGAATAATGTGCAGGAAGATAGAATGCCTCTTTGCTGGGTATGCCTCGCGAAGCGATTGATTTGCGCTCATCACTCATACTGATATATTGCAGTTTATGTTTTTAATATTTGCTAATTAAATAGGATTATGTCAAGCGAGGGAGCGTATAAAAAAAGCGGACCGGAGATTGCTGAAAAAAAGGGCGAGGCGTTCAAAGAGAAGGAAGTCATGGGAGAGATGAAAAAGGAGCATGCATACACATCTCACGCTAAAAAATTATCCACCAAAGAAATATTTGGAATGATATCAGGATTTAAGAAAAAATGGGTTAAAGGGCTCTTATCAGTGCTCAAAAAATTATTGGGTTAATTTTTTCTTGAGTTTGTCTATGGATGCTTTTACTGCAACTTTCTCATCTGCGGTGATGTTCTCATCCTTCAGTATAAGCTCCACATACAACTCATCGAAAAACTTAAGCGTAAATTCCTTGTCCTTTTCAATCGCACGCTTAAACCACACTGTTGCTTCCTTGTCATTATCCAACAAAACATAGCAAAGGCCAAGCAGGCAGGCAGTTTGAGTATCCATGCATTTAATAAACGCCTCCTTAAGAATTGATACTGCATTCTCAAAATCAAACAGCTTGATATGCACATACGCTTTTCCGAGCAATGGTTCAATTAGGTTTATGTCCAACTTCGACGCCATATCAAACGCCAACAGCGCTTCATCATACTTGCCCATCTTAAACAGAGTCATGCCTTTCATGTACCACGCCAGACCTTGCTTTGGGTCTAACTTGCTCGCGTCATCATATGTTTCCAATGCCTCTTCATACTCTCCGCTTTCATAAAACTCGTTAGACCTGGCAACCAGTTCCTCATAGATCTTATCAACATCTTCATTCTCCTGCGGCGAATCCATAAGTTATAATTTAGAGTGAATGTTTAAATAAGTTCTATTCAGTATAAGCATATGCACTGCAGAAGGCACGAAATGAATGGAAGAGTTGTGTTTGCATTATGCGATAAAGAACTTATAGGAAAAATAATCAAAGATGAAAAACGCATAATAAACTTAAAAGATTATGCAGAATTCTACATCGGAAATGACGCAGATCTCTTGGGTGATCATTTCGAATCCATAAATGCAGTGGGTAAAAAAAGCGTGAACTTCCTCCTAAAAAAAGGGATCATAAAAAGAAAAAACATCGTGCGCGTGGGAGGGATTCCGCACGTGCAAGTGTATAAAATATAAAAAATTACTTTTTCAGCATATCTGTAACCACGGGGACAGCTACATCCTCACCATTAGCTGCTTTCCAGCCAACATAGAGCATGTAAAGCCATACCAAAATGCCAATCATAAAGAAGGACAGCACAAACGCCACCACCCACAAAACAGCGGACTGCTTGCAGTGGAACACCGTTCTGTCTTCCTTATTCATAAGCCATAGCACCAAGCTACCTATTGGCGCAAAAAAGTATGCCAAAAACAAATCCCATCTTGTTTCTCCCATAGATTCACCTCTTTCATTAATATTAGGTTCTTCACCTACACCGGGCTTTGCTATCTCGCCTATCACTACCATTTCGCTCTCTCCCTGATCAACCCTAAGCTTCTGGCTTTGCTCGCCAAGCAGCTTCCCCTTAAACGCGCCTTTCTTAGCGCCGGGCTTCTGCTTTGAAACTTTTTTCTTCTCTTTAAGAGGCAAGCCCATAAAACAGGTTAGTTCAGAATATTTATAAATATTTCATGATTGCCATATTTAAAAATTACAAGAGTTTCAGCGAACCTGTTAAAGGATGTATATCACTTCTCCGCGCCGGGCCGATCCCAAGAGCAGTCACAGTGCCTGGCTCAAGCTGAGTCAGCCCAGCATCTCTTATGAGTGCGCACGGCAACTCATTGCGCGCGTTTTCATATATGCGCATTATTGCTTCTAAATCCGCCTTCAAAACAATCTTTTTCTCGCCTTGCATCTTCCAATCAGAAACTATTCTTGGTGTCTCCTGCTTGGCCATTTCATATGCGCGAACTGCCGCATGGCATCCCTGAGCAACCGCCTTGCCTTTGCCCATGTTCAAATCGCAGCGCACTATGATAACTTGCTCAATCTCGTCCATAAGGAAAATAACTTGCCAAAGTATTATATACATTCAAATGCTAAGCGAATTCATGAATGTGCAGGAGCTGGTAAGCACTCTTAGGAGAATTGAAGATGAACGAATAAAATGCGCTGACCAGATAAGAAATATGGGCATTATAAAAAAATGCCTCAGCAATGCAAATATGAATATTAGGGTAGGGGCGGTGGATGCCAGCATAGTTGCGCAGGAATTCCATTCATTCGATTTGATAATCACTAAAACCGCAGGAGCAGTGTTTGAATACAAGGATGGAAAACTCAAATCACATGAATATATTCCGTCATCGATACCTAATGAAAAATTGCATACGCACGGCACGATGGATTTGGTTGAGTTAAACCAGTATAGAAATCTCGTAAGATTGAATGAGGAGATCTCACTCGCGCAAGAAATCGCTGAGAAATGCGATATAATGTTCATAGATGGTAGTATCGTCCCATTGCAAAGCGATAAGCCGTCAAATAATAGATTGAGAAAAATGTATGAGGAGCTAAAGGGAAAATACCTTAAACTGTTCTCAAAACACAACAGAAAAATTGCTGGGATTGTTAAAGACAGCAGAAGCAAGAGGTTCATTGAGGAGCATTTAGGAAAAGAGTGGGAACAGGTTGCAAGCAACAGCACGGATACAACACTCCTGAACCTTTCATTGAAAAAAGGGGAGATGACTGAACCCCTAACATACAGCAAAGATGCAAAAATGAACAATGTGCTGAAGGATTTCATGCCATATGCAGAGGATATGAAAGTTACTTACATAAAAGCAGGAGAAAATGACTGGCCGATAAGAGTTGAAACTATAGGATATAATGAGGAACTTATGCAAAAAATTTATGCGCTCTGTGCAATAAATGACAGCTATTCCTACCCAGCCATACTCATTGATGTAGATTTAAGGGCTATGATAGACCCTAAGCAAGTTGAGCAGATATTTAATGATATACAAATTTCGCCATTTCTGAGGGATTCAAAGCTTCTGAGAAGAAATCGCCGTCCATTTAGGTAGCAAAAGCTTATAAATATTTATGCCAAAAGTATTACTGTAGCTCCACTCCGAGTTGCGGCTATAAGCCGCGTAAGTACGCCACCGCCAGTCCGATGGGCTGGCCTAATTCTTTACGGGATGGAAATGTTTATATCCCAAACTAATTTGAATAGAATTATGCGAGTGGTTGTATTAAGGCATTCATACAGGAAAAAGATTAAGTCTCCACGGCATGCGCCGTTCGCAAAACTGACATTTAAAGGGAAGATCGCTGCGCTGAAGGCAGGCAAACTGCTTTCAGAAGGATTCAAAAAAGCAGATGTAATTACAAGCAATGTGCACAGATGCTACCAAACTGGCAGATTAATGAACCTGTTTATAAGAGGAAAAGTGATTCGAGAGAGCATAAACGCACTGCCTTCGTTGGGATATGTGGTAGAAAGCGAGTATTTGTTCTGGAATGAAAATTATAATCTTCCAAGCAGAGATAGCCCCTATTATGAGAGGTTCGCTGCATGGAGAAGGATGGGATGCATTAAATACTCGTTAAAAGAATTCGTGCATGAATTCATCGAATGGATGAGGAAAATGCAGAAAAATACAGTAATCATAACGCATGATTCGCATATTGCTCCAATACTTGAGCACATGTCAATAAAATACTCCTTGCCTTATCGAAAAGAATTCACATTCCCAAACCCATTATCTGGATATGAAATCGAATTCAACGGCAGGAAAGAAATCAAAGAAATAAACCTGGTGAAAATAAGTAAAAAAATCGTTAGGGAAAATATATTGCCTAACCTTTAATGAATCTGCTCAAATATCTTGCAAGCGAGCTTGGGCTCTCCGTTTGATAATATACTTTTGCAGGCCCAGTTATTTTAAGCATAATTCCTTCGCCGCCAGCTATCTTACTGACAAGGCCTTTGCCCGCGATGAACCTCTCCATATTCGCATTCTCATCTACTCCAACAAAGCAGGAATTGTCTAAGTAGAATGTTTCCCCATCAACTAAATCCTTAACGAACATGCTCTCCGCGCCTGCTAAGTATAGTTTTCCCTTGCCGCTCGCGTGAAGGAACATCAGCCCTGCGCCTGCGCTCAAAGATGAGAGTCCACCGAATTTTGCGGAGATGTCTATATCGCCAGCGTGCGCAAGATAGACTCCATCACCTAAAATCATAGCGCCATCCAAATCAACCTCAACTATCTCGCTGGGCAAGGTGGTTCCCAGTTCAACTATTGCATCTTCAACAGCAGTGATTTTGTTTATGAATGCGCTTTCACCACCACCAAGCATTCTTAACGCGCCTGATGCCAATCCACCTGCAAGTTCGCTCTTTATCTCAACTTCTCCAGAAGATGAAATTATCGCACCAGGCTCTGCATTTATGCGCTCGCCCTTATTCAATTTCGCAACCAAAAGATGACCTATTGTTGTCTTCTTGATTTCAACTTCCATTATCTCACCTTTGTATTGTTTCGCACCCATTCATTAAATTGTTTAGTGGAATCAACATTCCACCAGAGTATAGCGGGCAGATCATAAGGGTGGTTTTCCTCTATCATGCGAATTGCCGTAGTTCTTCTGCGCTTGGCAGTTTTTACCAACAGCACATGCTCTCTTGACTTTTCGAGTTTGCCTTTCCATTCATAAACGCTGTATGATTGAATTATGTTAACGCAGGCGGCTAACCGATGCTTCACCAACAACCTTGCAACTTTTGAAGCAGATCGCAGGCCTGGAAAAGGAGAGTATATTATCGTGACCATATGTTAAATCTGCCGCAAAACAATAAAAATTATGCCTGCATAAAATTGCTAAGGCAGTAAATGCCGAGGTGGCAGAAAGGCTATGCGACCGGCTGCAGACGAAGGGCCCACAGCGCGGCCCTTCGCAACATGGTCGTTTGCACATATCGGTTTTATGACCGTATGGAATGATTAGCTGAAACCGGTATACGGGAGTTCAAATCTCCCCCTCGGCTCTTTCAGGATTATTAATCAAAACGGCTTGAACTTCTCCATCCCCGTTTATGCATATTACATCGGATTTTTCATCTGGGAGTATGCAAAGCAAGTCATCGTTTATATCTATGCGCGGGCGCCCAAGCTCGCTCACATTGTTCAATGGGACATATTTAACAACATTCTCATTTGGGTCTATAATGTATGCATTCTTAAAGCCCTTGCCAACGACAACAACGCTCCCGCTTGCATTAGTATCCAAAACAGGATGAATTATGCGATCAATATCTTCATGTTCAAGCACAAGATTCAGCCCGATCTCTCTAACAACTCCATCTGGATGCGCAATATACAAACTGCGCGCTCCGTTCGCAATAATGTACACATTACCTCTGTTTGAACCTATGCTCACAGGTTCATTCATGCTAACGCTAACTTCCGCGCGCATCACTTCCTTTGTTGATTTATGTATTCTAAATAAAGTGCTGCCTGCTGAACGGGCAACGAGCACATGCACATAAAGCTTATCTGCAGTTATGTAAGGAGATCCATCCATAACACCATTTATTTTGAGCAAGTTAATATCTGTCTTGCCTTTGCCTATCAATAGCATTGAGCCGTTGGAGATTTTTGCAGAATAAAACTCTCTGCCATACTTGCATGAACTGCGCACAAAAAACAATTTCCAGAGCCCATTCACATCTCTCTCAGTAATTCTGCTTACTTCCGCAGGCCTGCGCGGGGCTGTTGATGAACACTTGCACCCACCGAAAGCCAATAGGGATGCTGCGCAAAACGCAAACGCGCTCTTCCTTGCTGCGCTCATTGCCCTGCGCCGCTTTATTCGCATCATATTTCCCATTCCCCGACATAGCTCGGATCCAGATTATCTATTTTATTCCAAGTGAAAAATTTCTTATCAACAACTTTCATCTCAGCAACAACCTCACCCTTGGGCTTTTTCTGCTGGAACACTGCGCGATACAACAAATCAGCGTTCCTATCTCCAGACGCTTTAAGCTTTTTCAAATGGTAAAATTTTGCTTCAATGTATGCATACAATCTCACATTGCCTTCCTTGTCCACGGCAAGCTTAAATGAAAAATAATTTATCAAATCTCTGTGCGCTCTCAGCGCAGTTAAGAATTCTTGAGCTTCATACTGCTTCCCGCCAACATTTATCGTCCCGAACTTTGACATAAGGTCATTCACAGAACCATCCAAACCATGCTCATAAATAAAATCTTCTATCCTTGAATCCTTGTAATAATGCCAAAAAAGAAACCTGTTCTGCTCCAATGTCCCCAGCGTTTTTCCTTTTTCAAAGCGGGTCTGCTCCTGCGGTTCTTGGTATCTCATTATATCACCTTTTTGTAGATATATACAACTATTTAAACATATCGGTTCAGCTTAGTTTTAATCTTTCTAAGAGCAGCGATTCTGTGTTCAGCCGCATCGCGCAGTTTTGACGCATTATGCTCAAACTCATGAAGGATTATTTCATTGCCTAATGATTCAGCATCTGCGCGCATTTCATCTATTTTTTGCATGATATATTCTATCGCGCAGTCTTCAGGGAATGAAAGCTCCTCTTCCATCCACCTAAACAATGCATTCATATTCTTCTCTTCTTTAGAAATGCCTGCCGCTGCAGAAGAGTACTCTTTAAGAGGGTCATCTAAAATGCGCCTCAACCTAACCATATCGTCTTCTATGAGAAAAGCGCCTTCCCCTTTGGACAATCTTACCCAGTATTTGCGCGTCTTGGATTTTAACGCACCAACCAAATACAAGGCAGTTATTTTTCTTGATGTGGGCATGCGCGCAGTATGAATGCTTTTCTCAATCGCATCTAAACGCCTAAGCACATCTTTCTTTGCGGGTTTGCGCTTTGAGAGCTTGCCCAATACCCCTAGTTCAACCACGCCGAACGAAACATCTTTGTCCATGCAATCACAGTAATAAATACGCCATTATCTTTTAAAATCATCTGGCCCGCGTATATCCTTCCTGATGATAAGCTCAATCGCATTCTCAATGCTTTCTATGTACTCAACGCCAATGCAGTGCAAGCTCATGGTGGGTTTGTCTCTGGCAGCATGCTTTAAAACCATCGTTGCAGTGCCAGCAAGCTTATCTAACAGACCAGCATGTATTTCATAACTCTGTATTCTGCGTATGGGCATTTTATGAACGCTGTCTGTTACAAACCTCTTTGATTTTTCAACTGAAGTATCGGTAATTTTATAGGTATAAAAAGAGAGGGCCATCATACGCATGAACACATAAACAACTCCAAGGAAAATCAGGCTGTCTACCACCCAAAAATAGTGGACTCCTTCTAAGTACAAATATGCAGAGATAATAATGGCCACCGCTATGAGCGCAGCAATGATTAGCGCATAACCTCTCAGCTTAGGCTTTACGATAAAATAGGTCCTTGCGCTGCTCATTGCTTATATTATGCATGCAAAAATTATTATTAGAAGTGGGAGTTTAGAAAAGTTTATAAATGTTATGAAAGAGAGTATTAGCTGCACGTAAGTTTTAAATAAGTATCTTAGAGGTGTATGAATGGCTGAAAAAAAATGTCCTGAATGTACCGGAACGAAAATTATACAAGATTATGAGCGTGGAGAGCTCATTTGCGCTACCTGCGGGTTGGTTATTAGTGATAGTATGGTTGATGAGGGTCCTGAATGGAGGGCGTTCGATTCGCAGCAAAGAGACAAGCGCGCTAGAACCGGCGCGCCGATAAAACTTATGAGGCCTAACAAAGGTTTGAGCACTGAGATTGACCAGTATAACAGAGATATAAGAGGCGCAAAAATCACAACGAAAAAACAGGCGCAACTATACAGAATGAGAAAATGGCATAAAAGAAGCAGCATACAAAGCTCGGTTGAAAGAAATCTTGCGATAGCATTGACCGAACTTGATAAGATTGCGTCTTACCTGGGGTTGCATGAGTCCATAAGAGAAGAAGCCGCGCTGATGTACAGGAGATGCATAGAGAAGGGTGTGAGAGGAAAGAATATTGAAGCGCTTGTAGCAGCTGTTATATATGCAGTATGCAGGCAAAGAAACATGCCGAGAACGCTTGCAGAAATCGCGCAGGTGTCGGGAGTTAAAAGAAAAGACATCGGAAGAACTTACAGAATACTTGTAAGCGAACTGAAAATAGGAATTCCGCTCGCAAATCCGCTGCATTATGTCCCAAGATTCGTTACCGCACTGGGATTAAGCGGAAGAGTGCAGGAGACCGCTATTGATATACTTAAAGATGCGATAGATAGGAAACTTATATCAGGAAGGGGCCCCACAGGGCTTGCTGCGGCAGCAGTGTACGCCTCATGCCTGCACCATAATGAACAGAGAACCCAAAAAGAAGTTGCAGAAGCTGCGGGAATTACGGAAGTTACAATAAGGAACAGGTTTAAAGAGCTTAAAGACACTCTTAAACTCGACCTGCCTGAGATAGAGGCACCATACGCATGAAAGCAATAGATGCAATACGAAGAGAATGCGATGTAATTATAAGGGTTGCTGATCCGCGCAACCTAAAAACTCTTTTTCCATTCAAAACCCGAAAACGAATAATCATCGTGTTCAATAAGATAGATATTTGCCCTAAGAATGTGTTGGATGCACTGCGCAAGAAATACAGACAGGCAGTGTTCGTTTCAACAAGGACGCGCAAAGGAAAAAGAACTCTGCTTAGCAAGCTCTCAATGATTGCGAAATCTGAAAAACGCCTTATCAGAGTAGGGGTCATAGGATATCCAAATGTTGGGAAATCATCGCTTATAAACATGCTGAGAGGCAGAAGGTCTGCAAGAGTAAGCGCAACACCTGGGGAAACAAAAGGAATTCAATGGCTGAAAATTAAGGAGAATATATTGATGTATGATACGCCCGGAGTGGTAATAAATAGGGCAAGGATGAGCGAATCTGAACTTGTCAGCTCGTTCGTCATTAGCCCAAGCAAAATAAAGAACCCAGAAGCAGCCGCTGAACGCATAATAGTTGATGTGATGAAAAAGCGCGGTGTTGAATTCCTGCGCAAGCATTACAAACTGAACTTAAACAGTTCTGAATCTCCATCAAAGATTATTGAGAAAATCGCTAAACGGCAGGGGATGCTTCTTAAAAGGGGCGAGCTTGATCTGGACAGAGCCGCAAAAAAAATTATTATGGATAGGCAGAAAGGTAAGATATAAAAATATAAATTATCGATGCTGAAATATGTTTATGAAATCTGCTGTTTTGCTTGCATTTATCTTATTGTTCTCATTCATGCATGCTGCGTGGACGGAGTCGTTGGAAGTTCATGTGGTTGATGCAAAGAATCGGCCGCTTAAAGGAGCAGTTATAGAAATAAAATATCAAAAAAACAATTTTCCAATTTACAGAGACAGCAATCTTGATGGGCATTCCACACTAATAACTGATGAAACCGGAAGAGTTGATTTCACATTCTCGAATAATGTTGATAACAATCTGTATGAGATAAGATACTATTACCTGTCTGCAAACTACAGCGGAGAATACCAATCTGAGAAAATTGTGTGCAGCACGCTTGGAGAAAGATGCCACAGCAAAACATATCTTAAAACATTTTTCATGGATGCATACAGGGTTACTGTGTATGTAAGGGATCAAAAGCAGAGGCCCATATCTAACGCAGTAGTTAGGTATGCAGGGATGGAATATGAAACTGATTCAAACGGAATGGCATGGGTAAATGTGTTGAATAAGAAATCATACTCAATTTCAGTGGAATACGAAGGAAAAAAACGGACTGTGCAAGGAAAAATCAATGGAAATGATGAGATTGCCTACGCAATAATACCAAGATACAATATTAGGCTGAGGGTTGTTGATGATAATGGAAATGTTATGCATGCTGAAGCAATGCTTAACAATATAACGAAAGAAAGCGATGAGAATGGATACATAACCTTCGAGAAAATACTGAGCGATAATGTTGAGGTGCTCGTGAGATATAAGGGTGGATTCAGAAAAGTTGAACTTGCGTTGTCTGATGATGTTGATATGGATGTGGTTGTTGATGAGACGCCGCCAACAATAGTTCTCGTAAGCAAGGAAGCTGATGAAGATGAGAATGCAATAATCATCAGCGCAAGCATAAGGGATCCTGGAAGTAAGGGAAGCGGTTTGAGAGAATCTGACCCGGCAAGATTAAGGTATAAAATTGGAAATGAAGGGTGGAGTTCAGTGAGCATGTACCAAACTGGCAAAGATGCATTCCAAGCAACAATACCGCTTAAATATGATGTTAAGATAAATTTCGAGATAGAGGCGTTTGATGCGCAGGGAAATGCGCAGAGCTATGTGGACAGCATAATTGTAAAAAGCACCGGAAAAATCGAGAGCGAGAAAAAAGATGGTGAAGAAGAGAAACCTGAGGAGGTTAAAGAAAAAAGCGGCATAGATATCGTGACATTGATTGCCGGAATAATAATATTCCTGGTGATATTGCTCATAATATACAAAAAATACACAGGAGAGATATAGGCATAAATATAAATTTTATTCTTGCTAAAAATAGAGCATATGCCTCGGTAGTGTAGTGGTTTAGCATTCGGCCCTGTCGCAGCCCTTTTCGGGATGCCTAAAAGCGCTGGCGGAAAAGAGATATGGCAGCCCTTTTCGGGATGCAGATAGGCCGCGACCCGGGTTCGAACCCCGGCCGAGGCGTCTTATTTTTAAGTGCGCGTTTCCTGTTTGCCTATACTTAACACGGTATTTGCATAATTTGAAATCAGTAAGCTCGTAGAATATGTTTGCCTTTTGGCAGTAAAAAGAAGGGACTAGCAGCGTTTATCATATAACAAAGTATATATATAACTTACTTGCAAAGAATATATCATGAAAGCTCTTGAAAGAGTGCAAAAAGCATCACGGCACAACAGAAAGCCGTTGGCGCACATCGCAAAAATATGTGAAAATAGCGATGAGCCCATAATAAAAAAAGTTCCAAAAGGAGATTTTAAAGTTCTTCTTGCTCATAGCCTACCGCTTAATGAATGCACTTTGGATATATGGAAGAAAAATGTGCTCGCAATGGGAAATAGAGGAATTTCCGATAAGGTAATAAATATAATCTGTAATGAATTGGATTATATCGCATTAACAAAGGTAAAAAAGGGTGCGTATGGAATCGAGTTTATGATTATGGGGAAAGGATTTGTGTATTGGAAGGATTACATCAGCATTCTTGAGAAGGAAATATGTGGTATTAAAGAAGGAGTTAAAGAGAGGATGTCAACTTACATTTCGCTGTATGCTGGGGAAGCGCATGAAAACAAAATCCTTAGCGGCGTCGTGCTGTTGGCGAAATTGAGCAAAAGAGTTAAATTCTCAACATTAAACCGCCCAACTATATCATTGTCAGAATTATTTGCTGGTGAGGACACAGTTGCAGTTTAATGCTATTTTAATTTTTTAGCATTAATATGTCATTGTGAAAATCATACCTGTTGCATTCGATTCATTAGGAACGCGGTCTATGGCAACCTACATCGAAACAAAAGATGTGAAATTATTCATAGACCCTGGAGTATCGCTAGCTCCTGTAAGGTTTGGATTGCCTCCCCATCCTATAGAGATTGAAAGAATGAATGAGCACTGGGAGCAGATAAAAAAATATATGGAAAAGGCTGAGCATGTTTGCATATCGCATTACCATTATGACCATCATGATCCAGAACATCCAGAGATATTCAAAGGAAAGCATGTGTTTGTAAAACATCCTACGCAAAATATTAACAAGAGCCAGAAAGAAAGAGCCGCATACTTTCTTCCAAAAATAAAAGAAATTTGCAGTCTTGAATATGCCGAAGGCAAGAACATATGCGTCGGGAATACTGAAATAAAATTTTCAAGAGCGGTTCCGCATGGTCCAGGGATCAGGCTGGGCTATGTTGTTGAGACAATCATTGATGATGGAAGGGAAGTTCTTGTGCATACAAGCGATGTTGAAGGTCCTGCGCTTAAAGAGCAATTAGAGCCAATATTAAACAACAGAGCAAGCATCGTCTTTCTGGATGGTCCTCTTTCATATATAATCTACAGGTATGGCAATAAGAATTTAGGGAATGCATTAGCAAACATGAAAAAAATGATTGATGCAGGGGTTAAAATACTTGTTTATGACCATCATTTTTTGAGAGATCCAAAATACAAGGAAAGAATTGCAGAGGTTGAGGACTATGGGAAAGAACTCGGATGCAAAGTGCAGACCGCAGCAGAATTCAGAGGAATGAAAGTTGATGCATTGGAAATGAGAAGGAAAGAGTTGCATGAGAATATGCCCGCTTAAAAAATCTGTGATCGCTTATATATAATAAGAATAATATAGTTATAGCTCCACATAGGTAAGGAATAAGGTGTTAATATGAACGGAAAAGTTGCGATTGCTGTTATATTTGTTGCTCTGCTATTGGGCTGCATTGGCCCGAAAGAGATTGGTCCGGAAAAGATTGGCCCGGAAGAGAAGTTGGATAGTTTGGGCCATACCCTTGATGGCATGAATGCAATTAAAGAGAGCAATAACTTGTTCGCATTCAAAATGTATATGGAAATGAGGGATTACGAAAATTTGTTCTTTTCTCCGTTCAGCATGTACAGCGCGTTTGCTGTGTTGTATGAGGGCGCAAACGGAAGCTCCGAACAACAGCTCCGAGATGCATTTGGATATCTGGATAAAGAGAAGATGAGACCTAACTATGCAGAAATTCAAAACATTCTGAACGATAACTCACAGCAATATGTGTTGAGGAATGCAAATTCAATATGGATTCAAGAAGAATTCGATGTGAGAAAGGGATATTTAGAGATTTTAAGAACGCGATACGGAGCGCACTCGAAAAATGTTGATTTCATCAACAATCCAGAAGAAGCAAAAAGCCAAATAAACGGTTGGATAGAGCAAAAAACGAATAGCAGGATAAAAAACTTGATTGCAGATATTCCAATAAATACGCGGTCAATCATAGCGAATGCAATATATTTTAAGGGTAAATGGGAACACAAATTTGACAAGTATAGGACTAAGGATGACTATTTTATATTGGAAGACGGAACAAAAAAACAAATTAAAATGATGCAGTTAGGGAATGAATACAAAGGAGAAACGCTAAGATATGCCTATGTAAACGGCGTTGAGGTGTTAGAACTTCCATATAATGGAAACATATCTATGTATGTGATTCTGCCCAATAAAACGCTGAATGAATTTGAGCAGGAATTCACTTATGAAAAGTATGTTGAGTATAAGAAAAGAATGGGATATGAGTATGTGTATGTTGAACTGCCTAAATTCGAAGTTAGAACTGATGCTTACGAAATAACAGAACCCATAAAACGCTTGGGCGCAGTTGATGTGTTCGACCCAAATAGAGCTGATTTATCTGGGATGACTGAAAAAAGAGGTTTGTATGTATCGAGCGTTGTTCATAAGGCATACATCAAAGTTGATGAGGAGGGCACAGAAGCTGCTGCTGCAACAGGCATTGTTGCTGGACTTACTTCACTTCCCGCGCAATTAATTATCATTCATTTCAGGGCAGATCATCCGTTCATATACATAATTGAGCACAAAGATGCAGGGATTTTATTCATGGGAAAGCTTGAGAACCCTTAACCTCTCACCTCTCCCATTATTATATGCACATGAAATGTTTAAATGCAGAAAACCCAAATAAAAATAACAGCAATAAAGGAAATGCCATGCATATTCCAGAGGAGAGCTGCGGTTCATTTTCACTGTCTTCAAACTCTGATTGCGCAGGGCTTTCGGCGATTAAACATTCATTGTTTATGCATGCGTTACCTAAACCATTATTTATGCAGTAATCATTGGATATGCAGTATTTAAGGTCTTGTTCAAGCTCATAATCTAGATTCTCCGGAATTTCACCATCTATCAATATTATTCCTGGATTGTTGGGTTGAGCATATTTTTCCGTTTCAATATCAACAACTTCTTTGTATGAATTTATGTAGGACATTGTATCCGTGAAATCAAGGTAATCTGCGAGAGGCATATTGAATGCAATTTTCCATGAGCCACCAACATTATGAAACAGCGCAACGTATGTTAGGTTTACATTAATGTTCTCATAGCCCGTTATTGCAGATTCAAGATTATACACTGCCATCGCATAATCTCCATTTACCTCGTAATGAAAGTTGGATATTGAATATGATTCAGTGTCATAATTTTGCCAGACTCCTTCAACCATGTTCTCCATCACATCATAATCTTCCTGGGACCAATTCGATGTATCAATATATGATAAATACGCACCATAATCTTCATCAACAGTCGCTTGATAAAATGAATCAATTAAATTCTCATACATTGATGCAGAATATGTTGCTGCGCTTAATATAATGAGCAATAAAACATAGTATTTCATCTAACCACCGTCCTGCGTCCTTTTAAATCCAACATACCTAACTGGGAATGAAATCGTTTTTGTGGATGCATAACCATCGCCATCTTCAACATCTACTCTAATCATGCAAGGCATTTCCATAGGTTCGGAGTTAAGTATTCTTTCTCTTAAAGCAGCATTATCAACATAATCACGCACAGAACCTAACACACTTTGCGCAATATCATTGCCGTATGTTGCCGCTTTCCCTACCAAAGGTATTGCTGAGACTGTTGAAGAAACTGCTCCTATGTATATCTTTACCGTTGTAATACCCATATCTATTAACAATAAACCTCCTTCGTATGAACCTGATGCGCGTTCTGTTTGCTTGCCGATTTCAACAAAATGCTTTGCATCATCAACCATGCCTTTTATATTCCATGCAGTATCTGCGATCGGCACTAGCCAGCCCAATAATTTTTTTGTGAGCGATTTTGCAGCTATTTTTTCAGCGCGTTCTTCAGCGATCTCTTTGGTAGTTGTTGCAGCAACATCTTGCAGAGATGATTCAGCAGATTCGAGCACATTAGCAGCGAGAGCAATCTCTAATGGGGTCAACCCGCGCTGTATTGAATCCCATTCTATAGTTGTTGATTTATCGGAACTGCTGAATTTTGCACCTTCTGTATCTATGCGCTCCATTCCATCATTAAGCCTAAACTTTCCGCATAAAGTTGGGCTTGTTAAAGTGTATGTATAAACATCATCTTTATCATCAGATATTTCTACTGAAATGTTGTATGACGAATATGAAACAACCGTTTTTGGGTTAACTGATATAGATTCAATCTTTGGAGCTGGAGATCTAACGGACATTTTTAATGATTTCTCAACCTTCCACTCCTCGCCATCCGTGTGCTTTATTCCATAAACTTTCAAACTCAGATCATAGGGAAACTCATCCCAATAAATTTTGCTTATGCCATTAATATCTGGAAAGGAGATTGTAATGGATGCTCTGCCATTGGAATCTGTTGATTTTGATTTATGCACTCTATCCCACATACCAAGCATGCCAGTAGATTTAGGATCATCCAACTCAAAATACACGCGCGCGCCTTTAACAGGAGCGCCACCAGAATATGTTAACACGACATCGATTTTAACAGAATCCTTTCCATTTAAGTAGGCATGATCTTTTGATAAATCAACAGTTAGGGATGGAATTCCTTTCTCAGGAGGTTTCTCGCACGAGCTCCCGTATTCATCGCAACCATAAGCGCATTCAAACGTATAATAGTAGCATTGTCCATCATCTCCGCAATAACCATCGTAATAATATAGACCATCTCTGCAAAATGTCTGGGAGCAATCATCCTCGCATTCAATATTGCCCTGCGGTTCAGTTTGATTGTCTTGTTGCATGTATTCTTCACATCCTTCTCCGTATTTATCGCATGTGCTGCAATAACTTACGCACTGCGCGCGGAATGTGCAATCCTCTGCATTATCTCCGCACATAACACCTACACAATTGTTTATGCAAAAATCCACATCAAACTCTGCATCCTCAACGCTCGGTTCTTCACTCCAATTGCCCGTCTCAATAGGTTTAAGATACTCGCAGTAATAATCACATGATCCAAGATATGCCGCACACGGATCAGTATCAAATGAACATTTGCTCATGCAATCATTGTAATCTGAATATTCAGGGCAATTGAGATCAACTGAATGCACAGTTAATGAAAGCAGCATGAGATATAATAACATCAAAGCATGCTTCATAGTGCATTAATCGTTAGAAATTATATAAATATAAGCATTAACATATGTTTATGTTGAGAAATATTCGTGATTTTATTGCTGAACAATGGTTCAGGTTCAGCGTGGGGTTGCAGTTGTTATCGATAGTTAATTTCGCACTGCTCGTGATTGCAACTTCTGACAAGCTGAGAAATGCAGTGCCATTAACATATACTTCGGAATTAATCCTACTGTTTGTCCCTGCTGCGTTTTTGTTTGCATGGGTTGCAGGTTACATAATGGAGGGAGTAGTAAAACTGCCACAGGCAAGAGAAAAAGCTGCGATCAAACGCAGCCCTGCCTGGCAGGAAGTTTTTGAGAGACTGGACAGAATAGAGAAAAAAATAAAATAGTCATTTGCTAAAAAGTATCGCAAGCATTACATCTCCAACCGCTTTCCCGCCTTCAAAATCATAACTGGTGTTTATAAAAATCAGATCAGGCCGTTTTACAATATATCTTTTAAGCGTCACGCATCCTTGTATTGAGTTAGTTATTTCAATAGGCTTCCAAAATTTCACATCATCCTTGCCAATTATAAAAGATAACATGAATTGGATGTCGCGGAGCATCACTGGATCAATTTCACTTAATCGCGCAATCAACCTGAACATATCAAGTGCAACGAGCTTTGATGGGTCGCCACCGCGCAATAAGTATGTTTTATACATATTTAACCTCCGCAACACCGAATCATCCCTAAATTTTGCAAGGTCTGTTTGCGTAAAACCTGATTCCGCCAATATCTGCTTTGCCAAACCTGATTTAATTACATGATAGAGAAATGCATATACCATTTGATTATAGCATAATGTGGTCTCTATATCAGTCAAATGATCTGGAAAATCGCTTAGTTTCTTAATTATGCTCTTTGGAACATAGAAATGGCCTTTAACATCCAAGACAGACTTAACTTGAAGGAAATGATCTTTAACACTGTATAAAACCTCTGCAGATTTAATCGTCTGGCATTGCTCGGTATATATGCTTTGAGATTCCATAAGCGTATCTTCAGGTATCTTGCTCCTGACAACATTCTTGGGACAATTGGTTGAACTATTGGAATATTTTCTCCTTCTCATTAGAAACCACCTCCAACATCTTCCGCATTCCGTACAACATAATCACATAAAAGAGGAGGTATAACAGGTATGCGCCCGAAGCAATTTCTCTTATGCCATTAATTTTTGAATAATTGTCGAGCATTGAGTAAACCACTAAAAGCAGAGAGCCCAAACAAAATATGCCGACAACATTGCTGAGCGGATTCATCCCACCTCCGAGATATGCATACAGAGCCATGCTGAAAAGAGATATGGAAATTACTGAATATATGAAATAAACCACAGTTGGTTGCATCAATATGCCTATATCAAGAGTCCAGTTAAATGCTATAACAAATCCTATCACAAAAAACAAAACTGTCAAAAGAATGTGAATCAATCTGTTGGTGCGAGTAATGTTTATGAATACAAACTTAACCATAGTATAGAATGAATACAAGTAAAGGAAGTAGGATGCAACCCAAAACAGATCTATTATATTTTCATGCGATTGCATCCCTCCGGATATGAACCTATCAAATACTGTGCCAGCGAATGTTAGTGACAATGCGATTATCAGGAGGCCTATCCATTTTATGCGAGATTGTCTATAAGTGCCTATTAAGTATACAACGCCTGTTATTTGGAGTATGATTAATGTGATTGATTCTACAACGCGCAACAGCAATCCATTCGTAAGATGCAGAACTGCCGTTAAAAACAGCATAAATATGCACAGTGCAAATAAATATTCATACGCCACCCTATTCATGCAAAGGTATTGCATCAAAATATATTAAATCTGTGATAAATTTCAGTTAAACTTATAATAAACTTATAATAAACTTATAATAAACTTATAATAAACTTATAATAAACTTATAATAAACTTATAATAAACTTATAATAAACTTATAATAAACTTATAATAAACT
>JAJSAH010000020.1 GCA_024274875.1 archaeon
GGGCAGCTGCTGAACGAGATGCTTGAAAAAGCCGGGTTGAAAAGAGAGGATGTTTTCATCACGAATATTGTGAAATGCAGGCCTCCAAACAACAGGGACCCTGAAAAAGAAGAAATTGAGGCATGCGCGCCATATTTGGACATGCAGATTGAAATTATGAAACCTAAAGTGCTCGTTGGATTGGGCAGGTATGCATCCCAGCATTTATTTGAGAAATATGGCATTGAATTTCCAGGAATAGGGGTTGCGCATGGGAAACCATGCAAGGTTGATAATCTATATGCTCATTTGATTATATTCCCTATGTACCATCCCGCTGCGGCGATATATAACCAAAAACTGAAACCTGTTTTAGAGGAGGATTTCAAAGCGCTGGCGCAGGTTCTCGAAGGTATATAAAGGTTTCTTCTTTTAAGAATTAGCATTAGCATGGGCCAGTAGCTCAGTCTGCATCAACAGCAGAGAGCGTTGATGTCCTTCGCTACTGCAGGATTACATGGGCCAGTAGCTCAGCCTGCATCAACAGCAGAGAGCGTTGATGTCCTTCGCTACTGGAGGATTACATGGGCCAGTAGCTCAGCCTGGTCAGAGCGGCGGTCTTATATGACTCCGTCTGATATAGATGGGTTTAGGCGAGCCGTAGGTCGGGAGTTCAAATCTCCCCTGGCCCATTCAAGAGAATGCGATCATGAGGAGAAATAGAAGAGATAAGAACAGGATTAGGGAGATTGCGCAGGAGAGAATTGCTGTACTCACGCATCTCGCCAGGAAAAGATTGGAAGAAGGGAATGCGCAGTTAGCAAAAAGATACTGCCAGCTGGCTAGGATGATTCAGCTAAAGCATAGAGTAAGATTAAAAAAGGAAATGGGCTTAAAATACTGCAAAATGTGCTATATTCCATGGATATTCGGAAAGAATGTCCATGTGAGAAATAATAGCAAAACGCATTGCACGGAGTATGCGTGCGGATGCGGTTATGTGAAGAGGTATGGTTATGCAAGAGGTGTATGAATGAAGGTGCATGATATTGAGCCAAATGCGTTCATCGAAGCTGTGTCAAAAAAGCTTATGGAAAACAGTGCTGTGAAACCCCCTGCATTTGCAGGTTATGCGAAAACGGGTTCTCATGTGGAGAGGATGCCAGAAGACCCAAACTTCTGGTATAAGAGATGCGCGTCAATCCTGAGGCAAGCGTATGTGAGGGGGAGAGTAAGCATAGGCGGTCTCAGGGTGCATTACGGCGGCAGGGCAAGGCATGTAGTTAAATCAGCTCACCATAGAGATGCAGGCGGGTCCGCGGTAAGAAAGGCGTTTCAGCAGCTCGAACAGGCAGGCCTGCTTAAGAAGGAGAATGACGGAAGAGTCTTAACTCCTGAGGGCAGAAAATTTGTTGATTCTGCGCTTAAACAATAGTGATAAATATGGATGAAGAACTTGATAATATTAGAAAGAAGCAGTTGCAGGAAAGAATTCAAGCTGCGTACATCGAAGAGAAGAAAAAAGAGGTTGTAAGGAGATTTCTCGATGGGAAAGCATAC
Source organism: archaeon (assembly GCA_024274875.1). Lineage (GTDB taxonomy): Archaea > Micrarchaeota > Micrarchaeia > CAILAH01 > CAILAH01 > JAJSAH01. The sequence continues at coordinate 1,540 of JAJSAH010000020.1, forward strand.
GAGCGTGTAATGAATATCAAAACAGTCAACCCTGAATTGTATGATAAAATCGTTGAACTTATTGTGCAGCTTGCGGGAAGCGGTAGATTGCGCAAGAAGCTGTCTGATGATGAACTGCTCGCCATACTCTCTAAAGTTACTGAAAGGAGAGAACCGAGCATACAAATACGCAGGAAGTGATAGTATGGTTAAGGATTTGAGGCATAAAAAGAAGATTATGCTTGCTAAAAAGGTTAGGCAAAATAGGAGATTGCCATTGTTCGTTGCTGCGAAAACGAACCGAAAAGTTAGCGAAAACACCAAACGAAGAAACTGGAGGACCAGGAAGTTGAAGCTTAGCCGCAAGAAGCTGCGCGAAATGTAGGTGATAAGATGATCGAGAGAGTTTATACAGTAAACTTAAGCAAGCTTTACGCGATGGGAAGGCATACAGAGCGGGCGCGGAAAGCCATAAAAATGCTTAGAAGATTTGCAAGCAGGCATATGAAAACGGATGATGAGAAAATTATAATCACGCAAGAAGTTAATGAATATGTATGGAGGAACGGCATACAAAAACCTCCGAAGAAACTAAAACTGAAATTGATGAAGGATAAGGACGGTACAGTTATGGTCTCTCTTGAATCAGAGATTGCGGACGGGAAAGAAAAAGTGAAAGCAACGAAGAAGAATAAGGTTAAGGAGCAGAAACCAGCTGCTGAGAAAAAGAAGGTTGAAAAAGAAAAAGTAAATAACAAGAATACTAAGGGTAAGGCAAAGAAGCGCGCTGCAACTAAGGCGGATAAGGTGCAATCTAAAAATGATAAAACTTAATTTTTACGGGAACTCGTACATCGGCATATATGCAAAAGCAAACGATGAGCATGTGCTTATCCCTGAAGATTCGCTTGGGAAATTTGAAGAGCGCATAACTAAACGTCTGCAAACAGAAGCGGTTAGATTGAGTTTTTCAGGCAGTTCGCTTTTAGGCATATACTGCGCCATGAACAACAATGGAATAATCATTCCTCATATCAGCTATAGAGATGAAGTTGAGCTATTGAAGCAAAAAACTGGGCTTAATGTAGGCATTATCAAAAGCAAATACACTGCTATTGGTAATTTGGTCTGTTGCAACGATAAAGGCGCTATTGCCTCCCCCCTTCTTAGCAAATCAGACCTTAAGATAATTGGAGACAACCTTGGCGTTGAAACAATTCCTATGAAGATTGCAAATTATAACACAACTGGGAGCTGCTGCACTGCCACCAATAATGGATTTATCGCGCATAATGACGCCAATGATGATGAAATCAAAAGCATTGGACGAATACTAAAAGTAGATGGGATAAACTCAACAGTAAATTTTGGCTTCTCATTCCCGTCATATGGAATAATCGCGAACAGCAAAGGGTATGTTGTTGGCGACCTAACCACTGGCATAGAGGCAATGAGGATAGATAATGGGTTGGGATTTTCGAACAGGTGAGTTTATGGAAAACATATCTTATGAGGATTTCGCAAAACTAGATATGCGCGTTGTCAGGATTAAGAATGCAGAGCGCATTGAAGGAAGCAGAAATTTATTGAAGCTGACAGTTGATACGGGAAATGACGAACGAACTGTTGTTTCAGGAATTGCTGATCAGTATGACCCAGATGAACTTCTCGGGAGGAAAATCATAATGCTTTTAAATCTTGAGCCCAAAAAGATATTTGGTGTCATGTCGCAAGGGATGATACTCTGCGCGGACAACGGAAGCATTGTTTCTCTGTTAAAGCTTGACAAGGACCTTGCTGAAGGGAGCAGGGTTGTGTAGGTGGTTGTATGAAATACGAAATCAAAGGAACGATTAATTTGAGAGGAGATAACCGAAAGTTTGCTATCTCTGTAGATGCAAACAGCGAAAATCATGCAAAAGATAAAGCTTTTGCATATTTTGGAAGCAAATATGGAATAAGGAGGGTTTCGATTAATATAGAATCTATCAACGGTGCATAGCATGGAAGTTAATAGAGATGAAATACAAAGGATTGCTGTTGAGGCTGAGAACCTGCAAAAGATGCAGAAAGCATTGAAAGACCAGTTGGTTGCATTAAACATGTCTTCGCTCGAATCTTCTGTTACGATCAACTCAATAGAAAAACTTGAGAAGGGGAATAAGGCGCTTGTATCGCTTGGGTCGGGCGTTTTTGCGAACGCAGTGATCGAAAACACCAATATGTACGTTGTTGATATAGGCGCGGGAGTGTATGCAGAATTTAATCCTGACAAAGCCATTGAAGTTCTCAAGAAAAGGATTTCTGATTCGCAGAATGCTACAAAGAGACTGGAGGACGAGCTGAAAAGAACGCAAAGGTCTCTTATAGAACTCGAGGATAAAGCGCGAAAGTACATAAGGTAGGTTTTATGTGGGACCTTCTCAAATCAAAAATATCTAATTTTGTGTCTAAAGTAAAAGGGGAGGAGGAAAAATCGGAAACTATCTCGAGTAAGAAAATAAGTAAGCAAGATGATGAGAGAATAAGCATAAAAGTTGGAATCAAGGACAAGATAAAGAAAACAATACTAAAAAAAATAACTCTTGATAAGTCAAAAATTGAAGAAATTGCCGATGAGTTGGAGTTATCTTTAATACAAGCAGATGTGCATCCGGATGTTGCAATGGACATTTGCAGCAAAATTAAGGAGAGATTGTCTGATACTGAATTTACTAAGCAAAACTTGGAGGATGAAATTAAAGAAGTGCTCAAAAACATATTCAGGGAAGAGGTATTTGGAGAGAGCAATGCGCCAGATTTGGTTGAGAAAGTTAAGGAATGCGCTAAACCTTGCAAGATTCTTTTTGTAGGACCTAACGGCGCAGGCAAGACCACCACTCTCGCGAAAATCGCGCGCTTATTAATGAAAAATGGATTCAAAGTAGTCATTTCTGCATCAGATACGTTTAGAGCAGCAGCAATCGAGCAGACGGAAGAACATGGAGGCAAATTAGGAGTTAAAGTGATTAAGCATGCTTATGGAGCAGATGCTGCCGCTGTTGCGTATGATGCAATAAAACATGCCGAAGCAAAAGGAATCGATGCAGTTTTAATAGACAGTGCTGGCAGGCAGGACACGAACGTTAATTTGCTTAGAGAACTTGAGAAAATGAAGCGAGTCATAAAGCCAGACCTAATAATTTTCATAGGGGAATCTATCGCTGGAGGTTCGCTATACCAACAAGTTGAAACATTCAAAAACAGCATAGGACTTGATGGCGTGATACTCACAAAGATTGATTGCGATGCTAAAGGGGGCACTGCAATATCTATTATGAGAGAGACCGGCGTGCCCATAATCTACCTTGGCGTGGGGCAAAAGCACGAAGATATTGTAAAATTCGATCCAGAATACATCATATCAAACATAATGTGAAAAATCACGAAAGAGCCTTTTTCAACGCTTTCTCATCGGAGACATCAACAATTTGATCAAGGGGCTCTAAGTGGGATATGTTGGCTCGCCTGGGTTTTTTCCTCGCTGCTGAAACAACTTCCACAAAATTATGGTCAATTATCTCCTTAATCACGCATTTTTTTCCAGCGTCCCTCCCTCTTAATTTAATGCATACTCTTCCAGGTTCAATACTCCTCATGCTTATCACCTATCATTTTTGCAATATATATTATTATTTCGGCTATTTGTTTAGGTTCAAACTCGCCGCTGTTTATGCAAATATGAAATTTATTTAAATCCATAATATTTATATTATATACTTCAAGGTACCTTTTTTTATTCTGAGCATCTCTCCTCATCATGCTTTTTAAAGCGTCTTCATAACTCACGCCATCGCGCTTAGCAACCCTCTCCGCACGTATAGAATCCTCTGCATACAGCCAAACATTCAAATCCGCATCAGCAAACCACGGACCCAACCAAGTGCTTGTGACAAAGCTGTCATGTTTTTTAATTTCACCCTTCTGCCTGTCATCAAACTCCAAGTCGATATTTTTATTCTGTTCCGCCAGTTTCTGCAATTCTGAGAGCGTAATTCCCCTCAGTTTCGCCTCTTCCTTAAATGAAAAAGAAATATGGGGGATGTTGAGCATGCGAGCAACATAAGAGGCAGCAGTTGTCTTTCCAACGCCAGTTAAACCACATATGCTTATCTTCATCGCAAACACTACCATGCGCGCTTAGAGGTACTGCTGGAAAACCAACGGCACATCCATTCCTTTCATATCTCCATTCTTTACCCTCGCGCGATACATTACAACTCTCTCAGCACATTTATGGCACAGATTGCCGCCAAAAATCCTCTCCGGCCTGCGCTCAGTTTTTCTAACCTTTCTGGGATTTGAAGCAGTGCCCTTAAGCTTAACCCCGCATACTGCGCATTTAGGCGCATTCATCTTCTCCCTCTTTGTGCGAGTTCTTAATTTACCGCCAGGAGACCTGTATGAAACTCTCTTTTTTGATCTTTCACTTCGTCTTACCATTTTTCACACCTCCTATTTTCATCTGCGCTATGAAACTGAACAACATGAAGCTTATCCAAAACCAACCTACTGGACCAAATGCATCCCTCCAACTTATCAGATGCTCTAAATTAAATTGCGGAATAGGTATGCTGAACGGAAACATAATCACATAATCTGAATAGACCTCTCGCAATTGACCCGCAATAAATGTTGATACTAAAAGCAAAGGGAGAGTTATTAACATTGGCTTTAATTGAGATTTGAGCATATCTCCAGCCATCTTATTCATCTTTTCTTCATATTTCTTAAGTTCGCTGTCGCGCCTCGCCCTTGCAGCAGAAATGTATTTCTTGTTAATCTCCTTCATCTCTTCCTGCAACTGCTTATTTTTTTCCATAAGCTTGCGCATGCCCCCCAACTCATACATCACATACCTAAGCACTGCTGAGTACGCACCTGCCGCTATCGCTATTATAAATGTAATGGTTATTGGCTCCGAAATCATATCCTCACACACTCCTCAAACATCTTTATCGATTGCTCTAATTTACCATCCTCATTTAATATAAACTTTATGGGTGCATTAGCATAACTTGAATACGAGCACACCATAGATAAGTTAATCTGCTCATGAAAATATATGTTATGCTCAGATTCAATATCCCTCTTTCTTGATCTGTCCTTCTTCCTCCTGCCAAGGATCTCTTTAACAGATGCATGAATGTATATGAATGCATCAACGCTTAACTTAGAGAGCACATAATATGGAAATCCTGGGTAATATCCGTCAGCCGTCTTAACGGATGCGTGAGTATCAACTATGATTTCTTTGCCAAGCGTTAGAAGCCTGTTTGCCGCCTTATTCTGCAAACTGCGAAATTCTGATCTCTTAAGCCTGCGCATATCATCCCGGTTTTGCATGCCAAGTTCATGCGAAGCAATCTCAAACATAAGAGTGCCAAAACTCACTACATTTGCATTAGGATGGCGCTTCCTAAACTCCCTAATTATTGTGGTTTTGCCTGCACCGGGCGTGCCCATCACAATTATCATCTCAAGCACCCAACATTCCCCGCAGCGCAGGGTACATCTCAAACATCCTCTGGGACTCCATCTCTTCATACATTCTGTACAATATTCCCGCTGTCAGTAGAATACCCGTCCCTGTGCCCAACGCGCCTGTGAGGTCTGCAAATGCCGCCAAGAGACCTACAAACCCGCTTCCAAGTATTGTAATCACAGGAATGTACTTAGCAAGTATTCTCTCAATCATGCGCTGATCTCTGCGAAATCCAGGAATTGATAGACCTACTCCTTTAAGTTGGTTTGCTACATCGCGTGCAGTCATTGAAGAGGTCTCGGTCCACAAATAACCAAAGATTACTGAAAGAATGCATAAACTAATTGCATATAATATCGCATGCACATATTGAGGCACAAGCACTGCTCCGACAAATGGCACAAGCAAAGTATTGCTGCTCGTCAGCATAAGATTTATGTAAACAGGCATGCCGCCCGCAATCGCTATGGGTGATGGAAAGTTTGGGCTTATCAGATAAAGCAATCCCCCTGACAGCTGACCAGTAGGGTCATATGCAGCTATGAATGAAGCCAAACTTACACCCCCTATCTGAACATTTATGCCCTCTATAAACCTGCCAACCAACTGCAACGATGACAAAAACGCAAATGCAAGTATAACTGGCATGTTAGATGTGTACAGAAATTTGATGGGGTACCTCCCTCCATAGCCGCGCGCCCTATCAAATGCAAGGGGAACTTCCACCTTGATTCCCTCTGCATAAACGGACGCTGCAAGAACAACGATCGTGGAAATTAATGGAGCGAGAGCAATTATGGCAAGAGGTATTGCATTCGCACCGCCTTCAGCCAAGTTGTGGATAAGAGTGTTTGACTGCGGTATTCCTCCAAATCCTGTCAGGATGCCCATCATTCCTGAAACCACTGCAAGAGAAACTCCTCCCGCAATAAACAGCCCGATTCCACTGCCTACACCATACTTCGATATGACTTCATCAAAATACATTAACAATATAGACCCTAATGCAACCTGCAAAGCAACTATTATGCGAGTCGCTTCAGCTCCAAAAATTGGGTCGATAGTCATTAAATTTGTATACACATACGCTTCGAAAAGCGCAAGTATGATTGTGAGCAACTTCTGCGCGCCTTGAAAGAGCGCTTTGTTCTTTGGATCTGACAAATCCATATCAATTATTTTGGCGCCAACAAACAGCTGAAGGAATATTGATGCAAGAACAATTGGACCAATACCTGTTGTAACTAAGGAACCTATTTTTGAAGCCAACACCAACTGCAGAAATTGCATGCTTGAATCTTCGCCAACAATCACGCCAACTGGATAAACATGATACATTACATAAAACAGCACCAATATTGCCCCGGTATAGAACAACCTTTCTTTCAGAGAGGGGGGAACACTGGGCGGCCTCACTTCTGGCAAACGATCGATTGCAGGCTTTAGGAAATTAAGGTTCATCTATACACCTATTTCTCGCTCTGCAGCACGCGCGCTTCTCCACCTACCTGCTCAATTTTTTCCACAGCATTTTTTGAAAAATGCTGCGCCTCAATCACCACCGGAAACAATAGCGTGCCAGCACCAAGAACTTTTCCATCGAACTTATAATAAAATATGTTATCCCTCTTCTTAATCTCCCCATTAGCAATCATCCGCGATATTGAAGATAAGTTCATTTTATTAATTTTCTTCAATGTTGGATTTAGAAATCCATTCCTACCATAAAACCCTTTTTCATACTTATATGTGTATGTTTTTTTATGCTTTCTGGATCCTCCGCGGCCTGTGCCGCCTCTGCAACCGGAACCCCTTCCTTTTTTGGTGTTGCCCCTTCCATGCGACCTTGTTCCAGCATACTTGCGTTTCCTTGATTTATGAGTCCTTACCATCAGATCATCCTCCTCAATAATGCATTAATGGCTTCTCTCCTATAACCAAGCGCCCCGCGAGGATATGCATACTTTATATGTTTATATCCCCCGCTCGGCGGATGCAACCGAAATACAGGTTTAATCCCAATATCTTTTGCTTTCTTGCCGCTCAAAATTGCTTCAGCCAATTCATTATAATTCTTAAAACCTTTGTCTTTAAGGAATTTTTTAGAAATGCGCTTGTTGCCTGCTAAACGCCCTCTTTTCTGCACAACCTTTGCAAACACATCCTTATTAACTTCTCCCCAAGTCACATAATCTTTGCATTTGTTGAGCATCCCTTTCAACTGCGCAGATTCACCCATGACCACGCAATGATTCACCCTCGTCAAATTAAGCAAATGCATCGTGCGTTTTATATCAGGTTTTATGCCTGTTCTTCCTCTCACCCTAATGATAGCATAATATTTCATACAATCACTCCTCTGACCAATCAACATTGGATTGCATATTCGTAAGCTCTTTCAGCGCTCGATACACAGCAATAGCAGTATTGTACCTTGTGGAAGTGTGGCCTTTTGAATGCGACCACACATCGCTTAACCCAACTTTTGAAAGAACTTTCTTGACAACATTATTGCCGACAATACCAACCCCTCTCGGCGCAGGTTTAAGCATCACGCTAACGCTGCCGCATTTCCCAGATACCTTTACAGGCAAGCTGTGGCGCGTCCCGCAACCGCATTCCCAAGAACCGCATCCAAACGGAACATAAATTATGTTCATCTTCGCATCGCGAATAGCATTCTCTATAGCAGGCCTAACCTCATCTGACTTGCCTGCGCCTATGCCCACATGACCATGACCGTCTCCTACCACAACAACTGCCCTGAATCTTATCTTTCGCCCTGAATCAGTGACTCTTTGCGTAGTGCCAAGTTTTAAGATTTCATCCTTCAAATCCGGCAAGAGTTTATCAACGATTTCTGATTCTAATATTTTCTCTCCGCTAAGAATGATTTCATCAATGCTTGTTATCTGACCGCTAGCCACTTTGCGACCCAACTCAGTTTTTGGAACCCATTCCACCTCAACTTCCTTTGATTGACCTCTCATCACCATAACAATACCCCTTTACATTTTAGATTTCACATCCTCTACCAACGCAGGCAGGTTGCCCGGATCAATCTTGCTTGAAAGATACTTTGAGAACAATCTTTTGTACATCGCCTCATCGGATTTCTTAACTTGATTAGCGTACTCAGCTATATGCTTGCCAGAGAACCTGTCCATATCAAATACACTCTCACTATGAGGAATATCCATGCCAGCATCAATCGCACCTTTCAAAACCGCATATGCAAAAAATGATTTGGTAGGAGTCCTTCTACCAAGATCCAAAACCGCTTTCTTGATATTCTTTGCAATTGCGCGCTTGCCAAGCAGATACCCTATTAAATATGCAAACGGAGCGCTCTTCATATTAGGAAGACCATACTTAGACAAATCTTTCGATGATGCACTGACCGCAACCTTATCCCCCTCTGGAGAATATGCAACTATCTGCGCAATAATGTTCCTGCAAGTTTTCCTAACAACAAGCCTATCGCCAAACTTCAATAAGGCAATGCGCTTTGAATAGTTAGTTTTACCTTCCCTCCGTCTCCTAAAAGCCACTTTATAAGTGCATCTTGTCGCTCTTCCCATAATCACACCTACTTAAACAAGTTGTTATCTTTTATGTAATGCATCAACTGCGAACATGACTTAAACTCACCGCCTTTTATCTTAAGGTATAATCTCCTGTATGCAGAATCCTTAAGCGCAGACTTAACCTTTCTGAGCGTTCTTCTCTGAGCCCTCGTATGCAAAGTCCATATCCGCTTCTTAAGATTGGAAGGTCTCCCCTTCACACTGCCTGCGCCGCGCCTTCCCTTGCGCTTTCTCTCATCATTCAACCTTCCTCTGTATCTTGATGTGCCGCGCTTTTTCTCAGATGTTATTGTCCCCTGCATTATGAGCACTTTTACATCATCGCGCGTGAGCGCTGAGGATGCTTCCGAAAACTTCTCCGGATTAATCTTAATCCTATTCTCACCGCATTTGAGTATGTCCGCGGCCATTCTTTTAACAGTTTTTATGCTCATAAACACACCCTAATTCAACAATTTCAGCCCAAGCTCTGTTACCTTGCTAACTATCTGCTCCCTCTTTCTCTTGCCTATGCTTGATGCAATCCTAACCGCTACAGATTCCTTATCTATTCCATCTAAATCATGCAAAGATCTCACAAGCACTTCTGAATATCCACTGGGGTGAAGCCCACGCAACGCACGTGGGTTGCGATATCCAACATTCGGCAGCGCCCCCATCTTGACCTGCTTCTCCCTTTGCTTATTATCAACACCTCTGGGTTTCCTCCATGTATCTTTAAGCCTCCTTCTGTCTGGCCTGCCTACATTAGGCCTAACAAAACGCGGATGTTTAACTTTTTTTGATCGCAATTTATCCGATTTCATTCTCTCACCAAGTATATGCCATCTTGAAATATGCGCTCATCCTTTCCTCTTATGCGAGTAGCGCCTCTAAGGTTTGCTGCGGTCTGGCCCACACCGTATATATCAGGACCCTGTATAATCACTTCCTTGCCTTTCACTTTAACCTGAGTATTTCCGACCACTTTAGCAATCCTATCAACCTTTGCCCCAAGAAAGTTCTTTATATGAATTTCATTTCCCTTTACTTCAATCTTTATTGGAAAGTGCGAGTATAAAACCGACATCTTCATCTCGTGCCCTTGCATTACGCCTTTAATCGCGTTGAGAATGTGGGCTTTGCATGTGTTCACAAACATTTTCGGTCCAACAATCTTCAAAGAGTCGTTCTCGCGATTCAAAGAAAGTTTCTTAGACAATGGAATGCTGACTTCGCCCTTCGCCCCTTTAACCGTAACAGCTTCCGGCGTTACTGTTATGTCGACTTCTTTTGGAATTTCAACAACCGCGTCCACAACACTCACCTAATAAATATATCCTATCAACCTTCCGCCAATGCCTTTCTCTCTTGCTTCTATATTCGTCATTACGCCCTGGGAAGTTGATACTATCAAATGCCCAAACTCCTTGCTGAGAATGTATCTCTCCTCCCACTTAACCCAATCATTTGCGCGCACAGAAAACCTTGGCTTGATAGCGCCGCAATCATTTATTGAACCGATTCCGCTAATTATGAGCTCCCCGCCTCTACCATTTTCAACTAATTCATATGATTGAATGTATCCTTTATCTTTGAGAATTTGCACAACATTCAAAAGCAACTTCGAAACTGGCTTAAGCTTGCATTCATGCTTTCCAACTTTTTTGTGAGTTTTTATTACATTTAATCCATCGGCAACTACATCCATAATAACACCTTCAATACTTCCTGAATCCTATCCTCTCACCGTAATCCCTAAAACATCTCCTGCATATGTTAAGCCTGTACTTCCTAATCAACCCTCTCGCAGTGCCGCAAAAACGGCATTTCCTGTTTCCCTTGCCTTTATACTTGGATAAATATTTCTTCTCATCTTTTGGCTCCAAACAATCACCCTTCTATTTCAACACCAAACTTATCACGCAAATACTCCTGCGCCTCATCATCTGTTATCACATGCTTCTTCCCAACGCGAGACCTTGCAACCTTGCGCTTCGCGACTCTGTATCCAGGCCTCTCCAGATTAACGCAAACATCAAAACCCAGAACACCAATCTTTGGATCATACTTTGCACCGGGAAAATCAATGTACTCTTTCACGCCAAACGAGAAATTTCCTCTGCCATCAAACGCGCGCTTATTCAGCTTGTTTCCCACCGCAGTAAATGCTTTCTTCAGGAATGATTCGGCATCCTCCCCGCGCAATGTGGTTTTTGCACCTATGGGAAGGCCTTTTCTGATGCCCCAAGTAGGGTTCCTTGTCTTTGATTTAGTGAGCACCACATTCTTGCCAGCGAGCCTGCTTAAGAAAGCTGCTGCATTCTCCAATTCTTCTCCTGCCTTGCCTATTCCCATGTTCACGACAACTTTTGACAGATGAATTTCTCTCATTTTTGACATATCATTCACCTAAAACAAACAAGTACTCTTTTAACGTGACAAATTTCTCACCTGCATCAGAAACAACTACTGCCTTCGCCCTTGCCTGCGGTGTGCCTGCAATGATTGATTCAACCGCGCCAACATCGCCAGCATGCTTGCCTTTAAGAACCTTGCACTTGGATCCATCTTTCAAAGGAAATACCTTCAATACCTTAAAATCAGGTATTGAGAATTTAACTACATCGCCCATATTCAATTCCTTATCCAACAGCATCGAGCGACCATCATCAAAAGAGTACTGCATCCTGCCTTTTGAAACCTTGCGCTTGCCTACAACTTTAAGAAATTTGTGCTTCAAATTGTAATTCCTTTTTGGAACTAGCCTGCCCTTCGAATCAAGATCTATGTAATATGTCATGTTCATGCCCTTTATATGGACAACATCCATAAACCCTATTGGAAACTTAATATCTTTAACAACCTTTCCATCCACAAGCACTTTTCCTTGCGTTATGATATATTTTGCCTCCTTGCGAGTGTGAGCCACATTCAATAAATCGCGCAGCAATGAACCAAGCGCTATACTCTCGGATGCCGAATGCGTGCCTGCATTCGGCTTAATCAACCAAGTCTTGCCCTTTTTAGGCAACAAGATTACGCGGGAAATGTTCAACCGCTTCAATGTGTTATCATGACCATGCTTTGCCATACTTACACCTATTTAGACCTCGCAGCAGATTTTGTCTCCTTCGCCTCAAGACTTGTAAGCATAAGAATGGAAGGATCGAGAAAAATGGGCTTTTCCTTGCCATCGGGCTTTCTCACAGTTATTCCTTCAAGCGCCACCTTGCGCTCCTTCAGCTTGACCTTAACTACTTTCGCCTCTTTGCCCTTATGCTCGCCTCTCATCACTTTAACAATATAGCCATTTTTAACGCGCGCAGAACGCCTGCCCAGCGTCTTGCGGAGATCCTTAGATACATGAACTGACACCATATCTTGCTTTCTATGCAAAGGAGCATTTTCTAAAAACTTCCGCTGCTTTCTCCTAGATTTAGTTACCATCATACCACCACTGATGCAATCGCCGCCACTTTAGGGAACCTTTCAGCAATCTCCCTAGCAATCGCACCCTTAATCTCAGTTCCCTTAGGCAGCTTATTATCATCCACCAGCACAGCGGCGTTATCCTCAAACATCACACGCGTGCCGTTGGCCCTTTTAAACTCTTTCCTTTGGCGGATTATCACCGCTTTCTCAATGTTTTTCCTTACCTTAGGGGAACCTTTTTTAACCGAAACTACAACAATATCGCAAATGCCCGCAGAAGGGTACTTCGATTTTGTGCCCTTATATCCTATCTTCCCGATGATTTGAAGTATCCTTGCACCGCTGTTGTCATCGCACAACAATCTCGCACCAACAGGAAGAGGTTTTGTTATTTTTGAAGTAAGCGCTCTCATAAACATCCCCTTTGCTCTACTCTTTACCAATAACTACCCAATTCTTCGTCTTGCTCAACCGCCTGCATTGTTTTAGCCGAACCACATCACCCACGCCAACATCCATGCATGGCGGAAGATGAGCATGAAGTTTTGAACGGTTTTTTGCGTACCTCTCATACTTAGGAACGTACAACAAATACTCGCGCTCGACGACAACTGTCTTCTTTGCGCCCTTGCTGACAACCTTTCCAGACACCTCTAAACCATACGTGCTTAAGTTGCCATGCACTGCGCATCGTTCATCATCGCATTCAACCATCTTAACACCTTTAATCATATGAATATGCGACTTATTTAAACGGTCTAATATTTATATAAGTTATGCCGCATACCATTCGTAGATGTAATTAAAAAGAGAAGGTATTTTAAAACTAATGCCAAGAACTGCAAAAATATATGAACCTCAAATCCTTGCAAGCTTAATGTCATCCTCAGTGACAGTTTTCCTTCCCGCGTGCCTTGCAAGCTTAATTGCGCGCGTTGCAATCTTAATAGCCTCTTCCTCTAAAACATCAGCAAGCGCTTCAACCGCTCCATCACTGACCCTCTCCGCGCCAGCACGCTTTATCAGGCGCTCAATGGGTGCCCTGGGCAATTCTACCAAAATATCACCTATGTTTAATAATATATGGAAAGAATATAACCTTAATGGTGCTCAAACAGGGCATACTGCCTCGAAAATACCAAACTGAGATAGCAGAGAACGTTTTACGCAAGGGAAACTCATTGATCGTGCTTCCAACCGGGTTGGGCAAGACATTAATAGCAATGCTTATCGCAGACAGATTGAGGAATAAAGGAAATGTGCTGTTCCTTGCGCCTACTAAACCGCTGGTAAACCAGCATGTTAAATCCTTCGCAGAGTGCATTGAAAACGCAGATGTGATCCCAATAACAGGAGAACTGCAAAAACAAAAGAGAAAAGATATGTGGAATGCGCATAACATTATCGTAGCAACTCCGCAAACGGTTGCAAGCGACATAGAACATATTGACAAGAGCAGGTTTGCACTAGTTATATTTGATGAGGTGCACAGAGCTGTGGGCAAATATGCATACTCGCTGATTGCAAAAGAGTTCAGGCCTTACGCGTTGCTGGTAGGATTAACTGCTTCACCAGGCGGCAAAAAAATCAAGATTGATGAGATCAAGAAAACGCTCGGAATAATAAATGTGGAAAGCAGGGATTATAGTGATGAAGATGTATCTAAATATGTTAAGCAGATGGATATAGAATGGATTGTTGCAGAGCAGGACCCTATCTATAAAAAAATCTCAAGCCGGCTGAAAGACCTCACTAAATGGTACTTAAAGATGGTGAGGGGGTATGGGTTTAGAGTGGGAAGCACGCGAAAAAGCATGATAAGCGCGAGAACATCTATACTCAACAGTCCAATAAAATCAAAGTATCATGCCATTAAGTATTTGAGCGCAGCAATCAATCTGGATTATGCCGCTGAAATGGTTGAAACGCAGAGCATGAATGCATTTTTAGAATATGTTGATAACCTTAAATCAAGGGAAGGCAAAGGAGTCAAGATGCTGCTTAAAGATGGGAGATTTGAGCAGATAATAAAAGATGTGAAAAGCAATATGCGAACGCACCCTAAGATGAAAGTGCTGGCATCTATACTCAAACAAAACCCCAACTCAAAATACATCATTTTCTCGCAGTACACTGCTCAAATAAAACATATTCATAATACGCTAGAGCGCGAGGGATTTAAGTGCAAGATGTTCGTTGGGCAGCGGAAAGGGTTTACAAGAAAACAACAACTGGAAGTAATCAAGCAGTTCAGAGAAGGGATTTTCAATATACTTATAGCGAGTTCAATTGGAGAGGAAGGGCTCGACATACCTTCAGTGGATTATGTTATTTTTTATGAGCCCATCCCAAGCGAGATAAGGACTATACAGAGACGGGGCAGAGCAGGAAGGGCTAAGAAAGGATATGTTAGAATATTAATTGCCAAAGGGACAAGAGATGAAGCATACTACTTTGTGGCAAAAAGAAAGGAGAAAAAAATGAAAGCAATAATAAAACAAATGGGAAAGAGAGAGAAAAGGACAGGAACATTAATCGATTTTATGTGAGGAGCGAGATTGTTTAGAACAACCTTCTGAATAAACATCCATCTCTATGCGATACATTTTGCAATAAAAATCATCTCCCTCTTCATCGCACACGCGCTTGAACTCTTTAATGCTTCTTATGAGTTTTGCGCATTCAACAGCCATGCGCTCTTCGCTGTACTTCTTTATTAGTGGCCTATTCTGCGCTGCGCAACTGCCTACAAGCAGAGATGCTGATAGAAATAAAGAGGCCCTTCTGCGAGCCGATTTTCGCCTCTGAGCAAATGACTGTGCCATGCAAACATTTGCCTCATGCTATATTATAAACATTGCGAGCATGCAGTATGGAAATATATATATAGTTTAACATTAAGAAAGATTGGCATGAGCATAAAACGCATCTTAGAAAAAAGGAACGGCCGCATCGCGCGAAAGGGCGTGTTCAACAAGGCGAAGAATGATGCGGCTGAACGCGAGATGCATATTATAGATACTGCGCTCATAGTGGCGTGCTGGAAAGGAAATTTAAACATGGCAATAGAAGCGATTAAAAACGGAGCAAACATAAATGCACAGGATATAGCGGGCACGAGCGCGCTTGAGTGGGCAAAAAAATCCGGCAATAAAGAACTAATTAAATACTTAAAAAGCAATGGAGCAAAAGATAAAATATAATCATTTCAGCAAGAAGTCCAATGACGATTTGCCCTTTGGAAACACGATTATGCCAGCGGCGCGTATCGGCAAGCCGACTTCGTTGCTTAAATTGGATAATTCGTGTATTCCTATCTGCCTTTCAGCAACCAACAGCTTGTATTTTCCAGCAGGGGAAGGTTCGGCGACCATTCGAAACACAACGCGCTGGTACATGCCGCTGCGCTTAACTCTCAACTGCACGCTCCCGCCTTCAACAAATTCCACAGACATGACCATTATTTCCTCTTAAGATATTTAAGCTTGCATACATTGCGCAAAAAACCTTCATCAAACTCAAGCATCCTTGAACGAGTTGCTTTGCCCAAATCTATGCCTGTTGATTGGCTGTGCGATAAAATCCACCTCATATACTCATGCTTAGCAATTATGCTTGCGCACGACACGCTTGGGTGGGCTTCCGCGCGCGGCTCGATCACTACATCTACTTCCTGCGAACCGAACACCTGTTTTATCTCGGAGATAAGCGTATCGCTTGCCTCACTGCCCCCAAACTTATCAATTATCACTGCACATCTTCCTTTAGAGAAAGGTGCGAGCGATGCGATGCATCGCATGTGAAGAGAAACCATAATCGAGGTTAAATTGTTGTTAAACTGCTTGTTAAAATCCCTCGGAGAGAGCATGCGCACGCTATGCTTAAACTTGCTTATCCTGGCAAAGACATCATTAATCTGAGATTGCGATAAAAGTTTGCTATCCATCGCACCCTGCAACCTCGCAAAAGCGCGCTCGCGTTTGCTTCTCAACAGAACAGAACCTACAACCAAAGGGCCCATAAATTCCCCCTTTCCAACCTCATCTGTCCCTATTGTGCAACCGCTAAACGGGTCAACGCTCTCAAACATTCGAACAATGCTTTCGCTCAACTTCTCAGATGGAAATTTCGAGAAAACAACTTTTCCCGTGGAATACACCACAATTAAATTGCCGTCATGCTCATACCTTGCCAGCTCATGCTTATTTGTTGGCGAACATCTTTTTCCGGAAGAAATCATGCGAATGAATAAATTTATTTCATTGCCGTTGAGCTTAATTATATGCACGCTTAAAAATATGTTGCAAATAATTTTAAGGCTTAATTATTTCATATGAGCTAAAACAGAGGAGAATCGTTTTATTTAATAAAAACACGCTCTCAGAAGCCCTTTTCGGCAAAAAAACGATTTTTAAGAAGCAATTCAGAAATAAATCGCTCAAAACGATTTTTTTTGAAAAATAAGCATTAATAGAAATATTTAAATAAATTACAGCACTAAAAACTGATATGATTAAAGATGCATTAGTTTCAGCCTCAAAAAACACAGTTTTAGGGCGCCATATCGTTGCAGAAGCTGAAATAAGCGATCTGGACCTTTTAAATGATGAAAAGCGGCTTTTAGAGGCTATAACTATTGCATCAAAAAAGGCGGGGATGACTGTTATAAACGGGTCTTCGCACAGATTCAGTCCGCAGGGAGCCACAGCAATTGTATTGCTTGCTGAGTCGCACGTATCAATACACACTTGGCCAGAGTATAGTTATGCGGCTATAGATATATACACCTGCGGCAAAGATCCAGAGCCAATTATGGAAGAATTAAAAGGCCTCCTGCCCATACATTATACAAAGGTGATGGTTATTGACAGGGGGCCAGAATGAATTCTGCATCGTTGAAAAGAACAACCATGTCTCGCATGTTATCCCGTTTTCGCTTGTTTCGCATGTAAAATCGCAATACCAAGACATAAAAATTGCAAGCAATAATAAGTATGGGAAATGCCTAATACTTGATAATGCAATTCAGCTTGCAGAATATGATGAATTCATGTACCACGAATTCCTTGTCCAACCTGCGATGCATATCTCTAAACCAAAGAGAGCGCTTGTGCTTGGGGGTGGAGACGGATGCGCATGCAGAGAGATGCTTAAACATGAATCAATTGAGGAAATCGTGCTTGTAGATATAGACAGAGATGTTGTGCAGCAGTGCAAAATTCATATGAATGATATAAATAATGGCTCGCTTGATGATGATAAAGTGAATATAATCATAGGAGATGCAATAGAGTATGTGGAAACTTGCAATGAAAAGTTTGATGTGATTATATCTGACATCACGGATCCAGATATGGTAGGAGATTACTTTTACAGTGAAGAATTCGTAAGCAAGTGCAAAAACGTGCTGAGCGATGGAGGGGTTTTTGCAACGCAGGCAGGCATGCTGTCGTACGAAGAGAATATAGCAAGGACAATATTCGATAAAATAGGAAAACTATTCAAGCATTCAGTATTATATTCTTCGCCATACATCGGCTCATTCAACTCAACATGGGGATTTGTCGTGTGCTCTGACGCGTTTGGAGTGAAAGAATGCAGGAAGGTTGAAATCAAGTGCAGGATATTCTCTGAGCAGATGCACTCAGCGATGATTTGCTTAGCAAATGCAATCAAAGGAAACAAAAAATATGATGAAAATAAATATTATGAGAGAAGCTGCAAAGAGATTAACCTATAAAAATGCCTCCACATCTTCCTTCTTCTGCTCCAACTCCTTTTCATAATCCCTTGCAAGAGATTCAAGGTTAGGAGATTCAAAAGCAAAATCTGCATTGCGCTTTCTAACTTTAACAAACACTGGTTGCACAACTGCTTCGCCTACCAAAAGCGCTTCGCCCGTTTTCAATGAAGTTATGCTGTCAAGCATATACTTATCGATCCCTTCGCTGCTTTCCCCGATATGCTTTATGTCATAAGGGTTAGTTACGCGCATAATTACATGTGTATTGCATTGCGATAATGCTGTTGTGCTTAGTTTTACCGGACGCTGTGAAATCAAGCATATAGATGCGCCAAACTTCCTCCCTTCGCGCGCTATCAACTCAATCTCGTATTTAGAAAGCATGTCTTCCTTCTTTACCTTTTCGCCGGCAAAATTATGGGCTTCTTCGATAACTAGTATGAAAGGAGGAATGCGCTTCTTCTTAACCGCTCTGAACAACCTGCGCGAATAATACGCAACGAGCAGCTGTTTTTTCTTGATGCTGTCAACATTTTTCATATCTATTATGCTTACCTTGCCTGGCTGAACAAGAGAAGTTATTGAAGGATCATCAACCTTCCCGAGCAATCTCATTCTTTGCATGCTGTTTAAATGCTCAGCAAGAGTGTCGCGCGATTGAGCAGTTTTTTTATCGCTTTCAGAGAGTATGCAATTGATAAGATCTCTCAAAGTGAATAGCTTGCGCTCCGTCCTAGCTGACTTTTTTAAAGAACGAAGCTCAGTATTAAGTATGCGCTTCTGCGGACCGCTCAAAGAATTGTAAAATGGAAACATGTCTGCAGAAAGATTCTTCAGCCCAATCTTTATTTTTGATGCATCATGCACAACTACATTTTTTGAGTAGATGCTGTTTTTCATATGTGCGTACTCGCCATGCACATCTATCACAACTACACCAACTCTTCCGTGCTCCTTCTTTCTGCTCAGAAGTTCTTCAAGCAGAACGCTCATTAAATAACTTTTGCCTGCGCCGCTCATTGCAAGTATTGCTACATGCTTCTGAAACAATTTTGATAGGCCAAGCTTAACATTTGTATTATGATTTAAAAGTGTTCCTATATTGAGGCCGTCTTGTTTGAATCCTAAATATTTAGATAACATTTCATCTTCAACGCTGCGCACATCATTGCCAGGTGAGGGGGGAAAAGAGCATCTATGGAGCATAGAACCATCAAACACACCGATTATGCCTGCTTCTGCAATTGTATAACTCCAATCTGAAACCGGAAACTGCGAGGACAACATCCCTATGCGTTCATACTCCGCCACGCTTTCAGCGCGTTCAAAATACCTGTTTGAGCGGAATATGTCTTTAACTACTGCAATCAGCGTCCCGTTTTCATGTTCAAGCTTGATGAACTGACCTTTCTTTACAGCATTCACTGCATCATCATTAATTACAAATGCAAACCGTGTTGTGTTCGGGCTGTCGGCAAGAGATATAACTGTTCCAAGCTTGCGGACCATAAAACAAGTTAGGGTGAATACCTATTTAAACAAAACGCAAGCGCATTTCCAATAAAAAAGAAAAAATTAGTTTTTCTTGCGAAGCAGGAATGCCAACAACGGCGGGGAGAGTAAAGTGGTCAAAATCACCATAACTACGATTATGGAAAACAGCTGGCTGTTGATTACACCTAAATTTTTGCCGATCATCGCGAAAATAAGGCCTACTTCGCCGCGTGGCACCATGCCTACGCCAACCATAAGCTTATCTACGCCTTTGCTCGCCGCTATGCCAGCAACCACTTTGCCTATGAAAGCAACAGCAGTTATCGCAAGAGCGAGCATCAATATCTGCGTATCAAATAATGTTTGCAGCTCAACGCTCATCCCAGTAACTACAAAGAACACCGGCACAAGAAAATAACTCACAGGTTCAATTAAATCCTCTATATGTTTTTCGGAATGTTTCTCAAGCACCCTGCTAATCTTTTCTCTTGTGCTCTGGCTAGCTGACTTTATTGCACCCTTCACATCATCAACAAACGCTGGGTTCTTGAAAAACTTGAAGTGCACTGGATCCAAAATCAGCCCTATTGCAAATGCGCCAACTATGGGCGCCAACCCAATCATTTGCGCAAGGTATGCAAAAATGAGGCAAAACGCGATCGCAACAGTGAATTTCATAGGTATGCCTGCATGTATTTGCGAGAATGCTTTGTTAAAGAACGGTGCGAAATACTGGCCAAGCGCAATTGAACCTCCAAGGAAAAGCACGGCTTTAAGCACTATGAAACCTATGTCTGCAAATCCAACTGCGCCAGTGGTAACGATTGCTGAAACAACAGCAAGTATTATCAGTCCCATCACATCATCTATAACTGCTGCGCCCAAGATTGTCTGCGCTTCGGGAGTTTTTAGTTTTCCAAGGTCTCTGAACACCCGTGCAGTGATTCCCACTGATGTTGCAGTCAGCGCGGCGCCCAAGAACAAGTATGCATTATCAGAAAGCCCAGGAAACACTGCTGGACCAACAACATATGTTCCAAGCACAAACGGAGCAATCACTCCTATGAGAGCAACTAAAAATGCGCTTACGCCAACCTTTTTCATTTCGTGAATGTTCGATTCGAGACCTATTTGAAACAGAAGAATAACAACGCCCAGTTCAGAGAGAAACAGTATGATGCTGTCAGTTTTTATCGGCTCAAAAAATGTAATGCCAAAAAGCACCAAGTTTCCTAAAATCAAACCTATAACAAGCTCTCCGAGAACTGTGGGTTGGCCAAAACGTTCAACGAATCCTGCAATTTTTGCAGCAATGAGTATGACTGCAATCCATAAGAAAGTCAATGCAGCGCCAGACCCATGGCCTTCCACATCCTGTTCGCTAGTGTTGCCGTGTTCAGCAGAAAATGCAAGCGAACAGAGCAAAAGAATTGCCAATACTCCAAACAATTTGCTCATGCAACCACTCCTTTCAAAGATGCGGTATTTCTGCAAGGGAAAATATATTAAGATAACTAAGTGAATACTCTATTGCATTGAACGGGCCCGTGGCTCAACTTGGATAGAGCGGCTGGCTTCGGACTCAGGGATGAAACCAGCAGGTTGCGGGTTCAAAACGAGGGCGCTTCCGCCCCTCGTGCTCCCAGGTAATTTCGCTAACGCGAAATGAAAAAGGGAAACTAACGAGGGCGCTTCCGCCCCTCGTGCTCCCAGGTAATTTCGCTAACGCGAAATGAAATAGGGAAACTAACGAGGGCGCTTCCGCCCCTCATGAAAATCCCGTCGGGCCCGTTCCTTATTTGTTCGCGATTCCGCAAATATTTATATAATAACCTTTCCTAAAATCTATGTGGTTTTATGAATGAAACCAAAAAACTTATAGAACGAAATGGTGTTAAGCTATTTTTGAAGAAAATTGCCGGATCATGCGCTCCAACAATTGTTTCAAATCTTGTGAAACCAATAAGCGATGAAGATTTAGCAGAAATGTGCGGCATGCGTTCTGCAGATGTGAGAATGATTCTCAACAAACTGCATTATGTTGGGCTTATTGATTACAACAGATCAAAGGATAATGAGAGCGGATGGTATTACTATTCTTGGTTCGTGAGACCAGATAAACTGCTTGAAACATACATCAATAGTAAAAAACAAGACCTTGAAGATTTGGAGGAGATGCTGGAGAATAATGAGATTTACACCATGTACATATGCAGGAAATGCGATCAAACATACGATTTTGATAAAGCTGCTGAGCTCCTGTATCATTGTCCGCTATGCGAATCTATACTTGACAGGGGCACTACTGACGAGGACATACGCAAAATGAAAATGATTGCAAGAAGCATAAAAAAAGAGATAAGCGAAGTAATATCGGCATACGGAAAATTGTCTGAGATTAAGCACAAATCAATGAAAGTGCTGTAGGTGTTTGCATTGGGAAAACGCATCTTAAACAAAAAAAAGAGGCCCATAGAGTTTGCAGCATTTTTGCTCGTCAGCATCGCAGCTGCATATCATTCGTTCGTGCACATCGGATATTACTGGACAGTGCTAATACCTAACTTGTTTTTGCTTTACATTACAACAGTATTATTGCTCGTGTATCTCGAAGATAAAGACAAGTACGACTATGTTAGCCATGAAAAACTGCTTCCCCCCGTATCAATCATAATTCCATCCTACAACTGCAAAAAAACAATTGGGAAGACAATTCAATCTATAAAAAACTCGAACTATGCAAATGATATTGAAATAGTTGTGGTTGATGATGGAAGCACAGATGGGACTCGCGAGTTTCTGAAGAACATTAGAGGCATAAAACTCATAACCAAACAAGTTAATGAAGGAAAAGCTGAGGCGCTCAACTATGGGATACAAAAATGCTCGCATGAGCATGTGTTCTGCATAGATTCTGACTCGTATGTTGAAAAAAATTCCATAAGAAATATGGTATGCAAAATGCTCAGCGATGACAAATATGGGGCAATCACATGTTTCGTAAAAGTTGCTAATAATAATTCACTGCTGGGGAAAGTTCAAGAGATTGAATATTTTGTTGGGTTTGGGTTCTCAGCCATATCGAATTACCTAATAGATGCGGTGTTTGTAACGCCTGGTCCGCTGACATTGTTCAAGAAATCTGCGGTCATAAAAGTCGGGTTGTTTGATGCTAAGAATATTACCGAAGACCTTGAGATGGCTTGGAGATTGAGAAAGAACGAATATAAGATTGGATATGTTTATGAGGCCGCGGTATACACGATTGTCCCTGGCACATTCAAAGATTTGTGGAGGCAAAGAATCAGATGGTACCGCGGAAAACTCTCTAATATAATAAAGCATAAAGATATGTTGTTTAATCCAAAGTACGGGTACTTTGGGATGTTCGTGATGCCGTTCTCGCTTGCAAGCGAGTTCGCAGCGATGGCAACAGTGTATTTTCTTATGTATGTAATCGGGTACACTATTTACTGGAACATTTTAGCGATTGCATCCTTCTTGGAATTGAACAGCTTGACTTTATCAAACCTGCTTACAGGAGTTATGGGATCTTCAGCAGGCATGATAATGTTTTTAATTGTTGTAATTCCCTGGATTACAGTGCTGATAATCAGCCATAAACTTGGCAATAAGAAAATGGGCGTGAAAGACATACCATTCATCTCATTCTTTCTTTTCATATACAGCGTGTTTCTATCTGCTGTTTATGTATACAGCCTTTATGAAGAAATATATGGAAGTGATTACTCATGGTAAGCAAAAATGTTTTCGTAAAAGCTGCGCTGATAACCGCAATCCTTTTGCTCATATCCATAACTATTGGGAGTTATATTGAGGGCAGCGCATACAGCAAATTTGACAAAGAGATTCTTAGGATGAATGAAAACAGCGAAGCAATCCTAATAATGCAATCATTCTCAAGCTCGAACGACCCTAAAATATGCAGCATGATAAGCAGCCAAATAGATGCTATTAACTCAGATATATACTCATTCAGATCAGAGCTTGAAAGAGAGAAAAGCACCAGCATACTGATGAACTATGATGCAATCAAACGCAGATATTTCATCGCAAACGCCCGATTGCTTGCGCTAACTAAACAGTATAACAACAAATGCAACGGAACAGATGATATTATTTTATTCTTCTACATAAGCGAGAAGGACTGCCCTGAATGTTATGTGCAGGGCAAGGCATTGGATGATGTGAGAAACGCATGCAAAAATGCAAAGATATTCTCTTTCCCAATAGATGCTGATATGCAAATAATAAAATCATTCATGGCATATTACGGGATTGAGCATGCGCCAGCCATAATCATCGACAAGGAAAATGAGAAGGATATTGCTTACAGAGACCTTGTAAGCGCGCCTGCAATCATGAACAATTTAAATTGCAAGGGGGCTGATTAACATTGGAGTTTAACCTTGGCAGAAGAATCAGAAAAGCAATATCAACTTTTACAGGGAAGGCGCTGATTGATGAAAAAGCCATAAAAGAGATTGTTAAGGAGCTTCAAAGAGCGCTCATAAGCGCTGATGTAGATGTGCATTTAGTATTAAAAATCACCAAGGAAATTGAGAAAGATGCGATGGAAATCGAAAAAAGGAGAGAGCTTGATGCAAGAGAACAAATTGTAAAAATAATATATGATAAACTTGTTGAACTGCTTGGAGAAAGGTACGAACCAGAGATTAGAAAAAAGAAAATACTTTTGTTAGGGTTATATGGAAGCGGGAAAACCACAACTGCCGCAAAACTTGGAAAATTCTACAAGACGCGAGGACTTAAAGTTACGTTGGTGTGCGCAGATGTCGACCGGCCAGCCGCATACGAACAGCTTAAGCAATTGTGCAGCAAAGCAGGTCTTTCATTCTACGGAGAGAAAGATAATAAAAATGCTCGCGAGATTGTCAAACATGCAATGGAAAAATTGGATGGGTTTGATGTCTTAATTGTTGACTCATCTGGAAGAAGCGGATTGGATGATGTTCTCATAGATGAGTTGAAACAAATTAATGAAGAGTTGTCTCCTGATGAGAGAATCCTTGTGCTGAGCGCAGATATTGGGCAGGTGGCAGGCAAGCAGGCGAAAGCATTCAACGATAGCGTAGGGGTAAATGGCATCATAATCACAAAAGCTGATGGGAGCGCAAAGGCCGGCGGCGCATTAAGCGCGGCAAATGCAGCGAACGCAAAAGTGATGTTCATAGGCACAGGAGAACGCATAGAAGATCTGCGGCCTTATGACAGCAAGAAATATGTGGCAAGGTTGCTCGGATTTCCTGATTTAGAATCATTGATTGAGAAAGTAAAAAATATCGAGCAAGAGAGCCAAATAGATGCAACGAAGATGATTGGCGAAAAGCTTACAATGAAAACATTCATGGAGCAGTTAAAAGCAGCAAAAAAAATGGGGCCATTGAAAGATGTATTCTCTATGATGGGCGCTCCGGATGTTCCAGAGGAGCTGGTTTCGCAAAGTGAAGAGAGAATGAAAAAGTTCGAATCTATCATAAATTCTATGACTGAATATGAGCGTGAAAACCCTGATGCAATACGCAAGAGCGCTAGCAGAATCAAGAGGATTGCGCTTGGATCAGGATGCGATGTGTCTGATGTTAAAGAGCTTCTAAGGCAGTTTGACATGATAAATAAGATGATGCATGGTTTCAAGACAGACAGAGGAATGAGAAAGAGAATTGAAAGAATGCTTAAGAAGGGATTTAAGTTTTGAATGAGTAATTATATCATGTCAGTTCGGTTCAAGGCATTAGGCAACCGATTAAACTTGCGATTGCGAAACGCTTTCTCTGCGATGCCTCTCTCAAAAGGGATTGATTCTGCTATGTTCGGGCTCATGAGATACACTATAAGGCATCCTGCCGCAAGGTGGAGGTTGGGCAATTTCCGAGTAATTAAAAATGAGTTGGATGGAGATTTGAGGATTATCATCATTAAAGGAGAGAAAGTGCAGGAGTATGTGTTCTGCAAGGATGACAGAGGAATCAGCTACATAATATCATTGCCTAAGATTAGCCTTCATTCGCAGCTCATTGAGGTCCTTGAAGACGCCCTCCATGTTAACATAACATTTCTTAAAGGAGGGATGATGGCATTTGATAAGGACGAGATTGCGTTGTATGGGTTTTCTTCAGTGTTTGGCGCGGCGGACCATAGAAAAATTTCGAATATTTTGCGCGCCCACGGGATCAAAGCGCATTCATAACCGCAAAGTATATATACGACTTCTTCTCTAAAGATATGCATGGTAGCTATTTGCTCATACAAACCTCAAATAGATAAGTGGAAGCCATCTGTTGCAAAGCCCCGCATACCTCTATGCAGAGGAGCAAGAAGAAGCAATGTAGTTTTTGCTGGCGAACCGTTGGTTGAAAATAAAGTTAATTTAGCAAGCATAGATAATATGTGCTGGAAAAAATATGGAATAAAAGAGTGGTACAACAAAATATTAAGAAAGGGATGGCCTGGCGTGAAAGGAAAGGTCAGGCTTGGCAGGCCAGTCGTAAATAAATTTGGGGAGATTATAGTAATCACGCTGAACGATCAAAGAATGCCAAAATGCACTTTGATAGGAAAGGCGTGATTGCCGTGGAAAAATTCACAAACGGTAATCAAGAGTAGGATGTTCATGGCCGAGACGCTTGCGTTCTGTTAACTCATCAAGATGCCGGGCTTTTTCTGAAATAAATTTGTTCAAATCAACCCCATAACGAAGAATGAGGTTTGATGCATGCTTGCCGCCAAGGAAATGCGGCATGATTACATAGTCCACACCTTCAGAATATAAATTAATGGCCTCATCTATCTTGTGCGCTGTCGCTATGAAGATAGTTTTCTTCTTGCGGAGCGTCTTCTTAATATGCCTAGCTATGAAAATGTTGGTTCTCGCATCGGGTATCGTTGACACAACCATCTTTGTTTTTGAGAAATTAAGTTCTGATATGAAATCCATATCGCTTGCGTCCCCATAAACAACTGGAATGTTTTTTTCCTTCAGCATGCTCACTATCTCAGGATCATAATCCACCACTAAACAGGATAACTTCATTTTATCAAAGGATTTCAGCAGGTCATACCCTACTCTATTATACCCAAACAACACAACATCAGGGCCCTTGCCCTTGTGCATTCTCTTACGAGGTTCTCTGGCTTTAAACACCCAAGAATAAATTTTTCTTCCATGCACAATTAAGTATGATGATGCTGCAATAGACAGCATGCCAACCGCAGTTGCAATTTCCATTTCGCTGCCGGCAACATATCCTAGCGAGATGCCCAACGCCAAAAGAATGAATGAGAACTCGCTGACTTGCGATAAAGATAACCCTGCCAACAGCGCAACCTTCTTGCTGTACCCGCTCAACCTAACCCCTATATAAGTAAATAATATCTTGCTCAGCATAGTTACAACCGTTAATGCCGCAATTAACGGAAGAACCTGCATCACGCTACCTATTGAAAGGTGCAAGCCCAATGCAACAAAAAACATTATTATGAAGAAATCCCTAAGAGGTTTTATTCGCGCAGAAATTTCATAATGATAAGGAGATGTTGATAAGCTGAGTCCAGCTATCAGGGCGCCTATCTCGAGACCTATGCCAATTATATTAAACAGCGCAGCCACCACAAAACACCAGCTTATCGTGAACATGAACAACAACTCCTGCGAGCGCGCAATCAATCGCGTGAACCTTGGGAGTATGTGAACGCTGAACACATATAGCAAAAATACGATCACGCCCCATTCAATGAATGATGATGTAATATTATCTGGCTGGCTTGCTGGACTGAGCGAAACTGCAAGCATAAGTGCAAGGACTGCGACTATGTCCTGCACGATGAGTATTCCAAGAGCTGTGCGGCCGTACAACTTATGTATATCTTCATTATCAGACAGCAGTTTAACCACTATAACTGTGCTGCTGAATGACAATGCAATCGATAAGAACGCTGCTGGAACAAACGGAATCGCAAAAAGCTGAAGAACCATAAAAGTTGCAATTGCAGTTAGCGAAATCTGGAACAATCCAGCAACAAGCGAAACTACGCCCATGCGCCTTATTATGCGCAAATCAAGCTTGATGCCTACGATAAACAACAACAGCGCTATCCCTATCTGCGAGAATGCATCTATCGAACTTTGCGAGATGCTCACAGGTCCAAACAACACGGGAATTAGTACTCCTGTAAGTATGTATGCAATCAATATGGGCTGTTTTAAGAGCCGCGCTATCACAGATAATATCAATGTTAATATTAGGATTAAAGAAATCTCTGCAAAAATTCCTATTTCCATGCAACTATTATCAGTAAAACTTTTATATATGTGAAGGTATAACTTAGTCGGCAATGAAGAGACCACCCCAGAGGAGCAGTCAGATGCTATGACTTTCGGAGTAACTTCTGAGCCACATTTTTAAGTTTTAAGGCGTATTCTTGTTCATGGCGCGCAAAAGAATTTGTTCTGGCATAAAAGGGCTGGATGAGATGATTGAGAATGGATTTTTGGAAGGGCAGATTATACTGCTTGCAGGCGATGCTGGCGCAGGCAAGACCACATTCGCATCTCAGTTCATATACAACGGTGCTATGCAGCATGACCAAAACGGCATGCTCATCAGTTTTGAAGAACCAAAAAAACTGATATATGAAAATATGAAAAGGTATGGATGGGATTTCGAGAAGGCTGAAAAAGAAGATAAGGTTATGTTCTTAGAGTATCCCACGCAAGATGTTGAGCATTTCCTGTCCCATGAAAACATAATACGCGATTCTATTGAAGAGAATAACATAAAACGCGTTGCGATTGATACAATAACAGCATTTGCCCTTATATATGAGACCGAATACAAACGCAGGCAGGAAGTTGCGCGATTGCTTAACAAACTTAGGAAATGGGGATGCACAATTTTGCTTACTTCAGAATCTCGCGCGATGGATGAAGAGTATCATGTGCGGTTTGGGCTTGATTCGCTTGCTGATGGATTAATCTATCTTTACAACATACGAAAGCTTGAAGTTAGGGTGAGAGCGCTTGAAGTGATGAAGCTTAGAGGAACAAAGCATATGCAAAGGATGGTGCCTATGAAATTCGCCAAAAACGGACTGGTCGTATTCCCGGAAGAGCATGTGTTCAGCGAATGAATAATTATTATGGTTTGCTGTCCTCATAGTAAGAGCAAGAGACAGTTGTGACCTGAGCAACGGAAATGCTGTCCATATTCACTGCATCCAACGTTGATGATATTCCGCTGTCAGCATCAAGCAAGCTTATGGATTTAGATAGCATCGAATTAAGCGCAAGATTTCCAAACGCATCTGCCTCCACCACGCAGTCATTTCTCGAGGATATGCAGTATCCATAAATCTCTTCAGATAATGTATCGCACTCCTGCGCAACTTGGTCGTTCATTCCTTCATAAGCGCTTGAATATGCATCGAGAAGATATTCTGTGAACATATCTATGCACGCATCTTGTGTTTGCTGTTTCAAACTTTCGCATGACGATATGATTGACGCTTCGCTTGAGCATTCATCATAATTCTGCGCGCATATTAAGTTTGCGCATAATGAAATTACTTCGTTGGAGAACCAATCGCACCTGGATGCATACACTCCTTCCGGATGCATATCACCTTCCCAAAGACCTCTAAAAACATCTTTGCACGCATATTTATCCGCATCGTCCAGCAATTTGCTGCACAGCGAATCCGCAGTTGATGCGCATGAATAATAGTTGCCATAATAATTGCCCTCGCAGGCGCTATGCATGCATTCCATAGATAAGTTTAACTGCGCATGCCTGATTCCCTCATATAAAAATGATGTAATAACTGGATTCACCTTTGTCGAGCAATCTGGCTCCCTGCCAAGCAGAAAAATCTTTCGGATAGGGTTAGTTGCGCCATACGGCGCAGCAATCATGTATCTCCATTCCAAATATGAACATCCCGAATAATACTTCTCCTGGCCTTTTATGTAAGGAGATCCTCTCATTACTAATACGCCTGTGCTTGCGACAGCAGGTTTTAATTCATCTGGCACTGCAATATCAGTAAGGTAATCTGCAAGTTCTTTGAATGCAATATTAATCCTTTGCGAATATCCAAACCCTAGAAGATATATGTTAAATGTATCGCTCACATTTCCATACAACTGCGTTCCAAGCAAGTATTTTTGCTCTGCAGTCAGCAGTTTCGAATTAAAGCATAGCGATTCAGTAGTTATATCAACAACCTTGCAGGTTCCATCTTCGCACACATCCCTCATACACTGCCTATCAAAAGCATCAACTTTCCCGTCTCCATTAAAATCAAACCTTCGGTCATACAATGAAGTGCACTGCGCATAACTCTCTGAAGAGCCAATATTTTCACCGCAATACGCATCGAATATCTGCAAATCTGCAGTGTTTAGCAGCTCATCGCCATTCAAATCATACATTGCGCCATCATAATTGCACTCATAATAATTATCTACGCATATTTCAGGAGATTCTGTTTCAAAAACCCATGATGGAAGATCGGGATTATCCATCCAATCGTTAAATTGGTCTTCAGTGAATGTAGTCCATTCATTTTCGCCCTGCTCATCAGTTGATGTGCAGGCGATTGAGCCCGTGCTTAAAGGCAATACTCCAAATCCTCTGGCAATCAAGTTAGATAAATCAATGCATAAGAACTCAATGTCGCCTCTCTCAAACACTTCGCCCTCTTCACTGGCGCATGCGCCTGTTGATGCATCCCTGCATTCATACGGGCATGCGGGATCATAAACAAACCCTGGCGGGCAATCGCCGGCGCTCATGCAAGAGTATGTTTCAGAATCCGGCAAGGTCTTTGCGCACACTGAACCTGCGCACTCAACGCATGTCCCTGAAGCATCGCACACAGAGCACTGCTGGCCAACCAGTGATTCAGCGCATAGCATATTTTCGCATGATGCGCAATCCCCGCTGTTGACATCGCAACACCCAGAATCGCATCCTGCGCACGAATAATAACCTTCAGGGCACGCACCGATATCTGCGCATGTGTATGTTCCTAAAACGTTTGCGCACACTGAATCGCTGCACTCAACGCAGGTTCCGGAAGCATCGCACACAGAACACTGCTGGCCAATCTGTTCTGGGGAGCATTGCGCACCGCTGCACGATGCGCATTCTCCAGTTGCTGCTGCGCAGCATCCAGTATCGCAGTTATCGCATTGAACATAACCTGCGGGGCATGCGCCTTGCTGCTTGCACACATTCCTGTTGAGCAACGAATCATACGCGCAATAACTGTTATCAGTGCAATCCGCGCAATTGCCTGATGAATCGCATATCTTGCATCTTTCTCCGGGTTCATCGCAAGGTTTATCGCTGCACCCTTCCAACAGTTCGCATCTGCCCTGAGCATTGCATGCATAATCCGAACAACAGGACTGCACATCCTGCGGATCGCACAGCAACCCTGCCTCGCAAGGCGCGCACTCTCCATCTGAACACACATATCCTGCGCAGCACGAGTCCTGCTCGCCGCACGATGCCGGATTTACACACGCTTGCTGAACCGCAAGACATTCCTGAGGGTTATCAACACTGCAACACTCGCCTTTCGGATTCATCACATATCCCTGCCCGCAAACGGAATAATCGCAGTAATCGATCTGATTGCCTAATGCATCAAGCACGCAGCACCCGCACGGACTATTGCACTCAAATGCTTCATCAGGGCATTCCACTCCTCCATGTTGCGAGAACAACCATATTATAAGCAATCCAAGCACGACAAGCACTACTAATGCAACGATTATTCTGTAATCTGCCTCGCCTCTATTTAACATTCCCATTTAACATTCACCTCTGAACCACAACTGGGTCTGCAAAACATTGTTGCCCTTCCGGGCATGTTGCCGCTATGTTATCGCAATAATCTTCAGGAAGCACTTTCATAGAGTATGTAGGGTATTCATACGGAGACACTTGAGATGAGCTGTAATATGAATTGCCACCGCAATCAAACGCATAATTAAACACTCCATCGCCCTGCTCATATGAAACTGTGCAACACGAACCCTGTTGCGCATCCTGATACCCTGATGCGCATACATCAGAGGTTGTTGAAACAACACCGTCAGGGATGGCATTGCGCGGCAGTATGTACATGCAACATGCGTCAGGGTTATCGCTGCATTCGAATGCTCCACTTGGACATGCCGCCTCAACAGATGGAGCGCATATGATCATGCCTCCTATTTGCTCGCACTCAGGCAATATAACTGCGCAACCGCGCCCTTCGCATAAGAATGTTCCTTCTGGGCAAGCCACTATATTTTGCGCGCCCTGCTCGCAACAGCTGCAACCCTCTACATTTTCACATGGGTGACCGCTTGCACAGACCGAACATTCGCCGGTCAAAGCATCGCAGCATCCTGAAGCGCAATCCTCCGCACTGCAAGCAACCTGTCCTTCACCGCAATTCCCAGAACTTTGACAAGTGAACATAGACGCTGCATCATTCCACGCGCACACAGTATCATCTGCGCAATCAATGCAATCATTTCCTGAGCAAACTATGCATGCTTCGCCAGGGTTGGAACATGGAAAACCTTCGCATGATTCCGCATACGCGCACGAACCCTGCGAACATACGCCGTCATCGCAGCAATCCTCGCTGAATGAACACGACCTGTCGCAAGATTCGCAGGCATTTGCATTCATATTGCATTCAAACCCGTTGCAGCATGGCTTGTCTTCATCGCAATACGCGCCCTGCTCGCAACCGCTGCACGATCCGTCTATGCATGCATCGCCATCGCAACAATCCACATCAGATGAGCAGGAACGATAACAGCTTTCGCAGGCTCCAGCAACGCAGTTCCATCCGTTGCAACACTCATCATCTTCCGCGCAGGTTCTCTCGCATGAGATGCAAAACTCATTGCTGCACTCATAACCGCCGCAACAATCCGAATCAGATGCGCACGCAACATTATTGCAAGATTCGCATGTTCCCTCAGCCGTGCACATGAAACCTGAGCAACATGAGTTTGGGTCCTGCGGATCGCATACAAGCCCTGCTTCGCATGGAGCGCATCTTCCATTACTGCATGAATAACCTTCGCAGCAATCCAAACTGCTTTCGCATGAGAGAGGATTAACGCATACTTTTTGATTAGTTATGCAATTCGCTGGGTTCTGAGCATTGCAACACTGCCCTGTGCTTGGATTAAGTGAAAAACCTTCTGGGCACGACCCTGTCTCGCAGTACTCTACCAAATTGCCAAACCCATCTTCCACGCAGCATCCGCATGCGCTTAGTGATGCATCGCACTGCACAGCTCCTTCTGGACAATTCCCGCCCAAATTCTGAAACAAAAGCATGAACAACAGCAAAAGCATGAACCCAATAAGTAATATTGCAAGAAGTTCCATGCCTGTGTCATTATTTCTCCAAAACGGCATCATTCCACCTATTCTACTCGCATTTATATTTCTTATACAACTCCATCAAACGCGATTGGTCGCACATGTTGCCCTGCTGACCTTTAGGAATATCACTTTCAGAGAATATCATCAACGCCTGGCCTTCTCCCATATAATAGTAATTGCCGCATAAGTCAAACCAATGGCGCGCATACGGATCCTTCCTAACTGCGTTCTCAAGTATAACATCTGGATTGTTAACATCTTCAAATGAATTTAACAGGTCTGCAACATCACTGCCTTCTCCGAAACTTGGCAGAGATATTCCTGATGAAGACAGCAGGTCTGAGTAAGATGATATTGTGTTTTCAAACTGCCCATAACTTGATGCAAGATCCCCCTCCGTTTCGAAAGATGTGCTTGCAGACGATCCAAACATCGCTCCAGCATACTGCGAAAATGTGGGCATTCCGGGATACAGTTGATCCGTATGCACTCCATACGTGAATGGATCTTCCCCGCTTGTTGATGAATCATAATACAATCCGTAATCTTCGCCAGCTATCCCTGTTGACAATGGTTTGCACGAAGTATCAACCAAACAATACTGCCCCATGCCTATTATGCCTGAGCCGATCATTATCACAAAATCCTGGCCGTATAGGTCTTTCAGCTGCTTAATCATTTCAGTATTAGTCCAACACGATTCATCCTCGTTTGCATTTCTATTTATGCCAAACCCTATTATTATTGATGGCATTCCATGATTAACAAGAGCATACCGCGATACATTATACAATCCTTCCAAATATGAAGAAATGGTGCACTCGCCTCTGCGCCCTGCGCCAGGGTCATCAATCACGACAATATATCCAACCATATCTGCCCTTTGCAGACCTTCACCCATTTTTTCTTTCAGCTTTTCATCAATCGCATCAATAGCATTCTTCATATTCTCTATATCAGCATCGCTCAACCTAAGTTCATTTGATGACATATGTATGTAAAACGGAATTGTCGAAATGCACCTCTGCTTGTAAACAGTGTTCTCATAAGGGCACATATACTTATATTGCAAACCGTAACTTTCGCAGAAATCCTTATCTAAATCAACGCAGATGCCAGTATCCTCATCGCAGCAGCATCCATCAATTGAAAAATCGCGGTAGTCATAAGTATGCTCGATGTTTTCAGTTTCGGATTGTTCAGTTGCGCCGCCGCAAACTTCATCATCAACAGATTTAACGCTTCTGCACACACCCTCAATCTCTGCAATCTGGTCAGCAAGCCCTGAATAGCCTTCATCGCCTACGCTCGCAAGCTGGCTTACATCAATAAGCTCAGTTGTGATAAAGGAAGGTGTTGCAGGAGCGCGCGGGTTTAGCAGCTGCGTCCTGTAAACTGGATTATCCGCGCCCATTTTAGGCTCTGCGATTGATTCAGCAATCTCAGCCAGTATTGATAATTGGCTCGGGCTGCCAATCTCATCAACTGTGGCATATAGTTGCCTCTGCGTCAACGAATCTATAATTGAATGGGTGCTAACACGCTGCGCATCTCTGCATACGCGATCTCCAGGGCTCAAAGATTGCTCATCTTCAAAACCAGTTAAATAGTCTTTGAATATCACCGTTCGATCTTCATCATCTCTGTTAGTTATGCATAAGCGCGAATCTTCGCTGTTAGGAATGCTTACTTTTCGCGGCTGGAATGAGCTTATGTCTAACTCAATCTGAACCTCAGGTTTATACACATTAACTGTAAAGCTTTTTCCAGAGTAAGGGTTGTAAAATAGATACCTGATTTTTTTGCCATCGTTCGGTATCTGCAGCTCATTCGCAGTATTGAATGTTTGATGCTCGCCAGGACTTAATTCAAGCCGTCTTATCTTATCGCCCATCTCCACAGATTTGGCAGACAAGTATGCATCCATATCGATCGGGCTTACTGAATACTGCACGGAATCAATTATGCAATCCTCATAATCTCCGCTGCATATTTTGGTCATCTTATTCTGTATAACTCCATATATATCATCTTCCGAACACGGATCGAGCGCGCCGTAATACCATACAACTGCATCAGGCCCTGTGTTATTTATAACTATTTCATCGCCGAGAGCAACATCAAGCTCATCAACTGAAACTGCGGTAGACGGATCACCTGGATCGATCTGCTGCATTACGGTTAAGTTGTATAGATACACATCTGCATACAATGCGTTCTCCATAATGTAATCCATGCTAAGCGAAGTATTTCTGTACATTCTCCCATCGTGCGCAAAAGATGGCACTTTGTACAGCAAATCGCCCAACTCAGTATCTGCAAGATTGCGAGCGAACGGCGATATATGAGAAAATATAATTTCCTTCCCATCTTGCACATCTAAAAGATTTGGGTAGTAAGGCGACTCATGCACTGAATACCATCCCTGCATATCTGGAGAGTATGAAACCGTGCCAAGCGGCGAGATAACCTCTTGAATTCCATCAAATGTGTCCTCTCCATAACAAACCGCTTTCAGCCCTGACTCGCTGTTAATTTGGAATACGTCTGAGATCGCATAACCCTGCCCAAACTCGCTCACTCCTTCCTGAACCTCGCCTGCCAAAAAGTACGTGCGCCCAGGATCAATGCTGTTCACCATGAACAGAATGCCGTTTGTAAGAGAAGATTCATCTATTCCTCCTCTTATTCTGTTTCCTGGATCTAAATCATTGTTTGGATTGCTGGATGTATCGCAGGGCGTTTCTGGGAATTCGTAATAATCATTATTTATGAACCTATACACTCCATTATACTGGCCCACTGGATTTGATAGGTCGAAAAAGCGCACTCTTCCGCTCTCATCTTCTGAATATGCAAATGAATCTATTCCGCCAATCACATTCGCCAAATACCAATTGTCATCTCTCGTGCCCTTCAACTGGGAATCTGCGCCCCAATCCTGCTTTGTAGCCCTGCACCAATACCAAAGCTCTGTGCCTTCCTCATCAACTGTGCTATCTTCTGCAGGATAACCGCACAGCGCCCCGTATTTGTTGTATATTATCAACGGCTTAGAAGCAGCAACTATTAAATCTGACCACAAAGCATTCTTAACATCATTGCTTAACCTACCTGGGATAGGCTTTGCTTCAAAATCCCGCTTATCACCGCAAGTCCTGCCGCCATAATTTTGGTTATAATCTCCTACAAAATCGCCCGTAAGCAAAAACGGCTGGGTCGTAATCAGCCTGCCGCACGGCCTCTGTATAGAATAATCATCAACAAATTTGAGGGCCGCATCATTGATTATTTCGCCATTCGCCAATATGAGCGTTTCTGGAACAATTTCAACAAAGCGTGAATCTGCGATATCGATTTTTCCATAATCCTGCCTATGCGACAGATCATACGGGTTTGGCACACTGCCAGGCATAATCGAACCAAATCCATACTGCAATCTGCCCACAACCTGCGGAAGCAGCACATAATCATTTCTCTTGCTGCGCAAATACTCATATTTGCCAACGCCCCCAGCAAACGCGTCTCCTCCAAGCTCAGGCACTCCAATAATATGAGGAAATGAGTATGCAAATTCTTCAGGATACACTGTGTTGTTGAACGGAACTATGAACCCAATCTTTTCTCCGATAGTATTTACATAACCGCACCCTGATTTCACCCAACCTGGCCTTTCCTCGCCGGGATTCTCGTTGTGGTACCACTTATCATACCACATGCTTGGGAATACATTAACACCCTTAACAACAAACAACGATCCTTTCCAATTCTTCAGCATGCTTTCACTGAATGCGCCTCCCGAATCGCTGTTGCTTAATATCCACGAACGGCCTGGCGCATACCTCCTGAGCAGTACTGAATAAGAATCTGAATAAACATCTCCTCCCAAGTCAACATATGTAAATCTCATTATCTTGTCGGATGTCTCTAACGCAATAGGAGTGAATATTCTGTACTCCCTTACTGCAAAGGTATCCTTCATCCCTGTGATATACCCAGGAGTTAACTCAATTGTTCGCTGTTCAAGCTTAGATGTATATGTGTTTGGGATTATCCTATGCGTGCTTTTCAGCACAAGAGACCCTACTCCATTTTCATCTGTATCTTGACTCCTGCCCAAAGATAATTTAATATCATCATATCCCATGTTCGGCAGCAGGGTTATATCAGTAACTTTGGCTGCGCCGCCAACATACGGATCATGATTTGATAACGCATCTATATCGCTTGCCGATAAAGAATATGCAGTCATTTTCTGCGGGCTCCAAAACTGCTGAAGATCTGCTGTTGCGGGAGAGCCGTCATCAACTAACATGCAGTAAGAGTTTGCGCTGACATCGCTCGGCCTAAGCATTACTGCTCTGGGATCCTCTGCAAGATTGTGAAGCCTAACGAGATAATTGTCCGTTCCATGACTGTCCATTCTGTACGCATCATAAGAAACTTTCAATTCGTGAGTAACCGCGGCTTTCTTTAAATTGAACTGCTTTGACACTGTTCCGCTGCTCACGCTGAAAGTTATATCTTCATCAGGCATTTCAAAACTCCATCCATTCAACGAAGGCGAATATGCGCCAGCTTCAGGAGGAGCAGATACATCATCTCTTGAAATTCCATCTGCAAGCGTCACATTGACCTTGCTGCCTTCTGCGATTGAATAATTCTCAGGAATCGAAGGGTCAACCATATTAACATCAGTATCGCCAATTCTGGAATACACAAATACAGGCAATGCGTTATCATACGCGAGCATAGAACGCGCCTGCATAATCTCTGTCTTGCTCGGAACGCCGGACAACATTTGAACGCCAAACCCTAATGTGCTGCTTGAACCTACCCTTCCCAACGCAGATGCAGAACCTCCTTCAACATCGCCGCGTATCACTAACATATTTTTGGGAATATTGAACTGCTGCGCATCTTCATCATAATAACTTAGAGCAATGCCTCCTATCCTGCGCACAACAAAAACATTAGCGCCAGGACGCAAAACTATTGAATCTCCACTGATCATGCGCCGCGCATTAATGCCAACCTCGAGATTTACAAAACCTGATTTCATATCATCCTCCTTGTACTGCACATTAAGCGCGCGCATCTTGTAATCTCCAAGCTGATATTCATACACTACCTGCTCGTTCGCAGGCGCTGTGATTGAGCGTTCTCCGTTTGATGAATAAACTTTAATAGATATATCATAATCCGCATTGTTGCGTATCACGACATCCGGCACAGACAAATCTAACCTTGCCATGCTGAACCCTGTCCCATTTGAGATAGATAAATCCTCATACACTTTGTAATTAATATCATCAAGATTAACTACTTTTACATCAGGGAATTGCGAGAACAGATCTAAATTGAGCGGACCTTCAAACGCAGATGCGTAATCTGGAAACGCAACTTCAGCATATCCAGGCACGGAATTGCCGTTTACTATATATAATATGTTCTTGTCCCCTACCGCAACAAGAGCGTACAACCCAGTATCAGCATTCCTGAACATGTGCAATCCATCTGAATTCATATCATAGCATCTTTTCTGGCCTTTGGAAATCAATTCGCCTGACTGCGCAGCGCCGTTATCCCATTCCAAAGAAGACGAATCTGAAACTAATGTTGGCCCAATTATCCTAACATCAGAATCTACAGCATTTATGCATACCTTTCCGCCTTGAGCGACCCTTCCATCAGTAGGAACAAATGCAGTTGAATACGCATCTATGTTAAGAACATCGCCCCCAGTAGTTGAGATGTAAAACTTTGCGCCGGACAATGTATCAACCAATTCATAGTTTGCTTCATTCTCAGACAAACTATAATCGCAGTAATCCTGCAACGGAGGCAACATAAATGAACCTGAATGCCCTTCATCGCTCGAATACTCAACCTCTCTCTCTTCTCCAACAGGGTTTGAGATGCATATGAGGTCATCCTTTTTTGCGATAGATGAATACGGGGAATAATCATAATCATTCACCCGAATGTTTGATTGGACATCCGATGGGAACACAACAACATACGCTTTGTTTCCAGCAGGATACTCTTTGTCTGAAATCCTGTAAATGCCGGGCTCTTTTATATCAAAACAGCATTCAAGACCAAAATATGATGATTTTGCCTGCACAGGCAGGTATGAATTCGGTTCATACAACGCCTTCTTTTCAAGCACAAGCGTTTTCTTTCCGCTGGGAGCTTCATTGCGCACGCACAACTTTGAGCCAAAAGGAATGGAGATTGCAACTGGAGCAAACAACGGCTCGTTGCTTCCCTGCACAGTTATAGTATCACCTTCAGTGTAAACTACATAACTGAAATCTTCGCTGCCTATGGTTGCAGTATACTCACCCGGGCCAGGCGCATACAGCAAGCGGACTTTGTCATGCTCTACAACACGCATCACTATGCGCAATGACGAATCGCCTGCATCAAAAGAATCAGTCATTTCATCCTCTTGAGACCCGCTCCCTTCTAAATATACTGAACCATCCTCATTAACGCCAAAAGTTATTCCTTCGCCTAAATCCACTGAACTGCCCCTGCTCATCTCAGATATATCAAGATCGGCGCCTCCATAAGATGCGCCAAAATAACTGCCTTCATTAATGGAGAAACTTGGACCCTGCAACTCTCCAGTGAACACTCCTGAAGCGTCATAATCTGCAGATGCAAACACTGCATCCAATTTAACAACGCCTTTGTAATAGAACTCAGGATTGCCTGCATTGTCAAGCCGCATCTCATTAAAATCAGTTATGGTTAGGTCTTCAGGAGTTATCACGCTAACTATGGCAAATGCATGCTCATTATCATCTACACCTATCTTTGTGGTTCCCAGAGTGAAATTTGTGCCCGAACCTGTTGGGAAACAGGTGCCTTTTCCTGCTTCAAGATATTTCAGAAGCGTCCTTGCCCCGCCATTTCCAATTAAATGCAATGTGTGATCCTTGCCTCCAACGTTGTCAAAGCATACCTCACCACCTTCAAACACAGTTGTGGTGCTTGGAGAGAATGGCAATAATCCTGCGCTTATTTCAATGTCCGCAGGTTTTGATGGCTTGCATAGTTTTTTAGCAAGCTCGTAATCATTAAAAGAGGGTCCCTGGCCAAGCATGAATATAGGTATTTCTTGGTTCTCGCTTGTCAGAACTTCCTTATACAATCCAGATGAGAAATTATGCACTCCATAAACATACCCGCCCTGCGAAGAAGTATCAGATGTCTTCTTGCAGTATGTGTAATAATACTCATCATTTGAATTCGGCCGAGTGCATTTGTATGTAGAATACACTGCAATATCGCATCTGCACTTGCAGATGAAATATCTCTGCTCGTCTTCTCCAGAGAATTCATCTTTGCCGCAAGTGTACACATTCTTATAATACGGACCCAATGCATCCATCACCTCAATGCGCACATACCTGCCTTTTCCTATCCCTGCCCTGTCTATTTCAACGCATGGGTTTAAGCCATTGCATTTATTGAACTCTAAATCGGAATATGAGAACCCGCGCGCAGTAACGCCTGCATCAGATTTGCTGAAATCCTCTATGTCATCATTCGCATGCTCGCGCGAACACCTGTTGCACTCTTCACCTTTATCAGGGTTTTCCTTCGCTTCGCTGCATATATCTTCGCATCCTTTCACATATGTATCTGAACTTTCTTCAGATGAAGAATCAAGATACTCCTGAGCCAATTCTTCAAGCAACCTGTAATCATCTCTCAAGTTATCTATTCTCTTTGAATCAGGAGGATAAGCTGATGTGTCAAGAATAGGGTTGTATTCGAACCCTTTGGCATTGTATGGATACTGAATCGGCATGTTGGCTTGGCAGCCCATAGGGATTTTATAGGATAGTATGCCCCCCTCATCACAGGTATAGCAACCTTCCTGCAAACTCGTGCAATTCAACGCATATTCAGAATTCCTAGCTGAGTCAGATACTGCGTTGCATCCCATATAATATGTTTCATCGCTTTGCTCATCCAACTTGAACTTCCCTATTGATCCCAAACCATCATAAAAAGATCCAGGATGGAGCGATTCGGAAGGGTATGCAATTCCAAACCCATACCCGCGATCTCTCTTACCGCAGACCATTCCAGTGATGTAATACCCTACTTTTTTCTCAGTATCGAATGAACAATCATATTTAAGGCACAGCGTATCTGGAATGCTTAATACCTCGCATCTGTCACCTCTGTCTTCATAATACACAGTCCCCCGCGGGTCATCATTTGCCCCTTTATACGCAGGAGAACACTCCCACTTAACGTTCTTTTTCTCAACTTCTTTAACAACTGCCATGCAGCTTGCTTGTTTGCATTCGATGGGGGATTCAGGCACAGTCGGTTCGGCAGATTCCACAGTAATTTTCGTTGGGAGCTCTTGCCGAACATCATATTTAAGGCACCCTGCAAAGAACAATGCAACCAACAATAACAGCGCAGCGGTTAGTTTATACACTCATGACCCCCCTACTTCCAAAAGTTCTACATCAAACTTTTTATTCTTATTATCGTCATACACAATGTGCCTAAGCATTATTGGGATGCTCTCATCCACCCACAGCTCTTCCTCCCCATTCGCGTATATGAACACGCTTGCGTTGAATTTTCTTCCGCCTGCATTGTATGTTTCATACCTATCGAAGCTTTCCGCATCCAAATGCTCCTTGCACACAAACCATACTGGATACCCTGAACAGCTCATAACATTATTGTTGGACTGCTGAAAACTGCCAAAACCCTGCAAATCTGTTTGGTATTGCACGCATTTCCCATCGCTCGCATAAGTATAGTATATGGCTATCTCTGTATGCCTTCCGCCGTAATTAGAAGTAACTGTTGATTTTATTCTGTAATACTGCCCAGTGAAAGAATCAAACTGATATGTTGAATGGACCGTGATATCCTCGAAGCTTACTGCATACTTCGTGCGCAATAACATTAATTCACTGGGATTGCCGAGCGGCGTGCAGTTGGAGAACTCCGATTGCTGATCAAACCATGTTCCCGAGCTCTGCTCAACAGCAGATTCTGGTTCTCTGTCGCCAATATTCTCACCAAAATCCGCACCTGAAGATTCCTGGTTAGAACTCTGTTCAATTTCAGCAGCATTCGCAAACGGCATAACTTCATCATTATGCGAAGGTGAGTTTAAGTATGACAATATAAGCACAAATGCGAACATCGCGCCTATCAGCAAAACTATCATCGTGTTGTCTTTGCTCAAATCCACCCTAAATCACCCTTACCATGCCGCGGCCAATATCTGCAATATTGCCGCCAAGTATTTGCGCAACTGTTCTTGCGAACAGCACTGTCCCAACCATTGCTATGAACGGGAAGAAATACGAATATAAACGCACTACGGAGAATCCTGATGCATCCATCTTTGGCAATGCACTGCCATACCCGCTTCCCGATGACTTCTGCTTAAAGAATTCCTCGACTGCTGACGGATCGTTTGGGCACAGCTTCTTGCCCTGCTGCGCAGGAGGGCTCTCCTCAACCTCTGCGATTATGGAGCAACTCGACGGAAGTTTAGGTCCGCTGAAAAATAAAATATTCAAGAGGAACGGATACACAAAATACAGCGAGATTGATACAGCCATTATCGCTGCTCCGGCGCCGCGAGTGTAAGGGAATGAACGCAACAGAATGCCTATGGGGAGGTAGACTGCCACCATGCTTGCCTCAATCCACTGCAGGAAGTTTATCTGGAAATATGTGGCTATAGAAAGCCAAAGTATATTCTCTGATTCAACGATCGAATTCATCAAGGATTTCCATGTTGAAATGAATAGCGGAGATAAAGGCAACGGGATGTTCGCGCCAAGAACATACGTAGACAATCCCATGCGAGTTAAGATCTCCTCAGATTGATCATTAAGCCTTGCCTCATATTCTGATTTGAGGCACTTTGTCATAGCGATGAAATATACATAAGATACATCAAATATATTTACTTGAAATCCTGGCTTGCCAAGAAGCCGTTGAGCTGCTTCCTCGCTAATCATATCGCGTATATCCTTGTCCTGCGTGATGAGCAACGCAGATGATGACTCAAACGCAGCAAGAAACATAATCAAAATTATAGTTGCGCCAAGCTGATACATCTCCTTTCGCACAGTCATCTCTAATCTCCGAGAACTGAATACGCGCGAGATCATGTACAACAAAGACAGCGAAAATGCAATAATCATTACCACTGTCATTGCGATGGAAAGCCAACCTGCCGGCAGATTTCCTGCAAGATTGCTCGCAGAAGTTTCCCACAATGAACCTATCGTAAACCAAAACATGTTATACCGCCCTCATAATGCCGCTTATGTCAACTTCCGTGCCTAACGCACCTGAAATGCTGCGGACCGCTGCTGCCATAAGCATCACTTCCAAAACTGGCAGGAAGAATGCTATCAGCATTATTGACCCAAATGATGAATAAACGCTTGCTAAGTCGGATTCAACATATTCCGAAGATCCGGTTATAAACCCTAATTCTGATGCAGCCATGGTTGATCCTGTTGCAATGCCCATTACCGCTCCAAGCTTCGACGCGCTTCCTATTGCGCCTGCCAAAGATACGCCAAGCATGGCTGCAGATAACGGGACTATATAAACCATTGCGTCAACGCTGTCAAGCTCGCTGTAATCAACACCTCCCGCCATTTCAAACCCGAAAGTAACCATCAAAGGATATATGAATGACATTCCAAGCGACACTGCGATTAGCACGCCGCCAAATTTCCTAGTTAAAGAAAATGACCTGAACACCAACCCCACAGGAAGAAGCATCATGAATACTTTGCTCTGCGCAATCTTGAATATAGTATACTGAAAGATTATGGAAAAATACGCAAGCAAAACTGATTGAGAAACTGGGGCAATCATGCTTG
The DNA here is from genome assembly GCA_024274875.1 of archaeon. Lineage (GTDB taxonomy): Archaea > Micrarchaeota > Micrarchaeia > CAILAH01 > CAILAH01 > JAJSAH01. Next base: position 45,627 of record JAJSAH010000020.1, read on the forward strand.
CCACTATGCTATGCGTGCCGAATGGGGATAACAGTACGCTCACGCCATGCAATGAAAAACCTGTGTAAGCGCTGCCAAGTTTTGAGTAATCCATGATTGCATTCGACATATCAAGGTATACATCAAGGATTGTTCCAGCAAGCATCTGAAATTTGCTCTCCGTCTGAACAACCATCGCGCTCACCCCTCCGTTATAACCCAATCCATCTTCATATATGGAGATGCCGCATAGCAAAGGGATGACTGCGCGCAATGCAACTGCAAGCAGCAAAGTAATCCCTATCTGCTGGAATTCATTTTTAGTGGTCGCCTCTATTTCCGGGCTGCCCATCAGGCTGCCAATCATATACCATAATGAGACAAGCAGCCCAGAAATCATTATTCCCATAAGGAATATTGATGCAAGGTCATCTGAAATAATTTGCGCGCAGGAAGATGATTGCGCGTGCGCATCGCTGGCAATTATTGCAAGCATGATGACCAATGATGCTGCTAGTGTTCTTAACTTCATATCATACCACCCTTACCAACTGCGAGAAATCAATCTCGCTACCAAGCAAATGCGCAAACTCGCGCGCCATTCCTAATGAAACAATAATTGCAAGCATTGGCAACAGCATGCCTTCCACGCCCATCGTCAGAAAGATAACTGCTATGCCTGAACTGCTGCCATAGGACAGGTTGTCTGCCGCATTCCCAACTAAATCTGAAATGGTGGGGTTGTCAAAACCTGAACCAACGCCAAATTCAGAAGCAAGACCTTTGTATGCATCTGTCTTGCCTGCGAACTTAGTCATTATGACGCCTCCTAGGTCAGTGAGGATATCTGATTCTCCGCACTTTGGATCTGACGGATTATAGCTCATCCCCATCGTTTGCACGAGCAATTCTTTGTTGAACAGGTACATGCCAGGCAGCACTAAGTACAGAGCCATGAACAGCGCTATGAGAAGGTTGCCCGCATGCCTGGAGAACTTAAACGACCTAAAGAATATGCCTAGCGGGAGCAGAGCGCTTGCCCCTTTATCGACAACAAACGAAATGATCAAATGATGCAATTTAACCATGCCAAGAGGTATGAACATATAACTCTGCACATTTGCAACTGAAGTCAAAAGCGGCTGCAGAAACGGCGCAAACGATATGCCTGCATGCCAAGTTGACAAGCCAGGCGCCTTGCCTTCCTCTTTGTCCTTCCCGCTGGATTTCATATTGGCAGTATCAGTATCCGATGCAGATTTAACATCCTGCGGAGTGCCTCTCATGCTGAATACAGATGGATTAAAATTGAATGTTATCGATGCAATCAGCGAAAGAACATTGGAATCAGCAATGAAGGATGCCTGACATGAAACCATCTTGTTGAACAAGTAAGATATATACTCCTGCGAAGAGGTCACATAATCAGTTATGTATGAAAATGATGCAAAGGACGCCAAACTTGCAAACAGAACTAAAGTGATGAACACATTCTGCATCTCGAGCTTCGACCAAGCTCGCAGAACTTCTGAGTTAAGGAGGTATGACAGCATGTATATGAGCACAGTAAGCAGGTATGATGAAATTACACCTATTATTGCAAGCTCGTTCCAAGTAACCATCATAACAACCTCCCTAACGCAGGTATCTCAACATCGCCGCCCAACAATGGAGACAGCCCGCGTATGAATGAGAATAATACATAGAAGTTTATCAACGGCAACGCCAGCGCAACTATCAGGTATCGAGAAATAAGGTCAAACGCGCCTACCTTTCCTGTTTCATAGTCTGTGTACAAATCATTCGCATCCTTGATTGTTGCACTGTTAAGGCTGCTTATAGCTACCAACACTGATATAAGCACAAGCACATCGATAGCCGTTTTAAGGATGCCTCCAGGGGTCGTCACAAGCTTTACTATTTCAGCTACGCGCAATGCAGTAAAACCCATTATAACTAATAGCATTGCAAGAGCCGAACCTAGCGTGCTATCCCCAAATGCATCGGGCAACTCTGATATTGTTTCAAAGAAATCCTCCTCGCCAGTTTCAGGAATACCCATGCCAGACATGCTAGCGCTCTCAGATATGCCTGCCTCCTGCATAGGTTTTATATCAATCGTGTACCACCCCAATGCATAAAGCATCGGAAGAACATACATAAACCCAATCCCCATCGCAAGGAATAAGCCTCCGGCTTTTCTGAATACCCATATTGACCTAAATAAGATGCCAAGAACTATCAACCCGCTCGCAAGGCCGAACTCAAAAAACTTGAGTATGCTTTCTTGGAATTTGATGATCATCATTATCTTTTCCGTGAATGCAATGAGGTTGTCAAGAGTGTTCAGAAGCACTGAGTGCAGCGGGAAAGATGATGCAAAACTTATCCCAAAAATCTGGTCAAGAATGCTCATGTCTGTGCTGAACCCAAACGAATCTATTGAGTAATATATTGAGTAATCATGCATGAAATTTTTCAAAAGAACTGCAAGCTTTTCATAAGTTATCCCTAAGTACGAACGTGCCATGAGGAATTTTGGGTCGCAGTTTTCAGCGCCTGGACCTGTGCATACTGCCTTGCCTCCGACCACCGAAACTTTTAGCCCATTTCCTGATTCTCTCCACCTGTTTGAGGCGGGATCATAAACCAAATCAGTCCTTAATTGGTGGCATTCAGGACCTTCGCAGCTCACCTGCGGATTAACGATGCCTACAAAAAACTCATCAGTAATGCCATTCACAAGCGCAAGCGCGCCTACCAGCGATGCAACGATTATTGCAGAAAATACTGCCTGCATAACCTCATTCCTGCACCACGCTTTGATTTCCTCATCTTCAAGCATATACGAAACCATGTACGCAAGCGAAACCAACAGCAGATGAATTATGATTACTGCTGCAGCAAGCGAAATCCAACCTGTTGTGTTGAACAGGTCAAACCACCCAACATCATCGCTAGCAGCGTAAGCAAGAATCATCAACATCGCGAATGACAGAAGAATTTTGCTAGACATCACATCGGCACCTCACCAATAAAGTCTTTTGAGAACATTGGGAACACTGACCTCGCTGCCGCAATAGACAAAATCACCGCAAGCAATGGCAGAGTTAGCGCGTAAGGCGATATGTACGCGAGCCTCGTGACCGCTTTAAGCGAATCTCCATCATCAAAATCATACGCATCGCCAAGCGCAGAACGATCTATGCGCTTCTCAAGCTGCTTCAAGAAATCCTTGCTAACATCCTCATGAATCTTCGCGCCGAGCACATACACCATGGGATACACAAAATAGAATGCAAGGGAAAGCGATATTAAATACGCACCTGCATCGCGCGTGGTTGGGAGAATCTTCAGTATAAATCCTGCCGGAAGCAACAGAGCTAAGAAATATCTCTTTATGAAATCAAGCGCTAATATCTGCATCACCAAAGATGCCGAAAAAGGGATTATTACATTAGCCATCATCTCAAGATTGTTCGCTATGTACACGCTGCCTGCCTTCTCCGTATAACACGTCCCTGCCATGCATGAAGGAGCGGGAGTGATGAGAGTTGATTCTACGCGCGCTTTGACTGCAGAATCCCACAGGATATTTATGTTAAGAGGTATGGAGTCCTCATAAACTGATCCTATTGCAAACCGAGCAAGGTAGGCTCTGCCAACTGAGAACGGATCCTCGCCTTCACCTACCATGAGCGAAGTTGTTTCATACAACAGCGCAGCAAACCCAATTATCCCTATTATCATGAGCAATGAGATGACCAACCTTGCAAACTCTACCTTTGCCCTGCCTTCCCAATCAGGCCTCTGCATAACCCTCGCTATCATGTAAAACAGCGCAATTATAAGATAAGTGATTATGAACAGCAGCATTACCACAGGTATCCAAGAGAAATACCCTTGAGGCTCAAACAATAAATCAATGAATGTCACCACCATAATCACCTATATGAATGTAAGCATGTTTACCACTGATTCATCACCGCCGAACGCTTCAACAAGCGCTTTCATGCCGCTCAGCACAAACACTATGTTAAAGAACGGCATGAAAAATGCATACGCAAACATATCTGCGCTCATGGCAATTTGGCTTGCGATGGCTTCTCCAATCTGAATGCCTACCAATCCAGGACCGCTCAAAATCAATGACAATACGGCCGATACGGATGTAAGCACGCTGTACACCAAGCTTATTATGGTCCATAAGACATCAAATGTCCATACAACTACGCCCAATACAGGAAATATGGATACGCATACAGCAATGCATATGTACCTCAAGAAGCCTGACGGGCATTGGTCAACAAGCCAATTGAAAAAGTCCCATAAATATACTGGTATGTTAAGCAGGCTGAAAAAATTAACTATATCTGAGGGCAGGCCTGATGCAGATGACACAGTGCTATCCATGCTTATGCCTAAATTGTTTAATCCTGCATCGCGCAAAAGAATCTCGGAAGATGTGCTCCCTGAAGAATCTATGCCTGTCAACTGGCCTGATGCGCTAAGCTGCGAATACACCGCTGCCTCAAACACAAGTATCAACTTGAAGAACAAAAACCCGCCTAAAAATATGCCTAATAAAGTGCTTCCCATCCTCCTCGTAAAAGTGAATGCGCGGAGAAATAACGCAAGGCCTATGAATATGTGAATTGTTTTCTCAAAAAATGCCAGCAGAAGCATCTGCCCGGTTATAGAGATAATTGCTGTAATAAGTATGGGCATGAACATGCTCGCAAATACCATAACTAAAGAATATGCTGTCTGCGGCGCGTAGTAGAATGAATACGTCCAGCTCACAAAAAATGTGTTGTATGCTGCGGGAGACCAACTAATTGCGTTGAGCAATGATGCAAAAGATGTAAACTGCGAAAGGCCAACCAACTGGTCAACTGATGAATGAATCACTGAAGAAAAAACTTCTTGATATGTTTGATCAGGAGTAAATGAATTTACCAACGCATCGAATACCGGGAAAAATGCAACTATCAGAGCAGCATACACCGTGCTCATAAACACTTCCCTAAGCTCTGCTCTGCTCCAAATCTCCAACTCCCTTGAAGAGAATATTGAAGCGCCCATAAACCCTAACGCAACGATTGCATATGAAATTATCAGCGCAATCGCAATCCCATAATCAAATAGAAAACTTTCCAAACCAGTATCCTGCGGTGGGACCTGAAACTCAGATCCTTGCACTCCCGCCTGCGGAAATGCTTCGAGCTCTGAGCCCTGGCCTTGCAACGGATGAACCTGAGAATAAGCCGCGCCTGCAATTAAAATGAAAAAAAGCACCGGCAAGAACAGGCGGTTAGCGCTTGCATCCATAACTTGAATTCGCTGATTAAATATATAAATATGATATGAAATATAGCTTTGACATAACATGAGCATGAAAGCTTTGCACAGCAGTTTGCTAGCCATATTTGTAATTTCGTTGTTAGCGCTTAACCTAATCCATGCTAGCGCAGGATGTCTTATTCAAAAAATCCCCACAGCGCTTGAGTTAAAAGAATCATACGATCCAGACACAAACAAGCTAATACTTTATGCTAAGTTGACATACATAGACCCAAATACTGGATTGGGCAAACCGCTCGAACAAAAAAAACTTAAATTCTACGTGAATTACACCACATCGCAAGGCAGTGAAAAAACTGATTCTTCAGTTTTATTTACTGACAGCAAAGGGAAGGCATCTGCGTTATTCGTTCTAAGCAATGCAGCAGAGCATAATTCAGCGGTTGTCTTTGAAGGCGATGATCTGTTTGGGAAAAGCATAGGCACATTAAGCGGTGCGAAGGGCGCGCCGCAATCGTTTGAAACAAATCTTCCTGAAGGCATAAACATTACTACATGCATGCCGCTGCTTCTGCTGTTGGGATTTCTCGGTGCAGCGATGTATGCATCTGGAATGAATCCGTTTGGAGCTATTGATTTTACCGCGCCGCGCGGATTTACGATGCAGCGCAGGCTAAGGAAAGCATACCAAGCAGGGTGGTTCTCAAGCATCGCAAGAGCTGTAGGGGGAACGCTGAGCGCAGTCGGCAGGTCAATGGTTAAAGGAAAAGGGGTTAAGGAAGAGGCGATGAAAGAAGGAGAGAATGCAAACGAACAGAAGACCAAAGAGAAACTGCCTGTTAAGGGTAAGGGCAAGGGCAAATTGCCTACAAAAAGCAAAGGCGTGCGCATGGCCAGCAAGCAAGCGAAAAAAGCAATGGCCGCAAAAAAGCCTGTTGCAAAACCTAAAAAAATGGAAAAACCTCTGGGAGCGAAAGCAACGCTTGGAAAAGCCGCTCCAAAAGATGTTAGTTTAGAACAGCCAAAGACAGCTATCGCGCTCACCGCAACAGCAGGTTATGGGTTGATGCTCGACTTTTTAGGATGCATTGCATCCGCCATGGGCGGCAATGTATGGGCTGCTAGTGGAATGAAGCTCAAAAAGCTCGATTTCATTAAAGATGGAAATAAGTACAAAGGTTATGTTATACTCACGAACGCAACAACTCAAATCGTCAAAAAAGCTCTCTTTGAAGCTGCAAAAGAGCTATGGGCTAATAATTCATCTGTGCGCGAGGTAGGAAGCGCTTTGGCAAATGCAGTGCGTCAACTATCAGTGAATGCAGAGATTGGAAAAGACCTTGCAAAACGATTGGAAGAAGCAGTAGACTCGTTAAAAAACAAAGAAAAAAAGCTTAAAAAATCCATCAAATCGCTAAAAAAAGAAATAGAAAAAATCGAAGATAAGATGGATGTTGTGGGACCTGAAGAAAGAAAGTCACTCGCAAAGAAGCTTAATGAGAAAAACATTGAGCTGGACCTTGCTAAAGAACATCTCAGCGATGTTAAAGAAAGGATTACTGCTATTGAGGGAAAGATAAAAGCAACTGAATCAATCATTGGAATGCCTACAAGGCTTGAGCAGATTGCGGAAGGCGCAAAACAGGTGAGCGAGATTGAAGAATCGCTTGCTGAAGTGCGTGAATCAGCGAAAAAAATATTTGAAGAGTTTGGCAGGGAGATGGGCGTAAGAAGGTATGACCAAATAAAAGTGAATAATCTCGAAGAATTCGCAAAACAATTAGAAAAGAAAGGCGATACTGAGAGGGCTGCACAGCTTCGAAACATGCTTGATGAATTCAAATCGAGCATGATTGATGCAGCGAACGCGCTAAGCAATGCGAGCATGTTTGTGGGAAGTTCAAACGCAATGATACATAAAGGAAGCAAATTGTTGGGCGAATCTAGATTCCTTGCGGATGTTGATTCAAAAACTGTGCTGCAAGCAAAGTTGGGGGATATGGCAAGAAACCTGGATAATGCCATTGTTGGTTTCAACACGGTCAAAACCATGATTGATAATGGAATTCCAGTGAATTACAACATAGCTGTGAACTGCATAGATGATTTGACTGCTACGCTCGCAGCGCAGGGCATCAAATCAAAAAAGCTTGATGAACTGAGAATTAAAATGCATGAGTTAATTAAAAACCCTGAAACTGCCAGCGAAACCTTGAAAAGCATGCTCTCAATCGCGGATACGGATGTTTTACAAAATATTCGCAAGCACACCGAAAAATATGGCGTGCAGATAAAAACGCGCGGAGAGTTTGATAAGTTTATAACTAATATGAATGAGAAAGTGCAAAAAGCCGAAAAACCCGTGCAGGAAAAATTAGCTGAACCTGTTAAAAATCTTAAAGAATCCTATGATGCGCTGATTTCGTTCAGGGAACAGATGAAAGAGAATAAAGAGGTTGATTATCAGAAGCTAAACGAGCAAATCAATAAAGCTAAAGAGTCGATTAACGCGCTTGGAATCAAACCCCCTGAAGCGCTTGACAAAATTAAGGAGAAAATTAAAGAACAGCCTGAATATGCAGATGACAAATCTATCGGCAATATAATTGCAACAATAGATGTAGAAATTCTTCCTGAAGTAAAGAAACTGGCTGAGGAGAATAATCTTGAAGTAACCACAGAAAGCAGGTTTGATGAATATGTAAAAAATCTGAAGAAAGAATCAACGAAAGCGTGGGAGAAGAAAGACAAATATGTAAAAGAATACATGGCGGAGAAAGCAAAGAGCATGGCAAAAACTGAAAAAGAAAAAAAGATGGCTTCTAAATCTCCTGAGGCGGTGGTGCTGCGTCCAGTTGAACAGCCAATACCAAAAAACATAAAACTTGAAACCCCGCATTACGATGAAATTGTTAAGGAATTAAATAGAAGAAGTTACGAAAAGCTTGACAGATCGATAGAAGAAAGGAATAAACAGATTAACGACTTCTTGGAAATAGTTCCTGAAGAAAAACGGGATGCGATGGAGAAAGAACTATTTAATGAAAGACCGTTAATGCAAATGGATTTTGGAACGCTTGGCCCTCAAAAAGTTTTAGATATAGCTGAGGAAGAGGGGATAAGCAAAAGCGTGATAAAAGATGCAAAAAGAGAGATCGAGGGAATTAATCTTTTAAGAGAGGCATTGGGCCTTCAAAATGAATCTTCTGAATAAAAGGAATCTACTCGGTTGTCAATGTGCGCGCGGTCTTTCCCGTACACATGAGGCAGCAGGGCGCCGCTGAATGTCTTAGGTATGTGGAGGAGCTCGTGCAAAATCGTCTTCTCCTTCTCAATGCTGCTTAGCTTATCAAAATGTTCATGCAACACTTCTAAAACATAAAATGCATCAATATCAAGAGCAATTTTCCAAACCTGCGGCATGCTCCATATCCTAGCATAAGCGTTAGCTTTGCTGCCATAAGACCGCACGCAAAGAATCCTGTATGAATTTATATGCGTTAATTTATCCCTAAATTTCTCGCTAACATTGATAACGATTGCATCAACATCAGGAGCTTTCTCATATCGCATCCTAACCATATAATACTTTTCACCATAAACAATTTTATGGGTATCACAATTCTAAGACTCGGGCATCGCATAATCAGGGATCAAAGAATCACGACGCATGTTGCGCTAACAGCAAGAGCTTTTGGAGCGGACAGAGTAATAATTAGCGGTGAAAAGGATGATGGGGTTGTGCATAGCGTTGCAGGAGTTTGCGAAGAATTTGGGGGAGATTTTGCCATTGAATACGCAAAAGACTGGAGAGCAATCATCAAGGAGTGGAAAGGTTTGGTTGTTCATCTAACTATGTATGGAATGCAATTTAACGAAGTTATTCAAGAAATTCGAGCCCATGAAAAGCATGGCGAAATTCTTGCGGTTGTGGGGGGCTCCAAAGTGCCGCCAGAAGTGTATGATTGGGCGGATTATAATGTTGCAATCGGCAATCAACCGCACTCTGAAGTTGCCGCAGTTGCAGTGTTCTTAAGGGAGATCATCGATGAAGAAGAGGTTGAGCGTAAGTTCAAGGACGCAAAAAAGACAATCGTGCCATCTCCAAAGGGAAAAAAAGTAGTGGAACATTAAATATTAAGTTTTAGTGCGTAATTTATGCAATGGATAAGCAAACAGTAATAAATGCGCTTAAAGAAGTAATCGATCCTGAAATAGGAGTGAACATAGTCGATTTAGGGCTCATATATGATGTAAGCGTAGAAGGAAACGATGTTAGAATTAAGATGACGCTGACTACGCCTATGTGCCCTCTGGGCCCGATGATCGTTGATAATGTGAGGAAACGCGTTGAAAAAATTGATGGAATCGGCGATGTGGATGTGCAGGTTGTGTTCGAGCCTGCATGGTCTGCGGACCGGATTGACCCAAAAGTGAGGGAAAAACTTGGGTTTGAGGTGTGATTATGGTTGTTGAACTTGCATGGAAAACATTTAAGAACAATTTAGGGTTGCTGCTCGTATTTTCTGTATCATTCTTGCTTGGGTTTTTGATGCCCATCGTTGCGAGCACTCCAACTTACAACGCAATAGGTGGCGTGTTCTTAAGGTTTATGAGCCTGCCGGAAATGACTGCTCTTGATGCAGTTTTCATAGCAGTTGCATTCCTTGTGTCAAATTACTTCATATCATTTGGAATAGTGGCGGCAAACCTCATTGTGAAAAAAGAGCGCATGATGATTAATCTAACGAGAGAAGCGCTGAACAGCATATCAAAATACACTGCAGTTGTGTTCATGGTGTTTGTGTTTTTATTCATGATTAATGCAGCAGTGCAAGTAGCGCTTGCCGAACTGCAGGCGCCTTATTGGATTTCAGCAATCATATTCATCCTTATATACCTGCCCTCGTTTTACATAGGTCCAGCAATCGTTATAGATGAGCTTAAGCCGTTCCATGCGCTCAAGGTCAGCGCAAAACACATAAAGATGCGTCCTATGAGAGTTGTTAAATGGGTTATTGCTGGATTGGCAATGCTGTTCATCACAACTTATGTAAGTTATCTAATCGCGCCGGCATATTTCCAGTGGATTACTATTTTAATAAATTCGTTCTTAATCATACCGTTCCTTTTAGTATACCAATCGCACTGCTACCTGGAAAAGTACGGTATACTAAAGAAGAAAGCAAGACGAAAGAGGTGAGCAAATGTTTAAGATTGATCTGGATGATGTAAAGGATTTTAGGAGCGCTATGGAAGCGCTGGGCAATTTAATAGATGAAGGCGAGTTCTCAATAACTAAAAAGGGTATGGGCTTGCATGCGCTTGACCCATCGCAGATTGCGATGGTGATATTCAACATGCCCGACTCAGCATTCTCAAATTATGAAGCTGACAGCGAGCAAAAAGTTGGAGTGAAGCTCGATAATTTCAACAAAATACTCTCCAGAGGCAAAGGTAGCCGCATGAGCTTATACGACATGGATAACAAGCTTGTTGTTGAGTTTAAAGGCGAGAAAAGCAAAAAAAGCTTCAAAATACCTATTATTGAGATAGGGCCAGGCGTTGAAAGAGAACCTAAGGTTGAGCATGATGTTAATATTGCTATGAGAGCAAGCGCTTTGAAGGATGCTGTCAGAGATGTATCGCTCGTAAGTTCGCATATCACATTGGAAGCAAAAGGGAAAACATTAAAAATCAGCGCAAGCGGTGATGATGCAGAAGCAGAGGTAGAGTTTGAGCAGGGCGAGGACAGCGGAATCAAAGAGATGGAGGTTAAGAATGCTGCAAGAGCAACATTTCCTGTGCAGTATTTGGATGATATGATTAAAGGCGCAGAGGACAGCAGCGATATAAAAATCGCGCTGAGAACAAACGCGCCCATCAAAATAAGCTATTCGCTCGGAAATGCAGAATTCACTTATTATTTGGCGCCTAGGATCGACCTGGAATAGATGCAGAAAACAGAAAATTAAAATTGGTGCTGCAAAGCAGCAGCAAGCCTCCGTATGCTTGCGCGGTATGCAGCCTCTCTATAACTTATTTTATCGGTTTTTTCAGATAATACCCTTGAGAATGCGCGGTCCATAACTACTTTAAGCTTATCTACCACTGCATCATAATCGTATACATTGCCTTCCCTGTTCTGCACCCATTCTAAATAACTTGCAGATACGCCGCCGCAATTCACAAGAATGTCAGGAAGCACCTCAACACCATTCTCTGCAAGTATTTGGTCTGCTTCGGGGGTTATTGGATTATTGGCTGCTTCAAACACATACTTAGCTTTAATCTTATCTGCATTATCCCTCCTAATCTGATTATCTAATGCTGCAGGCACGAGCGTATCGCAATCTAACTCAAGCAGTCGCTCATTGCTTACTTTATCGCCTTTTTCAAACTCTTGCACAGGTTTGCGCGAACGCTTAAACTCGATAAGCGCAGGGATGTCCAATCCATCTGAATTATAAATTCCGCCTTTGGAATCGCTCACTGCAACAACTTTGTATCCATTCTCATGCAGTATGCGCGCAAGATTCATACCTACATTGCCAAAACCTTGTATTGCAATGCCAGCTTTCTTTGAAATGTTATGCCGTTTAAACACGCTCATCATTATGAAATAAGCGCCTCTGCCCGTTGCTTCGCCCCTTCCTTTAAGACCGTTAAAGTCCACAGGCTTGCCAGTAAAAGAAGCAAACTCTTTCCTGCCAGCCAAACTATTGTATTCATCAACCATCCAAGCCATAACCTCTGCATTAGTGTTCACATCTGGGGCCGGAATATCAACATCTGGCCCTATGAATTTGAATAGGTTGCGGACATATGATTTAGATACGCGTTCAATTTCAGTTTTGCTGAATTGTTTAGGATTGAATTGCACGCCGCCTTTTCCGCCACCGTAAGGCAAACCTGCAAGCGAGTTCTTGAATGTCATTAACTTTGATAGTAAAACTACCTCATCTCTGTCAACATTCTCATGAAACCTTATGCCTCCCTTGCAAGGCCCAAGAGCCGAATTATACTGAGACCTAAACCCTTTAAGAAATATTACATCACCATCATCCTTCCTCAATGGAAACGTGAACTCAATCACGCGTTCAGGATGCTCCAAACGCTCAGCGTATTTTTTATCCACGCCAAGCGCATCAACAGATTCTTGTATTAAATCCATGCAAACCACGCTCCTATATCTTCCTGTATATGCGGATTGGCAATACGCCCAATCCCTTAACATCTTCCGGATAAACCTGCTCGAACCCATCCAGCTGCCCTAAAAAGAATGCCTTGTAGAACACTGAATCATATCCTTTAAGAGGGGCATCATCGATGCTGTCATTAGTGTATACCATAAGAAATTCTGAATATCTCCGGCCGTCAAACGTCCTATCCCCTACCTTCAAAGGAATCACACTTAATTGTTTGCCGGTCTGCGCATCAAAAACAAAGAGCATTCTGTCCTGTTCGAGCACGCAGTATGTGCCCAATACCCTGCCATTGTATATTGAAAATGATAGCTTGCCGTAGGTTTGAGAGAATTGGTCAAGCACGCACATCTCGTTGATCGTTGGATTGTTTGGGACATAAATCCTCTCAAATTGGTATGATGCGCTGCACTCCGATTCATAAGGCATTTCAGTTGGAGATGTCTCATTATTGTACACGCATGACAGATAAGTTAATGCGCCCCATTTGCCTATCAAATCCATATCAAACAGCGCGTATGTTGAATTTCTCGAGTCCATGTATTCTTTAAGCGCTTCAGGAGTGTTTGCAACAAACTTGTCGGCAACCTCTAAATCAAGTATGACAAACGGGTGGTCGTTTCGGGTTACCGTGCGCTGCCTGCCAAAGTAATTTGTCCAATGCCCATAATCCCACCACGAGATCACATAAGAATCATCATTTACATTGTCACGAAGCCATTCCATCGCATCATACCAATAATTAGGGATTACATTGCAGTAAATAACCGATAAGTATGCTGAACCGCTGCTCCTAACATCACTGCAAAACTTAACAACGCTCGCATGATCGGTAATATTTATAGACGCATAACTTATTGAGTGCGGTATTACTGTGATATTGTTCAGCGCAAACGGAAGCAAGAGCACTACCATGCTCATCGCAAACACGCGGTCCAACTTGCCTTCCCTATACCATTCATGGCTGTAATACAGAACAACTGCGAGGACGATCGCAAAGAGCACATAGTATGCCGGATTGGAAGTTGCAAAGAACGGAATTGACCCGTCACCTATGAAATAAGTTATGAATCCCCATGAGTATGAAAGAGCTGCATATCCAGCTATCACTAAGAGAATAACGCCAGCATAATACCCTAAATGCCTCTGCCATCCTTTTGAATCCTTGCTCTTCGCAGATTCATAAGCTTCTGAAGCAACGCACGCAAGCGCAAGCGCAAGAACAAGACCCAAATGCGGCGTGTATTTTATCTTCTGCAATCCAATCCACGATACAGAAACAATGAATATGAAAAGCAGCAAAGTTAACGAGAACTTGCGGCGCAGGATGCTTGACACAAATGAAAGCACTAACAGCAAGTATATGAGAGGAACTGCGGCGAGCGACCCATATTTTGATATGAATTTTGAAGTTATTTTGCTAACATCAAGGGAAATTCCAACATACCCAAACCTATTCTGCAGATAACTGCTGTAAAGGTTTTCTTCTGCAACGGTTTTTTGGAGCGCGCTCGTAGTGCTAAGCTGGCCGACTCCTGAGAGATAGCCTAAATAATTCAATACAGGATGACCCAAAGGCGTTGCAAGGAACAGCGCTCCAATCAATCCGATGCCGCACAGCGCGTATGCTCTTTTCTTCATCGTGGTTAAGTGACTCTTCCCTCTATCAAGCAAATGATATGTGAAGAATGAAAATGCAGACGCAAGCAAAATCACTATAGTCATCGCATTGGGCATCAGACCTGCTGAACCTCTCATGTACAAATCAAACAGCAAGTTTGATGCATAAGTGAAAACCGCAAGCACCGCAGGAAACTCATAGTAGAATTTATCGCGCTTGTTATGCAGGAAATCATGCGCAGCAAGGATTGCAATGTATGCTGAGCCAATAACAACAGGCATCATGCCGGCTTTTGAGCCGAGCACTGCGCCAAGCACCGCGATTATTGCAGGTATATAATAAATGCGGTCGTTCTTATGCTTCACTGCAAAGTATATGAACGCAATGCCTGCGACCGCAGCATAAATTCCCCATGGGAGCTGCTCGGCAACCCCTGCAAGAAATTTTGTAAAGAGCGCAGGCATGAACGCAACCGCGAAAGCAGCTGCAACAGCAAGCCAATTTGAATATTCATCTTTAAACAGCATATAAACCAAAAATGCGACCAACCCTATCAACAATGGGGGGTAAACATTTGATATAACAGCATTGTATAAATGGTTATAGTTGAATCCAAGAGCAAGCGAGTACCAAATTGCAGTGAGGTATTGAGGAACGGGCAGCACTCTATGATTAATCAACCTAAGCTGGTAATCCTGCCCATTATGGTGGATCACTTCATTGCTCGCGTATGCAAGGTCATCATGCATAGGCACAGAACCCTGCGTTATGAGAAATTCAGGAATCATCATGTAGTAATATGGGTCAAATTCATAGAAATACGATGATAACGATTGAACATGCAGGTAAAATGACGCGAGAAATATCAATAAGACAACAATAGAGGATTTTGAAAAATTAAAATGATATTCTTGCAGTTTGAACTTCCCTGCAATAATTAAATACGCTGAAATTGATAACGGAATCAAAAAAATGATTGCAATCAAAAGCATGGAAAATGAGATTAAAAAATTGAGCAGCCAAGCAATAACCGGGCTCGCCATAATAGAGAGCACGAGGGATAACAATCCCAACTCAATTAAATTATACTTATGCTTTCTAAAAATGTAACCTACGAGCGGAATGTAAAATGCCACAAACGCTACTAAGTTTATTATGCCACCAGGAATCAAACTAATTAAGTTCATAACGGAAATTTTGATAATGATATTTTATTAAATTAACACGCATATAACTTTGTGCTAAAGGTGGTATGAGTGAATAAAGTTTTGTTATTGGGAGGCGCTGTGCTATTTGCAGCGTTGTTGTTCGGGTGCATTGGAGGAGAACCCAACCAGGGGCCTGGGATAGGCACGCCAGCTGGAGGCGGAGGAATGCAGGTGCAGCAGGCAGCGCCGCAGAAATGCGTTATCATGGATAAGGAGAGCGGATACCAGTATACATACTATTTCGATGGCAAAGGAAACATGCGAATGGAAGCTACAATGGAAGGCGAGCATGTCGTGATGATAACAAAAGATAATATGGTGTATCAAGCTGTAAGCGGTGACGATTCGCAGTGCGATTGGATGAGCATAGAAATGGGCACGCAAGGCGGCACATTGGGGATTACTGGATACGATGATATTAATAACATCGAAATGGTGCAACCTCAGCTTTCCGTAGATTGCACGAACATTCCTCTTGATGAGAGCATGTTTACGCCTTCCGGAAAAATCTGCTCTATGGAAGACATGTTCGGAGCATACCAATAATTTAATTTTTTTATTTTTGCAAAGGTTTAAGGTTGATTTTATGGGGCTAATCGATGATGCGAAAAATCTCGGGACTGATGATGCAATCAACTTGCTCGAAAAAAACGGAAAGGAATATAAGGAGCTCATGCACCTTGCTGACCTGTACATGAAAAAAGGTGAGCACGAAAAACTCCTTAAACTGCTCAACAGAATAATCAGTGAAAATGGCCCTTCAAAAGGGCTGTTAATGAAAAGAAGCGTGGTATTGTTCAAACTCAACAGGAAACAAGATGCGCTGAAAGATATACTAAAGGCAAGAGAGATAGATAAGAATGATGTTGCAGTCATAAAAGGGTTGATAGATGTGAATGCATCGCTCGGCAATTATGAGAAAGCGATGGAGGAGATTGAAGCGCTCGAAAGGATGAATGAGGTTGACCAGGGGATAAAAGAGAGAAAAAGCAATCTGCTTAAACTAATCAAACTGAAAGCGGAATCAGACAAGCATAACTTTCTGCTCGATGCAGTCAGAGAGAATATGAAAAATGAGAGATTGCTCATTGCAAAATCGTTGTTAAGCAAAATAGATGAGAGGAAAACTACTGAATATTATGAAACAGCATGCGTTCTCTACCGCAAGTTGGGGATGCCGCATGAGGTTATTCAAATTGCCAAAGAAGCCATCGAAAAAGAATTATATGATAATAAAGTTCTCAGAGCATATGCATTCGCGCTGATGGACCTTCACAAATTCAGAGAGGCAGTGAAAGTGTTCGACGAAATGCTTGAAAATGAGAATGATGATCCGCGCGCATACGCAGACCGCGCAATCGCAAGAGCCAATATTGGAGAGTTTGATGGCGCGCTGGAAGATATAAACAAAGCGATACAAATTGATCCTATGAGAGATATATTTTACATCAGAAAGGGTGATATTATCGCGCGCATAAATGGCGTTGAGAAAAGCCTGCAATACTATAATAAAGCCATAGAAGTCAATCCGCTGAATGCAGAAGCGCACGAAAGAAAGGAAAATGCGGAATCAATACTCAACCGCAGAGCAGGCAAGCACGATGAAAAACTGTTCAGGTGAACGCAGGAGGAGTGCAGCAGTATGTTGATTGGCGTTGTTGGAAAACCAAATGTTGGAAAATCAACCTTCTTCCAAGCGTTGACTATGGCACCTGCGCAGAGAGCTAATTATCCCTTCACAACAATAGATGCTAATAGGGGAGTAGGGTATGTTGAGATCGAATGCGTAGATAAAGAGTTCGGTATTAGGTGCAACCCACGGCATGGATTTTGCGAAAATGGCAGGAGGTTTGTCCCAGTGGAAGTGATGGATGTTGCAGGGCTGGTCCCAGGCGCGCATGAAGGAAAAGGGTTGGGCAATAAATTTCTTGATGATTTAAGGCAGGCGGATGCGCTTATACACATCATCGATGCAAGCGGAAGCACTAATGAGAATGGCGAACCTGTGCAACCCGGATCCTATGACCCAGTAAATGATGTGAAATTTCTTGAAGAAGAACTGGATTACTGGATAAAAGGGATACTGAATAAAAACTGGGCAAAATTAAGCAGGCTTGAAAAAACAACATCGCGCGATAAGGCTAACCTACTGAGTGAGCAGTTGAGCGGACTTAAAATCAGCCAGCCGGAGATTTTGGATGCGCTCAAAGAATCAGAAGTTGATGAAAAGGATCTGGAAAGCTGGAATGAAAATGAGAAGATTAAGTTTTGCAGGAGCGTGCGCAAAGCAAGCAAACCTATGGTGATTGCAGCAAACAAATGCGATATGCCAGCTGCTAAGGAAAACATTGAGCGTTTAAAAAAAGCATTCCCTGAATATATCATAGTGCCTGTATCTGCTGAGAGCGAGCTCGTGCTTAAAGAAGCGGCAAAAAAAGGAATGATTAAATACACGCCTGGCGATTCGGAGTTTGAGGTGTCTAACCCACAGCAGTTGAACGAGAAACAGGTAAGGGCGCTTGAATTCATATCAAAAAATGTGCTCAAAATATACGGCAGCACAGGAGTTCAAAGATGCATCAATGCAGCAGTGTTTGACATGTTGAAATATATTGCAGTATTCCCTGGAGGAGTGAGCAAGCTTGCTGATGCAGAGGGAAATGTGCTTCCAGATGTATTTTTAATGCCGCCTAAAAGCACAGCGCTCGATTTTGCAGAAAGAATTCATAAGGATATGGCTAAGCATTTCATACGCGCAATAGATGTAAAAACTAAAAGAGCGCTTGGAGCGGATTACGCGCTGAAGCATAGGGATGTTATAGAAATCGTATTTGGAAGATAAAAATAAAAAGAGGAGCTTCATAATAAAAAAGATGAAAACGAAAATTATTGTTGCGGTGATCCTTGGATTGTTTGTTCTTTTCTCTGGATGCATCAACCTCAATCCAGAGCAGGTTAAAGATTAAATAAAGGATAATGTTGAAAATGCATCCGAACAGGCGCAGGATATTGTTGAGAATGCTGGCGAGACATTATCGCAAACGACATTGGAAACTGCAATGTCAAGCGGCGTGGCGTATGAATGCACAGCAATATCTGAAAATGAAGGGCAGACGTATACAGCTCATTATTGGGTTCACGGAGATAAGTTCAAAATAGAAATGAATCCATCTAATGGCATAACCCTTACTGCAATCGTAAAAGACGATAAGATATACACTAAATCAATATATGGTAATGCAATGCAGTATAACGGGGTTAGATGCGACTGGATAATGATGGAAAAACAGCATGAGCAAACTTACGATGGCGCGCATGAATATGATGCGAATATAGATAATTTTGAAGTAATGAGCAGTGCGCAATCCGCAAAAGTAAATGTAGAATGTCATCCATCAACTTTTGGCGATGATGTGTTCAACCCTGAGGGCAATGTATGCGATCTCAGCGAGATGATGGGACAACTTAATAATGGGAACATGCAAGAACCGCCTCAGCAAAGCTATGAAAATAACATAGGACCTAAAGAATGCAACGGGCTCAGCGGCCAGGAAATGATGGATTGCTTGCAAAATTATATGGACCAAATGGAATAATTTTTCTATTTTTAATTTTGCAAGTGATTTAGGGGTTTGCTGAATTGTACGCTTCATCATATTCTTCTTTCGACACGAACTTTGCTCTGACATAAAATCTTCCCGCATACCACTTCCCACCAGCGCAATTTCTGTGGTCTATCCAATAATTATCATTGCTAGCCGCTGCTGAACCTGCCTGGCATGCAATGATATATTGGTCTCCAATGATTTGGGATCTCCCAGGCAAGGGAAGATCTATTACGCGCAGCTTATTTATGTTTGTAATCAGACCGTAATATACATATGATGCATCAGCACTTATTCTGCACAAGTCATCAAAAGCATTTAAATCGCCATTCATCGCGAATAGTTCGCTATTTCCTATTACATGGGAAGGTATGTTGTGATCCATGCATATCTGATGCACTGCCCTAAACACATCACATCCTGAAATGTTGTTCTCTTCACATTCTTCAAAAGAATCCCTTGCGTTCGCAAATTCCGTGTATGTGCTTGAATCCCCTGGCACCCAGTTTTCAGGAGCATACGGATCGTAGTTATTTTCTTCTTCATAATGCATCCTTTCATTGGATTCAACCGCGATGCCATCATTCTCGCCAACAAGTCTTTCATCCTCAAATAATGAATCCCTTTCAAATCCCTGCTCGCTTTGATCGAGCAGTTCAATACCTAAATCACTCCTCAATTCGAAGTTCTCAAGTTGCTGTTCTTTTCCATCGCGCAAATCAACGGAATCAACTCGCGCATCTGGCTCGAATGCATCTGCGTCCCTATTCTCGCTTATTTTCTCAAATCTTCGGTCCTGCTCTTGGTCAGCATGCTCCAACTCAATGCGCAGACCATCATTAAAACTACTGCGATGCGATGGGACAACTGAGCCGGAATCGCATGCGCTAAAATTACATATGCCTGCCAAGCTCATCGCAATGCTTATTGCATACCTCTTGGGCTTCTTTAAGATTGTTTCGCATAATAAACGCGCTTTCGCGAATCTCTTTTCTTTTGGAACAATAATAGGCTGGCTAAAAATATGCATATGTCAACACCAAATATAATTTCTCATCAGGCACTTATAAACATTTCTTTAATTCCTTTATGCTACTGCGGAACGCATGAAAAATAAAAAATTAATAGATGTTAGTACCTCGCCTTGAACTCCTCAAACAGTGCTTTGTCAATAACTGCAATGTTTGCATAATATTTTCCTTCAAAAACATCTGGGTTGAAATGCCCTTCTCCAATCGAACCAATCTGGCAACCAACTGCATAATGATCATTGTTATCGCTGTATGTTCCAGGGATAGGGAAATTCTTCGTATCATACATTCCTAATGGTTTGCTTATTTTTGTCTTTATAACATATCTGCCACTGCTTAAATACAAATTACCCATAGTCACAGTCGGAGCAGACCCTTCACCGACAAGGAGTTCAATCGCAGATCCTCTGGTTATTGCCACGAATTTCATATCGTACCCTTCTACTCCATAGGTCTCAATACCGTCAAAGTTCTCTGTGCATATTGCATCAATCATCTTCTTAAAATCGCAATATGAGCCAGAATCGCACTCTGCCGCCCTGTCGCCTGCATTAGCCATATCTATATAATCATCAACCAAATCGGGGCGAAGCCAATTCTTAGGGTTATAGTGCTCATCAGTGTACTGCTTTTCAGATGATTCATTCTCATAACTCTCCTGGCCATTTTCACTGAACGTGCCTGCATCGCTCTCATAACTCTCTGAGACCTCTGCGTCGCGACTGCCACTTGCACTGCCATTGCCACCGCAGGATACTGAGAAAGTTACGCCTGCCGCCAACGACAACACAGCAAGCATTCTTGCTGACCTGCCAGCTGTGCGCTTCCACGCATCCTTAAACCTGCTGAACAGCGTGCGCCTGCGCACTGAATGCGTATCTTCCTCTATACGCTTAATATTAGCAGCCATACTTTTCATAATCACACCATACTTATAAGCATTGGTTATATTTATATAATTTGCGATTCTGTGCATGCTAAGAACATCACATTTGAACAATTTGCATGAAGAAAGCAAATAATTAGCCAACTGGAACCCGCGCCTTAACTTCAAGAAAATGCCTGCCTGAAACATTGGTCGCATTAACTGAATGCGGTGTTAGGCGGGCTGTTTTAACAATTGCATAGCCGTCTTCAGTTTCTTTAAGAGTATGAAGCAGTATTGGAAAATGAACGTTGAACATCCAAAATGATTCATCAACCGGCTTATCATACACAAATAAAATTCCCTCATCATCTTCAACATCCGCAGGATCCCTGAACATATAGCCTATGCTCCGCGATATTGCATTATCAGCGATGTATGCTTTAATTGTCCTGTTGCCAACTTTAATGTATTCATGCTTAGAGTACGGGCTCGAAATAAGCAACAGAGGCAACATTAAGATGAATAACAACGAAACAACAAAACTTTTGCCAAACAGAGAGACAATCATATGAAACTGAACCTCTTGCTAAGCTGGTTTGACAGAGATAATTCCTCATAAGGATACATCGCAGTTTTCTCAGAAACTTCTGTTATTAGTTCATCAACAGTCATCGATAACTGCTCTCTGCTGCCTCTCTTCCTTACCGCAACAGTGCCTTTCGCCGCCTCCTCTTTCCCAACAACAGCTATGTACGGCACCCATTCCTTCTCTGCCTCTCTTATTCTCTTGCCCAAACTCTCATTCCTGTCATCAACATCCGCGCGAACTTTCCCTCTCATATTATGCACAATGCCGCGCGCGTAATCTACCTGGTCCGCAGACACAGGGATAACCCTAACCTGCGTAGGCGCGAGCCACAACGGAAACATAGGCACACCGCCGCTTGACTTAACCATGCCCTGTTTTTCCAAAACAGCATATATGTCCCGCTCAATCGCGCCACTTATGCTTGCGTGAAGTATATACGGCCTTTTTTTGGAACCATCGCTCGAAACGTAACTTATGTTGAACCTTTCAGCATTTTCAACATCAATCTGCACTGTGGAAAGCGCAGTGCATTTATCCAAACTGTCAACCACATTGAACTCAAATTTGGTTATGAAATATGCGTATCTTTTATCGAACATTTCTATTAACATTGGTTTTCCAACCTTCTTCGCAAACTCAGCATACCACTCCCTGTTTTGCTCATACCATTCGCGCAGTATCCTAAACGCAACGACATAAGAAATATCTATATCTGACATAAACGATTGGCACATTTCGAACTGCTTGCCAAACTCCTCCTTTGCTGAGTTAAGGTCAACAGTAAGAGTGTGCATATCAGGCATGGTGAATGCGCGAAGCCTTCTCAACCCTGCAACCTCACCGCTCTGTTCTCTCCTGAAGCTGTACCTGGTAAGCTCATACATTCTCAACGGGAGATTGCGATACGATATTTGGGAACTGCTTGATATCAAAAACTGGCCAAAGCATGCTGCAAACCTCAAAAAATACTTCTTTTTGTCTGATTTCACAATATATTGCCGAGCTGGAAATCTATTGAGATACTTCTCCAAAGCAGGATGCTGAAAATCATACATTATGGGCGTCTCAACTTCAACCGCACCGGAACCTATGCACATGTCAGTAACATGCTTCTCAAGAAGTTTCTTTATCAGGCGACCCTTAGGAAGCCATTTAAGGTTTCCGACATCACTGCCTGGTTCTGGCTGCGCGATCTCGTGCTCTTTCATAAGTTTTATGTGCTCGGGCACTCTCTCATAAACCCTGCTTTTCTTGATTTCATAGTTCTTGAATATCTCTAAATCCTTGTCATTCGAAAAATCATACTCATCAACAGGAGTCAACATACCATCAGGAGTTAGAATGTAGAATTCACTCTTAATCTCATCCTCTTGTTTAAGAGATTGAGATATTAGTTCGCCTTCCTCTTTCCCTGAAACGCGTTTTGAAAGCTCGCTCAACGGATGCCCCTTCACCTTAAGTTCGAATGATTTATACCAGCCGAACGGCGCGCGGAATGTGTTGAACCCGCGCGACTTTACTGCCGATTCCAACTCCTTAGTTAGCGAGTATGCGTCGGCAATTGGAGCAGGATTCTGAGTCAAATGAACATAAGGATATATCACAATAACTTTTGCATTCACTTTTTTTGCATGCTCTTCTATAAGGCCAGCCATGTGTTCAACTGAATCTCTGCCATCTCCATCCTCAACAGCCAAGAATGCAACTAAACATTCATCAACATCTATGCTCTTAAGCTCATCCGTCAACATTTCAGCATTAGGAATTGCCTTCTCCACAGGCCTTATCCTAATGTAATCTGTATGAAGGCATAAAGTTATCATGGTGTGATTAATGCGTAAATATTAATAAAATATCCTCTTAAATAGAAATGCTGATGAAAAATGGTTAACCCAGACACAGATCCTAAAGAGTATTATTATAAGGGAAATGATTATTATGAAAAAGGAAATTATGACAAAGCGATCGAGAATTATAACACAGCAATAATACTAAACCCAAACTTTCCTGAAGCGTATTTTAACAGGGGATTATGTTATTACAACAAGAAAGAGTATGATAAGGCGATAAAAGATTATAAGAAAGCTTCTGAGCTTGACCCCGACAATCCTGTAATATACAATAATAAAGGCGATGCGCATTACAGAAAACAGGAGTATGATAAGGCAATCATGGATTATGATAGGGCAATCATGCTCAACCAAAACTATTTGAAAGCATATTACAACCGTGGGCTTGCGTACGCAGTTCTTGAAGATTATGACAAAGCAGTTGAGGATTTCAGCAAAGTAATTGAGCTTGACCCGGATTTTGCAGAGGCATACTATGTTAGGGGATTGGCATATGAGTATCTTGAGAGTTATGACAAAGCAATAGAGGACTACAAAAAAGCTCTCGACCTTAACCCTGATCTTGAGGAAGCTGCCAGCCATCTTGAAGCTGCTGAGAATAAGAAAGAGAGCGGCGGAGAAGGCGGCGGAAAAGTGGATGCAGTAAAGCTTGTCCAAAGGCCAAGCATAAATTTCAAGAAAGTTGCAGGCATGAAAAAAGTAAAGGAAACATTTCTCGATTACATCGTACGTCCGCTCCAAAACCCGGATCTTGCGCGCAAGTACGGAAAACTTGGAGGAGGAGGCATACTATTGTACGGGCCTCCAGGATGCGGCAAAACATATATTGTAAAAGCGGCCGCAGGGGAGAGCGGTGTTGCATTCATAAATGCAAAACTGAGCGATTTGCTTGATATGTATGTGGGCAATACTGAAAAAAACATACACAAAGTGTTTGAGGCAGCGCGCAAAAACTCTCCAGCTATATTATTTATAGATGAATTGGAGGCGCTTGGCGGAAGAAGAGAGAAGATGGATCAAAGCGCTACGCGCTCTGCGATCAACCAATTATTGTATGAAATGGATGGGGTTGAAGCGCATAATGAGAATGTGTTGGTGATTGGCGCCACCAACTCTCCATGGTCGGTTGATACTGCGCTGAGAAGGTCTGGGAGGTTCAGCAAAATGATTTATGTGCCTGAACCAGATAAAAAATCCCGTGAGGAATTATTCAAAATCTATCTATCAAAAAGGCCGTTGGGCAGAGGAATTGCATACGGAAGGCTTGCAAGGGCTACTACTGGATACTCCGCAGCCGACATCAAACAGATATGCGATGATGCAGCGGCAATTCCTTGGAAAGAGGCGTTCCTGACTGGAAAAGAAAGGCCTGTTATGATGAAAGACATACTCAAGGTGATTAGAAAGAGTAAATCTACTTTGCCGCCGTGGTATGCAGCAGCAAATAAGGAGATAGGCAAACAAAAAGAAGTTGAAATAATCGATGGAAAGAAGCATGTTAGAGAAAAAGAAAGCAAGCTCGGTCCAGAAGAGCAGCAGCAGTTTAAGGAACTCCTTGATGTTATAAAACGAAGAAACCAATGGTGGTATAAGGCGTGGAACAGGTTCTGGAGAACATTCGCGCTGTACATTATATAAATGAGGTTTTTGCATGGGAATTAATTACAGGCAAGGCGAGCTCGCTCGCAGTTATGTTGAATTAGTTGAGCGCAAAGGACTCGGGCATCCGGATTCAATAATCGATGGGATTATGGAAGAGATAAGCAAAGAGCTGTGCAAAGAGTACCTGAATGTTTTTGATGTTATTCTTCATCATAATGTTGATAAGGGATTGATTGTTGGAGGAGAGGCGTCCGTTGAGTTTGGAGGAGGCACCATAGAGAAGCCCGCAGAAATATTCATGGCGGGCAGAGCTGTGTATGAAGCGGATGGCAAGAGCATAAATGTTGAAGGCATTGCTATGGATGCCGCGCGAAAGTACCTTGAATCTAATTTCAGGCACCTTAATGTGGATAAGCAAACAATCCTATTGCCAAAAATAAGAAGAGGATCGGCTGATTTAATAAGCATATTTAAAATGAAAGGCGAGATTCCTCTTGCAAATGACACAAGCTTTGGCACAGGGTTTGCGCCATATTCCGACCTTGAATCTCTGGTTCTTGAGATTGAACGCCGTATCAACTCGCCTGAATACAAGAAAAAGAACCCGCACATAGGAGAAGATGTTAAGGTTATGGGTGTGAGGGAAGGAGATAGGATAAGGATTACTGTTGCCGCCGCGTTCGTGTCAAAATACATAAATGATCTGGGGCATTACATTGAATTAAAGGAGAAAGCGCTCAGCGAGATTAAAGCGTTGATTTCTAAGGCTTATGATGGAGAATTTGAAGCATATCTTAACACTGGAGACGATTATAAAAATAATTCAGTATACATCACTAAAACCGGGTTGAGCATTGAAAGCGGAGATGATGGAGAAGTGGGGCGCGGAAACAGGGCTTGCGGGCTGATTACCCCTTACAGAAAAATGTCGTTGGAAGCAGTTGCTGGCAAGAACCCAGTTAATCATGTTGGGAAAATATATAATGTGCTTGCGCACGAACTGGCGAGAGATATTGTCAGGCAGTATGATTTTGTTGAGAGCGCAACATTTACCATTGTGTCGCAAATTGGGTCGCCCATCAACGAGCCAAAAAGCGCTGACTTGGAAGTGGTTCTTAGCAAAGGTTATGAATTTGAGAACGCCAAGCCAAAATTAAAGTATATTGTAAATGCATGGATGGAAAACATCACTGAAATCACAGAGAGGATCATATATGGAAAATCATCTATTTTCTAAGGCGAGCGTTCATGAGGCAAAACTTAAGCCAGGTCAATTTGTTGAAGTTGAGGTTGTCATTATCGCGTCAAGACCGAGCGGAGAACATTGGATTGGGATTGCAAAAGATGACAGCGGGATAATAAGCATCATCAGCAAGCGCAGGTTGGTTGAAAACCATAAATATATTATAAAGGGAAAAACCTTGAAGAAAAACAACAGCATTCTAATTAAAGTTATCGAGCTAGAGAAAATGAAGCATGGTGCTACGGCAAGCGCAAAAATTAAAGAGATGGATTTTCTGTATGAAGGAATGAATAAATTAAAAGAAGATGTGTTGCGCATGGCGCAGCACATGATAGATATTGCAGAGAGCGGAGAACAGATTGTGGTAAAATATGACAGCGATGCAGATGGGTTGTGCGGAGCGCTCACCATTTACAGAATGCTCAAGTGCATGGGCAGGGATGCAGCATTCATGCAAAACCGAAGCCCTGTGTACACTGTTGAGGATGCATTGCTGGACGCTGCGCACCATGGAGGAGCGCATTTCATATTCATAGATTATCCAAACAACATTGAAAGCGATGATGGATTGAAACTGTTGGGAAAACACGCTGCATCTATTGCAATAATTGATCATCATCTTAGCAAACGGGAGAAGGGGGATGAATTGGTTGTCACCCCTGTATGGCATGGGCTTGGCGCTGAGTATACCAGCGGATATTTATGCTATGAAATTGCGCGGAGAGCATGCCAAACTGATTATGGAAAATTATGGATTGTATCTCTGTACTGCGACAAAAGCACGCTGGAATTTGAATTCGATCAAAGCATTGAGGAGACAGGGCTTGTGCTGGATTATCTTGCGGCAACTATGAAAAGAGAGAGGCGTGGAATAACCTTCATAGACAAGCTTATTAGAAACGAGGAAATGAGGCACGCAATATACCTAACCGCTGTTGATAAGGTGAATTCTCTAACAAAACTGGCAATAAACATCGCAAAACGAAGAACGCTTAAAAATAACATATTGTTGATAATGGTTGATTTGGATAAAATCGTTGAGCAAAACCAGTTTCCGCAGAAAGGCAAAGTTGTGGGAAAGGTTCATGATTGGTTCGTTGAACATGAGCCAAAAGAGAAAGCAATCATCACTTTGGGATATGGTTCTAATTCTATTATGGCGAGAGCCAACAAAACAGCATTAAGCATGGGATTCAACGCAAACGATATTATACAAGATATGAAAAAAGCATACGGCAACGTGATTATTGCTGGAGGGGGACATCCCGGCGCAGCTGCTGTAAGATTCCGCAAAGGATTCAAAAGAGTTATTTTAAATGCTTTAGTTGAGAAGATTGAGCTAACAGGTGCGGAACGATGAAACTAACATTTTTAGGCGGCGCAGCCGAGGTCGGAAGAAGCGCTGTGCTCGTTGAAACGAATGGAAGAAGATTTATGCTCGACTACGGAATAAAGGTTTATGAGAAAGGCCCTGCTGAACTGCCTCTGGTGCCTCACAAAAGAGTCCATGAGGCAGTGATTTCCCATGCGCACTTAGACCATATAGGATTCTTGCCGATGCTGTATGAGAGCGCGAACCTCCCATGGTACGGCACAGCCCCTACGCATGCGCTTGCAGGACTCTTAATCAAAGATGCAATGAAAGTGCAGCGGCTCAACGGGTTTGAAAATCCGTTCACCGAAGAAAGCTTTGAAAGAGCTATGGATTATTTCAGTGCAGTTAATTATGAAGAAAGAATTCAAATGAGATGCGGATCAACGCTTGCATTTCACGATGCAGGGCACATACTTGGTGCAGCAATGTGCGAAATAAACCTTGAACGCAAAAAACTGCTGTACACGGGCGATTTTAACACAACAGATACAAGGATGCATAACGGGACATCATATAATGAAGATATTGATATTCTAATCACAGAAAGCACATATGCGGAAAGAGAGCATCCCGACAGAAAGCGAGAAGAAAAGCGATTGATAAACAATGTTGAGAGGGCGATTGAGAGAGGCGGATGCGCGCTCGTGCCAGCGTTTGCAGTAGGAAGGTCTCAGGAGGTTTTAGCAATACTGCATGATGCATTTGAAGGCGTTGACATATATTTAGATGGAATGGCAATAAAAGCAACAGACATATACCTAAGATATCCGTCATACTTGAAGGATCCCGAAAAGCTGCATAATGCAATGCACGATGCAATAATCGTGCGAAGAAAAAATCAGCGCAGGCGAGCAGTAAAGCAGGGGGGCAATATCATAATCTCTCCTGCGGGCATGCTAAGCGGAGGAAACGCGTTATGGTATATAGATCATCTGCCGCAAAACTCATCGATAACTTTGACAGGGTACTGCGCGGAAGGCACGAATGGATGGCTGTTGATTAACAAAGGATACATAATGCAGGAGGGAAAGGAAAAACGATTCAACCATTACATCGAGCAGGTTGATCTAAGCGCGCATGCAGACAAAAGCGATCTGTGGAAGCTTATCAAGAAGACCAACCCTGAGCTTATTATAGCGATGCACGGAGATGAATGCTTTAAGTTCGCGGATGACCTGCGCGATGAAGGATTCAGCGCGATTGCGCCGAGAATGGGGGAGACAATACCAATAAATGAATAAATCTAAAGCTCGTTGAACGCATATGTGCGCACAACCTCATCCTTTGAGTGCGAGAATTTTCTCAAAAGTTTTTTGACAATCTCTCTCGATTCTGCTGTCTCATCAGCTATTTCCCTAAGCTCTTTAACGGTGTTCTCAGGGTCCTTTGCCATAATTGAGCAAATTGCAGAGTACTGCGGAGACAGCAAGATTTGCATATCTCCCTTCCCAATCAACGCCAAAACATGCTTCCTTAAAGTATTTTGCCTGCCCGCATTGGCGGAAAATACCTCCATGTCACCATAAAACATGCGGTCTCTTATGCTGCCATCTTTCAGATCCGCATAAACAGATAACTTGCGAGGTCCCTTGCCTCTCAGCATGCTTCTGCCAAACCGAGCAAGCTTAAGAAAGATATTATTTTCATCTTCCCCCACATAACCACCAAACGGCATAATTAAGAAGGTCAAATATTTAAATATTATTTGATGTATTTATGAAGGTGATAGATATGTTTCCAAAAAAAAGAAGGTTTGGATTTTTTGATTGGGATGATGATTTTGATAGGATATTTGAAGGCATGGAAGAGATTATGAAAGACTTGATGGAAAAAGCCGAGAAGGGAAAGATTAAGCAGCAAGGCCCTATTGTGTACGGATTTTCAATGAGAGTTACACCTGAGGGAAAAATTATCGTGGATGAGTTCGGCAATACTGCAAAGGATAAGGAAGGCGAACTGTCAAACGAAAGAGAACCTGTAACAGATGTGATTAATGAGAAGGAGGAAATAGTGATTATAAGTGAATTGCCTGGCGTAAGCAAAGAGGACATACAACTGAAACTGAGCGACAGAATGCTCAACATAAAAGTGGATACTCCGGAGAGAAAATACTTTAAGAATGTGCGGCTTCCTGCGCAAGTTGACCCTAAATCAGCAAAAGCTCATTACAAGAATGGCGTGCTTGAAGTTAGGTTAAAGAAGATCGGAGAGCAGGAGATGGGCGGGTTTGAGCTGAAAATCGAATAATTGAGAACAAGTTATAGGAATATAAATATTGCGTATGAAATGAAATACACAGAGGTGAAATGTTTATGAGGAAACATATGTTGTTTTTGCTGGCGGTTGTGCTGGCAGGCAATTTGGTGTTCGCGCAGACATTGTCTGAGCAATTGTCGAACATAATGACCCAAATACAGAGCATCGTGCCGATAGTGGCA
>JAJSAH010000021.1 GCA_024274875.1 archaeon
CGCAGAAACATAATGAATGCGGCTGCCGGGATCGAGTTTTGCGAAGCAAAACGAGAGTAGCAAATCTTTGATTTGCAATGCAGACGCAGAAACATAATGAATGCGGCTGCCGGGATCGAGTTTTGCGAAGCAAAACGAGAGTAGCAAATCTTTGATTTGCAAGGCAGACGCAGAAACATAATGAATGCGGCTGCCGGGATTTGAACCCGGGTTTTAGCCTTACTGCGCCTTTGCTTGGCAAGGCCATGTCCTAACCAGACTAGACTACAGCCGCACAGTAAAAGTTAAATTTGGAAAAGTATATATATGTTAATATGGCTTATTGAAACAGGTTGAGCATATGCAAACGCAGAAACTGAGGAAAAAACTATTAAAGAAAGGCGTCCACGCGAGGATTGCAACGCTGATTGAGTCCCTAAACCATCATCTAAGCGAGAAATCCAAGATTATTGCGATTGATGGCAACAAGCTAGTCCTTCGCAATTGCAACAGCAAAAATATTGTGTTAGGCAATCTTGATAGGAAAGATCCATACTTCATATATCACTCATTGCATTTTGATGAGAAAGGCACGGAAGCTCTTAATATATTCAGGAGCATATTCGCTTCTGAATATGTAGATATTGTTATGGAGGTTCCAGCGCTTTTAGAGCCGGATGCTGACAACCCCCGCAGCGTTCTCCTGCCTGATTTTGAATGGTTCACAGTGACATTTCTGCTCAAATCAGGGAAGGTGACTGAGATGAAGTTCTTTAATGAAGATGGCGACATAACAGGGTATTTCTGCAGAGCAAACATTCCTAAAGTAATGGTGGTTATTCCTGAGGAAGAATCTTAGTTCGGGCACGACACATTAAGGCATCGCTCAACAGTTTTCTTTCCTATCCTGTATTTAACAATTGGCCCCCCGCATTCACCACATTTTTTCACAAACGTGACTTTCTTTACTGATGATGGTATTGGATATGCATTTCTGCAATTTGGATATCCTGTGCATCCTATAAAAATCCTCCCATCTCTTGTGCGCTTTACAACAAGATCTCCGCCGCATTTATCGCACTTCATAATAAAGTTTCTTTTCTCTTCGCTTTTTTTGAACGCGCGAAGCAGTCCCTCTCCAATTTTCCCCTCGTTCTTCCCAAACTCACGAATGATTTCCGTAAGAATGTCTCTAGCTTTTTTCAGCACATCCTCTTCATTTAATTTTCCTTCCTGTATTTTTGCAACTTTTTCCTCAAAACTCCGCGTCAACTTCTCATCTAATATTGCTGGACAGTATTTCTCGAGCACATCGTGCACCGCCATTCCGAGATTAGTAACCTGTATGCTCTTTGCATTTAAGTAATCTCTTTTGAAGAGAGTATCGATGATTGTGGCTCTCGTGGCTTTTGTCCCAAGGTTTTTCTTCTCCAGCACTTTAACCAATGATGTTGGCGTGTATCTCTTTGGCGGCTGCGTCATCTTTTTCTCCTTCTTTATAGAGTCCGCCTTGAATTTATCTCCTTTTTTCAGCTCGGGCAGCACGGCTTCATCCTGCTTGTAGTACCTTCCATATGCTCGTATCCAACCCGGTTCTTTTATGTGCATCCCGTTTCCTATGTATTTTTCTTTTCCCATTCTGAGTGCAGCAGTTGTGCTCTCTTTTATTGCAGGTTTGCAAAAGCATGCAATAAACCTTCTAACAATTAAGTCATACAGCTTCTCTTCCCTTTCACTCATTTTACCATAAATTCCAGTTGGATGTATTGCCGGATGCGCAGGATCAGTCTTCTTTCCTTCGTTTGGTTTTGTTTTGTTGTTTTTCAGCAGATCTTCTGCAATTTCCTTATATTGCTTGATTTTTGACAGTTTTTGCAGTATGTTTTTGAGCCCAAGCGATGCAGGGAGCTTTTGCGAGCTAGTTCTTGGATAGCTTATGTAGGAGTTTTCATACAAATTCTGTGCAAGCTGCAATACTTCCTTCGGGCTCATCTTATATGCTCCGTACGCTTCGATTTGCAGAGAAGTTAAATCGAACGGGGGCGGTGGCGCAACTTTGAACATCTTTTTCTTAACCTCTTCGACGATTCCTTTCTTATCTGTGCGTTCATATGCTGAATTCGCTGATGCTTCATCCCAGAATTTTCCATTTTCGTGCGCATACTTTACGCTGTTTGCTTCTATATGCAGCGTCCAATACGGTTTTGGAACAAAACTTGCAATCTCTTTCTCCCTCTTAACTAATATGTCAAGCGCAGGCCCCTGCACTCGACCAATGCTGAGTATTTTGTACATGCCTGCTTTTCTGATGGCGCTCATCAGCGCTCTGCTCAAGTTTATGCCCCAGTACCAATCCAGTATGTGCCGCGTTTCGCCAGCCAGCGCATTATTATAATCAAGTTCTCCCATATTCTTGAATGCGCTTACAATATCGTTTTTTGTCAACGCAGAGAATTTCATTCTTTTCCCGCTTTTCTTTCCCGCCGCGAACCTGATTGCGTTGTATCCTATGAGAGATCCTTCAATATCGTAGTCGCAGGCAGAAACTACCACATCTACTTTTTTTGCCAATTTTTGTATATTTTTTACATATCCTTTGACATACGCAGCATTCCTGCTCACTTCATATATCGGCGCCCACTCAACATCAAACGCAGGAATTTTGCTTGATTTTTGTTTTTCTCTAAGCGAATATACATGTCCGACTGCGCTTGCCACAAACGCCCGTTTTCCGCCCACGCTTATTACATAGTATGGGACTTTGTTTTCATATTCCTTTTTTGCATTGCTATCTAGGAATCGCGCAATTTTCTCAGCAACCTTCGGTTTTTCTGCGATAATCAGCATACAGCAATTAACGCAGATTAAATTTATATAAAAACAGGTGCATATTTAATTCATGAAACGGTTTATTCTCTTATCTATTATACTCTCTCTATCCCTGACCTATGCGGCAATAACCAACGCATCAATCGTAAATGTTAGCAACACAGCATTCATAAACATGAGCTGGGACAGCAGCACAACAAAAGCATACATAGATGGCGCGGCTGGCAACCCAGATGTTACTATTCAAGTATGCGGGGATCTATTATCAGATGTTCAGAATAAGTATGCGAAGTTTGTTTATAGAACAGGTAATATTACAGGATTCCAGAACATCGCAAAAGAACCATCTACGGAATACACTCAACTCAGCACTTGTGCGGGAACCTGCTGCGTTGGCTCTGCAAATTTTAATTTCAACAGTTTGTGGGCAGTTTACCCTGCGTATGCATACGCTCTTGTATCTTCTGACACTACGTTTGATGAAACTGACACATTTGTTATGATTCCTTTGAGAAGCTGGCTTAGGGGATATTATCAAACTAATGATGTAGAAGCTAGTTATAATCAAGCTAATGGAAACATAACTCTCCAAATAACTGGCGTTAAGAGTTGGACGGGTTCAGCATACGCAACAAACAGCGAAGATTATCCATATTTCCAGATTGGCGTGTGCACGCCTAACAACGCAAAATCATACTATTGGGAATGCACAGGCGGATATTCTGGAGCGAGCAGGGGAACTTCATATTCTGTGCATACTGGCGTGGTTGCGCCTCCCGATACTTCGATTGCATACAGGTATTCAGTTATAAACGGGCTTGGCGTGAGGTTTTGCATAGGTCCTGACCCATCAATTACATCAGTATCGCTCAATCCATCAACCCAGAATGCAGGTGGAAAAGTTAATGTGACAGTGAGTATACGGAACGATGGCAATGTTGACATAACGCAGACATTTAATGTAACTGTTTCTGTTGATGGTTCTGATGTTCAGAACCTAACTGTTTCAGGAGGTCTTGCTGCATACACTTCAACAACAAGGTCGTTCAATCTATCCACAGGAGCTTATTCATCTGGAACGCACACTGTTGCTGCAAGGATATCGCCAACCACTATTGCTGATTGCGATGCATCCAACAATCAATCTTCAGCCACATTAACTCTTAACCCAAGTTATTTGGTTAGGATGTTCATAAATGGCACGGAGAATAATACTTTTCCTGATGCTGGCAGACCGTACAACATCAGCATAAATGTATCCGATACGGACGGGAACCCAGGCAATGGCATTCTTGTCAGAATTTATGAAGACAACGGAATAAACATATTCGCTCCCATACAAAAAATATCAAGCTCTCCCAACCGCGGTCTCAAAGCGGTTGCTTATGGAGAGAGCACAACAGATTCAAACGGCATAGTCAACTTTACGATAATACCCACAGGCAACAAACTCTACACTTCGCAATATGCCTACACGCAGATTGATCAATATGTAGGCAATTATTCTTTGTACATAGAAGTGTTCAATGCAACTACTGGTGAGGAGCTCCAGCAAACCAACGGAACTGCTCTTATTGACCAATTTGACATCGTGTTGAGCAATTACACCGCAAGAACTCCTAATGCTGATGAGATGCATACATTCTATGCTGACAATCATGATGATTATGTTCAGTTGATGAGCGAGTTCATATACAATATGTTCTCCACTATTTCGGGGTGGCTTGTTGAATGAGATTAATGGGTTTAGCCGTTGTTTCATTGTTTTTGCTTAGTTCGCTTGTTATGGCAGGCATAACCAGCGGCCGTTTAGTGTATTTAAACGGCTCAACTGCCACGCTGCATTATGATATACAGTCATCATCGTATAAAGATGGGTCAGTAACCAACCCCAACGTATATGTTGAACTGTGCGCGGACAAGGCGGAAGATTTGATAGGAAATTTCACCGCATTATATTATAGGTCAGGTGCAATTAACAAAAGCATCTCCTTAATCCCTGCAAACATCACTTCTGTTAATTCATCGAACTGCACTGTTGTTGATGTAGATACGAGCATATATAGAGCATATTACCCCGGCGTTGTTTCAGTAGGTTTTTCAGATGCTTCAGATATGTCCAACCCAAGATTTTATGATCTTGAAACATCAAAGGGCCTTCTTTCAGGCAGTTATGTTTACACGGATGCATCAACACCTTCCAACACAATCATACATTTGGATCATGTGTATTACAGCGGTTCAAACGAGATAACAACAGACAAGCCATACCTTATTGTTGCGTTGTACAGCGGGAACACATTTTTGCACAGCGTTTTGGTGAACAGGTCCACAGACGCAACATTCCCAGTGACTTCTTACAATGTGGTAAAGGTGAACAATCTCACGGCGACGACCACTCCTCCTGAGCAACCTAGTGGGGAAGGTGGCGCTGATGAAGAAAAACAACCGCTTTCATTATCCGTTGGGCTCAGCGGTTATGTGGGAGATCCCATAATATTTGCAGTTGCTGATGAAGACGGCGACCCTGTCAGGAATGCCCGTGTAAGAATATATAAGATTGTTGGTGGAAGTTCTTTAGCAATAGGTAATGGTTATACGGATTCAAACGGAGAATATACGCTCGTATTAGATGAAGAAGGAGATTATTACGCGTATGCAACGCGGTCAGGTTATGAAGAATCCAATGATGAGTATTTTAAGTTGTGGAAACATTCGTTTGCGTTGGCGTACAAGCCAGAGTATCTTTATGTAGGAAATCCTGTGCGCGTATTCGTAGTTGATAACGATTTTCAGCAGCCAGTTTCAGGGGCGAAAGTAGATTTGTATTCTCCTTCCGGCTCTCTCATTGATGCATGCTTCACATCCCAGGAAGGCATATGCGAGTTCGACGGCAACAACTTCGGGCAGGAGGGAAGGTATGCAATAAGCGTAACAAAACAATACTATTATGATAGTGGGATGTCATTCAATGTGTATCTGTATCCTTTAGAAGTGGATCATCCGACAGATGCTTACGTGCGCGAAACATTCGAGATAATTGTACGTTCTTTAGGAAAACCTGTTGAGAGTGCAAAAGTAATTTTTGACCACAAATCATATGTAACTGATAAAGATGGGAAGGTAAGCAGCATTTCATTTGATGAACCTGGCGATTATACAATAACTGTTGAAAAACCGAATTACCAAACTTATGAAGGCGCAGTTTCAATTTCGCTTCCACCCATAGATCCTTTGTATCCTGAGGAGATGTATTCCAAGGAACCATTCACAATAATTCTAACATCTCCGGATGAATCTTGCATAAGCGATGCGGAAGTTATGATCGGAGATAATGCATTTTACAGTGATTCTGGAGGAAACGTTGATGTGCTCATAACGCATCCGAACAACTATTCAATCTCAATATATAAAGATGGCTGCGCGCCGCACAAGGAAATAATTGAGATTCCAGAGCGGCCTCCTGAAAAAGTGTTTGAGGAAGGCAAGATTGAAAAGCCAAAGGCAGAGTCGGCAGTTGATGCTATTGCAAAACGGCTTGGATTGGAAGGCATAATAAAATCTGGTTGCGAAGGCATATACATTGAAGGTTTGCCTGCGATAATCTGCGATTTCATTTGGGTTCTGGTGCTTGTCAGTTCGGCAGGCAGTTTTGCGTATGCAGTTAAG
>JAJSAH010000022.1 GCA_024274875.1 archaeon
AAGAAATTGTGCCAGAAGAAATTGAAGAAGAAAAAGAAAAACAAACAGAAAAAGAAATTGTGCCAGAAGAAATTGAAGAAGAAAAAGAAATGCTAACAGAAAAAGAAATTGCGCCGGAGGAAATTGAAGAAGAGAAAGATATGGCAGGTACTGAGGATGAGCTCACATATGCAGAGAAAGCAATAAAGAAAAAGTTCGGTGATAAAGGACTTGAGATATACAATTTAATAGATGGGAAAAGAAGTGCTGAAGAAATAATGGAGATGGCCGGCGTTGATGAAGAATACATAATCAACTTCTTCAATTTCTTGGAAAATAGAGGGATTATCAGGTTGGAACGGCCTGCAGAAGAATCCGAAGAGCGGAAGGCGTTGGAGGAGGAGGAAGAAGAAGAGGAGAAGGAAGAGTTTGAAGCGAAAGCGATTGCGCAGCCAATCACTGAAACCATAGAAGCCCCAAAGAAAGAAATAATTATCAGAGATATGATTCCCGTGGATGTCCCAATAAAGAAAAAATTATCGCTTCCTGCGCGCATGTCCCTTGAAGCAAAACTTCTCGCCAAATTCGGATCAAAAGCATTAAGAGTTATTAACAGCCTTGATAACGAAACTGATGTGGTGAATTTATCTATCAATATAGGGATAGATTTGGAAGAGCTAGATGAGATATTATACTCCATAAGCAATAGCGGAGGGTGCACTTTTGCAACACTTTCAGAAGATGATATAAAAAGACGATTCGGGCCAGAAGCGCTTAAGATTTACAAAGAGTATGGGAGAGATGGAATCATTCTCTATGAGTTGATAGGTAAAATGGATTCAATAAAGAAAATCGTCGACTTTTCAAGAGTTAATCCTAAAAAAGCCATCGAGATTCTGCTTAAGATAAACAAATTGTTGGGTATCGAAGGCATAAGCAAGAAAGACCTATGCGCCGAATTGGGCATATAGATAAACTTTTATTCTTTACTAATTTAAACTTCTCGTTGAAGAGGTAAGGTAGGATGGATCAGCTTCACGGCAAATCAAGGAGGAAAAAGAACGGCGGCAGACGCAGGAAGAACAGGGATAAGCGGCTGTATGAGTGCGGAGGGTATTTTTCCGCGCCGAAACTAGGTGATGACAGAGATCCAGAGATGAGAAGGCGAAGGGGAGGAAGTTATAAGCTTAAAATCAAAGGAGTGCAATATGCAAACATTTGCGTTGATAAAGGCAGGGTTGTGAGAGCTAAGATATTAAAGGTGCTCAGCACGCCAGACAACGCTAATTATGCAAGGCAAGGATTAATCACTAAAGGAACCTTATTGAGCACTGAGATAGGCGAAGCAAAAGTGATAAGCAGACCCACGCAGCATGCAATCGTGAACGCTGTAATCACAAAACCCAATAAATAGAAACATATATAAACTATTTTTAACCTGGTTATAATATGAGAGATGAAGATTCAACAACTCCCTATATAGATAGTTCGGGACCCATAGATGCAAACGACACATACCCATTTTACAAAGTGCCCGATGACCCTCGGTTAAGAATTGCGCGGTTGTTAGCGATGTACTGCTTTAAAGAAGATGATGAAAACCCCAGCAAGGATATCGAAGCATTAAAATTGGCAAATGCGCTGTATGATAAAGTGTTATTGCGCGGCAGGAGCGTTACGCTCAACAATCTCAAGTCCATCGCGCTGAGGCATAAAGTGGCGATGTTTGATTTTGAGTTATCCAAACAAAACTTTGATGGAATAAAACTCATAAATGAATTGCGCAATGAGAATTACAAACCAAACAAATTCAAACGCTTGCTCATCGCCGCTGCAATCGCTGCCGGGATTGGCATCGCTGCGTACAGCAGCGTAAAAATATTCCAACAATCTGATTTGTCATTCATCTCAACTGCAAGCAAGAACGCATACTCAAAAGTTGAGGAGATATCAACTGACGCAATCAAATCAATAGAAAGACGCGTGCGAACAGTCAAGAGAGCAATTAAGCAGTACGCAAGATAGGCAATTAGATTATCTATAAGACATTCCTATTTTGCTTTCTTCCAAATTCAAGTTCACATTCACGGTTATGCCTATCGGCCGTGCTAACTCTTGAATAAAACTTCTGAATATTCCTTTTCTTGAAGAAAGTTCGCACCTGCTATAATCAGAAATGCCTGCAAGCTCCGCAGCTTTGTCATACGCTTCCTGCTCACTGCCCAACTCATCAACAAGACCTCTCATATATGCTTCCCTGCCAGACATTATGCGAGCATCTAGCACATCGTTAAACGAATCATCGGAAAACCTCGCATGGCCTTTCCGGCTCTCATACACAGATGATTTGAATTCATCAAACACTTCGTCGATGAATTTCTGCATCATTTGGTATTCTTCATCTGTTAGATTACGCCCAATATCTCCTATATCCTTGTGCTTTCCAGATTTAACCGTTGTATAATTCACACCAATTTTATCGAACAAGCTGCGCATGGATACAAATGTTGCTCTAACTCCTATGCTGCCTGTGATTGTTTCGGGCTCTGAGATAATGTAATCTGAGCCCGCAGCAACATAGTATCCGCCAGATGTAGCAATATTTCTCAGATACGCAACAGTAGGCTTCTTACTGCTTTTTATGCGCTCGTAAATCTCCCTGCTCGCAATGACCTCGCCTCCTGGAGAATCTACATAGACTACTATCCCAGCAACATCATCCCTTTCATCTGCTTCATCAATCAATCCAATTATATCTTTTGCGGTAGGAGGGGGTTCAGGAGAAAAAATGCCCTGATCATCTGCCTCATCTATAATTTCATGATTTATTTTAATCTCCGCGATGCACGGTTTAGACAGCGCAACACCAAACAATTGGCCCGCCACCGCAAATAAGACCATGCCAACCGAAAACAGCAGTATCAAAACTATAAACGCGCTCAGCAACGAGATGTTGCGATTTATCCTCATGCAGAGAATGTAGGCACTAATTAATATAAATTTCATGCATTCTAAACTTATATGCAAATGGATTTCATCCAAATGATCCTATTTTTGTTGCCGCCGTACGTAGCGAATGCGGTTCCAGTAATCTTTGGCGGCGGCGTTCCGATAGATTTCAAAAAAACAGCATGGGATGGAAGAAGAATTCTTGGGGATGGAAAAACCTATAAAGGGTTGATTGCAGGCATCGTTTTTGGCGTTGCAATAGGCGTTGTAGAGTATGTTGCATTTTCAAATTTCCTGCTGCTCTTAACATCAATTCTATCAAGCATCGGCGCAATGCTGGGAGATATTGCCGGCAGTTTCATAAAGCGAAGGATGAACTTCGAGAGGGGAAAACCTTCGCTGGTTATGGATCAGATATTATTTATTGTGTTTGCCATAATAATTGCGTATCCTCTTATGCTGCAGACATTTCAGTCATTGTTGAGCATTGGGAGTTTATCTCTTATATTGGTAATCACATACATTATGCACAGAATCATGAATATTATCGCAAACATACTTGGGCTAAAAAAAGTTCCTTGGTGAAAATATGAGGATATTATGCATAACTGGCATGCGGGGATGCGGCAAAACGGTTTTTGGAGAGGTCGCGCGCGGAGAAGGGCATCC
Source organism: archaeon (assembly GCA_024274875.1). Classification (GTDB taxonomy): domain Archaea; phylum Micrarchaeota; class Micrarchaeia; order CAILAH01; family CAILAH01; genus JAJSAH01. The sequence goes on from JAJSAH010000022.1 coordinate 3,598, forward strand.
TATTTACGAGATGCGCAATATAGTTGTGGAACTTATGAACGAGCAGAACATAATAGTGAACAATCGCAACATACGGGAATTTGCAAAAAACCTTAGAGAACAATATGGAAAGAGCATAGTTGCAGAAAAAATGGTGGAAAAGATAAATGGCGGAGGCAAAAAAGATGTGGCTATCATAGTAGGGATAAGAGGCATGTATGAGATACGCACATTCAGAGAAGCGTTTGGTGATGAAAATGTTATTATTGTGGCAATACATTCTTCTCCAAGAACGCGTTTTGAGAGAGTAATGAAGCGAACAAATAAAAGCGATGACCCAAAAACATATGATGAGTTTTTATGGAGCGAGGAGATGGAACTCGGGTATGGCGTCTCAAAAGTAATAGCGCTTGCAGATAGGATGATTGTCAATGAGAGTTCGCTTGAAGAATACATATCCTGCTGCAAAAAACTGCTTGAAGAGGTGAGGATATGATGAGGTTGAATATAGATTATGGAGATATTCGCATATATGCTGAAACTGAGGGAGATCTTGTTCGATGCCTAAGAGAAATGTATAATGCAATCGGAGATATACCTTATAAGATCATTGGCGCAAACACTGATGCCATATCGAAAATAATAAGTGATAATGCTGCAAACAGCTTCATTTCAGCATACAGCGCAGTAAAGGCAAGCGATCTTAAAAAACACTGCCCTAAAGAATACTGGGCATTGTGCGAGAACATGCTCATCGAAGGTCTCATTAGAAAATATTATCCAAACCTGTTGAATTCTGACCTGCCAAAACTGAGCAAACCTAAGTTCAATAACAAACTCATATTTGCTAATGATAGCAAAGATTGGATTATCATTAAGAAAATGAGCGTTGGACCAAAAACAAACCCGCGAGAAGCAGCTGCATTTCTTTTTAGCGTGAAAGCGTCAATCTTCAGCAAACTTCTTGAATCAGTTTATGAGAATGCATCTAACAAAGCGGAGAAACTAACGAAAGGAAAGAGAAGAAGCGCCAAATCACTGCTAGAGATTTATGAACTAACGGGCAATGGAGAAGATGAGGGTGCTTTTATGCATTGCTTATGTATGATTGGGTATGAACCTACCCCTGGGCACAAAACGCTTAAGAAGGTATTCCCTGAGCTAAAGCTTCCTGGAATTAAGGGAAGAAAGCCAAAAAAGTAAAATATATATAATAAAACACCCATATATCTGCGTATGAGTAAAGCGTTGGCAGGCTTATTTTTGCTTGTTTTCTGCATCAGCATTGCCAGCGCAAGCTATATAACCCCATACGGGGAAGAAAAAAATGTCACTGCAATTAGCATATTCGCAAGGTTTATAGGCGAGGATAAATACATTGCAAGCGCAAAACTCAACAGAATCTTGGTGGATACTGCAATCAATGAGCAAAAAGAAGCTGAGGCGATTTCTGGAAATATAGTTCTTCCAGGAGTGGCTGCTGAACCATTGGAAGGCAAAAAACTTATTATATACCTGAACGGAGATAAAGTTGGAGAATGCATCACCAATAATGCAGGAGAATGCGAGCTAGAAATCGATTTGGGCCTGCTGGATGAGGAAGACAAATGCGGGGAGATGTATGCTGAGTTTGAAGGAGATGAGATTAACGGCGATTCTGAGAGCGCAAAACAGATGCTGTGCAAAAATGAGTTTATTTCCTACGGGCCAGCAGTATCCAGCGTTATCGAGAGCATTTCAGAAAATTCGGCAAAAACTAATGTCTGCACGATGTTTTTCATAATGATAGGGTTCCTCATAGCCGGATTGTATGCTTCCGGAAAGGATCCATTAAGGCTGCTCGACATCACATCTCCAAGACTGCCTTCTGCGAGAAGAAAACCTGAAATAAAAGTATCTATTGGAGAGAATCCGCTAAGGGAAATGAGAAGAAATGCAAAGCGATTTAAGCAAACAACTGATGAATGCATAATGGAAGTTGCGAGGAAGATCGCAAAAGAAAAGGCGGTAAAAAAGAAAAAAAGAATACTGGAAGAAATTGCAAGAAAACATAAAATAAGTGTTAGAAAAATTGCTCAGATGTACCGCGCGGAACTTAAAAGAATCATGAAAAAAACCGAGAAAGAGGCATTAGAAGAACTCATGAATGAAATTAACCGCATACGAAATGAATATGAACGCAGAATCAAAGCTGAAACCAGCGCGCTAAGCAAGCCTGATGCAGTAAGAGTTGAAAAAGAACTCATAGATGAGATGTATGAGAAAATCACCCAAACTATACGTTCCCGTGCGTCCGAATTTCCTGAGGTTAGCAGCAAAATTGAGGGAAAATTAAGCGATGTCATAAAGAACGCTGAGATATATTCGTCCATGCATCATTTGGCGAATTTGCATTCGCTCGCTGAGAGAGGAACTGCTGCGGGAACTGGAAAGGTAAGCGGATTGCGCGCAGGGGTTGAAGCGGTCCCAATCATTGGATATGGAGTCAGAGTTGTTAATAATGTGTTTGGGCATACGGGAATGCCAATAAGATACTTTAAGGAAATGCGAAAGACAAAGAAGAAGAAAAAAAAGGTGGAGAACGAGATTTGGAAGCTCGAAAGAAAGGAGATGCTTACAGACCAAGAAAAGAGACGGCTCGAGGACTTGAAAACAATAAGGGAGAAGCTAAATACGTTTGGCACGCTTCCAGACAAGGTGAAAGATTATGCCGAAGCAGATATGTATTTGAGAGAACTTACTAAGGAAATTGCCAATGCTGCATCTCACATGCTCCTCAAAGAAATCAAGAAGAGCACAAATGAAAAATTATTTGATAGGTGGTACGGAAAGCTCATAGCAAACGAGCGAGACGTATTTGAAAGATGCTCTAAAATCATTGAGCGCGCGAGAAAGAAACACATCAACCCAGAATTAGTTCAATACGCGGATGTGATACTGGATTCAATAAGGAATGCTGCTGAATCGCCTTTGCAAAACGCAGAAAATATCTTTAAGATTGCAAGGGAGATTTATGATAATCCAGAACATTTTGATGAGATAATCACTTCTCAGGAAGACGAAATTAAAAGGTATATTGAGTTAGGAGATTTTGTAGATGAAAAAACGCTCGATGTGTGCAGAAACGAAGGGCTAAAAAGCGGTATTGAGCATTTCAGGAATGCGAATCACATGGAAACATATGAGGATATAAAAAGAACGCATGCAAGATACCTGGACAGCAAACGCCACGCTGAAAGGATAAATGACATAAAACGCGAGATGCTTCCTTTTCTGGTTTATGATCGAGAATTCAGAGGGCTGATATCATACCTGAGGGATAAAGGCGCCCTGCCATCACAAATCAGCGCTGAACAGCTTGATAAGTTGAGAGTATATTATTCAAGAGAATTGTCGAATATTGAGGAAAAATATTCAAAAAGAGAATACGCGGCAAAATCAAAAGAAGAAGCAATAGCAATACGCGAGAATAAGGAAAACGAGCTGAACGAAGTACGGGATAGAGTGTTGCACGCGCTTCAAGAGATTGCGCCTAGCGTAGATGAAAGAATGGCCATTGATTACATAGAATCATACGAACAGAACATAGATGAAGTTCTGACTGATGTAAAAAAATCACTCGATGCAGACAAGGCAGCGCTTATGGCGGCAATTGATGAATGGTCGAAAAAGAGAGCGCTTGATAGAGCTGTCGGAGTTACGAAAATGCGAATATGGAAAAAGATATTGTTTCGCTTGCTAAAAGGGCCATTGCAGAACATAAGATCTATGAGCAAATGCTCAAAAATATGAGGGAGTTCAACGAAGAGAAAAGAGATGCAATTCTGCGCATCAACAGAATGCTTGGTATAGTAAGAGATGTGTCAAAGGATGCAAATGACATTCTTATGGAGATGGATTCGGAAGTTAAAA
>JAJSAH010000023.1 GCA_024274875.1 archaeon
AGATATATAATTTTACTTTGCTGAGAACGAATGATTTAGAAAAGGAGAGATACAAAGCGTATTAGGGGGGTTGGGTTGAGAAGGGAGGGGGGCAAAGCCCCCAGCCCTCTGGTGGTTTAAATCCACTCCCCGCTATAAGATATATAATTTTACTTTGCTGAGAACGAATGATTTAGAAAAGGAGAGATACAAAGCATATTAGGGGGGTTGGGTTGAGAAGGGAGGGGGGCAAAGCCCCCAGCCCTCTGGTGGTTCAAATCCACTCCCAGCTATTGCAAAAACTATTTATTAATTAACTAATTATGAATTCGCATGATGCATACAATTAAAACAAAGCGCAAAATTGAAAGATATTTTAAGAGGAAAGGTCTTAACCCAAAAGATAAGAAAACAGAAAAAAAACTGCTTATTGAGGGGATAATGCTTGCATCGGCTTCTGCGGGCGCATATGCTGCCTCTGGCACGCATCTTGCAAAGATGATTGGAGTCAACATAGCGCTTCCTGCAATCTCCATTATACTACTTCTTGCAGTTGCGGATGATATGGTAGGGATTATTAAGCTTAAGAAATACAATAAGATATGCAAGCAAGAAACGGAGAAAAACGAGTGATGGGCATTGACCTTGCCGGAAGCGATAGAAGAAATACTGGAATCTGCATTATAGATGAAGATTTGGTAAAAATTGCATGCACGCGCAGAACTGATGATGAGATACTTGAGTTGTTTGGAGAACATGCGCCTGCTCTTATTGCGATAGATGCTCCATTATCTCTGCCTGAAGGAAGAACTCACATAGATGAAAAAAATGATAAACATTTCAGAGAATGCGATTTGATGTTGAGAAAGCTTGGTATAAAGTTCTTCCCTATCACTCTTGGTCCTATGCGAATGCTAACAAAACGAGGGTTTAAACTAAAGAACGAGCTTGAAAAAAGAGGCGCAATAGCGGTAGAAGCGTATCCAGGGGCAAATTATGATGTATGGGGTGTTAAAAGAAAAGATAAGGGAGAAATCACTGCAAAATTCAGCGAGCTTGGGTTTAAGCTTGATGAGCAGGATTATTCGCAAGATGAATTGGATGCAGTATGTTGTGCAATTACAGGAAATTTAATATTAAGCGGCAAAGCCAAAGCGTTGAAAGGGAGAGATGGATGCATCTGGATTCCAGGTTTTTAAGTTTTTTTTTCCATAAATATGTATGTTAATTGGAAGCAAGGTTTTTTTGAGAGCGGTTGAAAAAAGCGATCTGAAATTTCTGCACGAGTTAATTAACGATCCTAAAAACAGGCAGTTCTTAAGCGTGTTCAGGCCTATGTCAATGATGGATGAAGAAGAGTATGTTGAAAGGGCGCATAAAAATGCTGTGGAAGGAAAAGAGTTTTCATTCATGATTTGCGATAAGAAATACAAAAAACCTGTGGGAAATTGCGGGATATTCAGAATAAAAAATATTGCGAAAAATGGAGAGATAGGGATTACCTTATTGAAAAAATACCAAAATAAAGGATATGGAACAGATGCAATTAGAACATTGCTGGAGTTTGGGTTCGAATCGTTGAACATGCACTTAATACAGATAAGCGCGCTGTCCTCCAATGAAAGAGCAGTGCATGTGTATAAAGATAAGGTTGGGTTTAGATATGATGCAACGCTTAGAGAAAGAATTTATAAAAACGGAAAATATGTTGACCATGTCATCTTGTCTATGACAAAGAAGGAATGGATAAAGAAATATGGTGGAGAATAGATGGATATTGAGCTAATCAGTGCTAATATAAGGGCATGCGAAAAATGCCCACTGCACAAAACAAGGACAAACGCTGTTCCCGGCGATGGAAATCCAGACGCAAGCATAATGTTTATTGGCGAAGCGCCAGGCAGGAATGAGGATTTGCAGGGCAAGCCGTTCGTAGGCAGGGCGGGGCAGCTGCTGAACGAGATGCTTGAAAAAGCCGGGTTGAAAAGAGAGGATGTTTTCATCACGAATATTGTGAAATGCAGGCCTCCAAACAACAGGGACCCTGAAAAAGAAGAAATTGAGGCATGCGCGCCATATTTGGAC
>JAJSAH010000024.1 GCA_024274875.1 archaeon
CCTTCTTTCGGTGCGCAGGGCAAGGCGAAGGTCGGGGGTTCAAATCCCCTCAGGCCCGTTAAGGATTACTTCAAATGCTTAATTAATTCAGATTTAATTGCACCAAACTTTCTCTCGAATTCCTTTTTCTTCCTTGCGTCCAACTTAAGCCGATCGCATGCAGCAGCATAGCAAGTAAGTTGGTGCAGCAAGGTGTTTATCCTATGCACATTCGCACTAGTTATTTTTTTAGATGCGAGCAACTTAAGCTCGGACACTTCAGACATCATCTTCCCCATGCTGAACATTTATCTTTCATAGTATTTATACATTTCTGCGCTAACATGCTGATAAGCAAGCGAATAGTAAAACCTATCTGGATACTCATCTAATATATCCCGGCCAACTTTGCGCACATCTGCAAACTTTCCGAACACTCTTATCATGACTGGATTAATTGTCCTGAACATATATTCACCTCTTTTATATTCGCTTAAAAATTTCCTAACCATATCACTGCCTATTCCTTTGCTCTGAAACTCTGGGACAACTCCAACTTCCTGAATATAGGGTCCTTTCCAAGATATAGGATCTCTTTCAACATTGATTTCCCTGTCCAAGCAAACTATGAATGAAATAATCTTCGTGCAGTTCATTCCAATCAATCCATATGCGCAATTATCCTCCCAGGATTTAATTTCTCTCTCAACCAACTCGAGCGGCCATTTTTCAAACCAAGGTGGGCCCTCAAAAACTTTCTTGTATGCCATCTTAATTTTATCCCTTGCATCCCTCTTGGAGAGCAACTTGCGGGTAAGCTTGATAAATTTTACTTCGCTCATGATTTCCACCTGTTTTTTGATTCTCTAAACTTAAATTCTGCATTTTGCGCTGATGTTATTTGTATCATGCCCTTCCTTAATCTCAGATTCACAAAATCCTCTGTTCCAAGCATCCTGCGGGCTTCCGCAGGCAAAACTAGCCGACCTTTTTTATCCAGTTTGATGAAGCCATTCACCTTTCATAAGAACACCATATTTATTTTACACATCCCACTTAATATATTTTTCGAGTTGATTTTTAAATAAATTTGAGAAAATTAAGATTATGGACGCAGTAAAACTCACTGAACAGCTTATTAAAATAAAATCAATATCGGGGAATGAAAAAGAGATTGGGGAATTCATATATGATTTAGTTAAAGATATGGGGTTCAAAGTGAGAAAGCAAAAGGTCGGCGAATCTTTCAACATAATTGCAACAGCTGGCAAACCCGTAAAAATCCTAAACGCGCATATGGATACCGTTCCCCCCTACATCCCTTTTAAGAGGAAAGGAAATGTTATATATGGCCGCGGCGCATGCGATACAAAAGGTAGTATTGCTGCAATGCTCGTTGCAGGAGAAAAACTTCTCCATTATGTTGATGATTTTGGTTTAGTTTTCACTGTTAGAGAGGAGACAGATTTTGCAGGCGCGATCGCTGCATCTAAAAAAGTAAAACCTAAATTCTTTATCGTTGGAGAACCTACGGATAATAAGTGTGTGTTTGGTCAGAAAGGCATAATTGATGTTGTTATGCAATTCAGAGGAAAAAGCGCCCACTCCTCTATGCCAGAACTTGGTGAGAATGCAATCATGAAAATGAATGATGCAATAGATAAATTGAAACGAATAAGATTGGCAGAAGGAGAATACTGCAATGTAGGTGTTGTTAAGGGCGGGGTTGCATCAAATATAATACCCAATCATGCTGAGATGCATGTTTCGTTTCGCACAGTTAAGAGCAATGATCGGATCATAAAATCGATAAAAAAAATCGGCAGTTTAAGAATCATCTCAAACATTCCTCCCGTTAAAATGGATAAATTTATTGAATGCAAAAACTCTATTGATTTTTATCCTGCGTTTACTGAGATGCATTTTTGGGCAAAGCATGGCAAAGGCATAATATTGGGGCCAGGCAGTTTGAAAGATGCGCACTCAAAAAATGAAAAGGTAAACATAAGAGAATTGAGAGAGGTTCCAAAGATATATGAAAACCTAATCTCAAAATTCGAAAGATATTAAAACAAATATCCGTATAATATATTGAGGTGAAAATATGAAAAGAAATGGAAACAACAGAAATAACCTGGTGCAAGAAGTATCTTTAGTTTGGCGTGCCTAATTCTAAATATAAGATAAGAAGAATTGAAAAAATATCTAATTCAGAAAGGAATGCATTCATTCGCATTGCGCAGAGCGCATTCGGTCCTGAAATGAAAGAACAGGAAATTGCAGAGCATATCGATGAAGCAGAAGTGCACTATATTGCGGAATATTGCAGTGACATTGTGGGGTTTGGCTTCTGCAATATCACAGGAAATATGCTGTATCTAAGTGGAGATGCAGTGCATAAGGATTTTCAGGGAAATGGCCTTTACATTAGCCTAAACATTGCAAGAATAGTGCATGGATTGTTGAGTGGATGCGAAAATATCAGCTGCAGAACGCAGAATCCCAGGGTTGAGTATTCTATAAGAAGAGCTCTTGGAATTTTAGAGATTGATTTCCAAATGAGCAGGGAACTGCTTAAAAAATTTTATGGCAGGAAATTATCGATATATGAGTACGTATGCCCTGATGATGAGCTGAACCAAATTTTTGGAAGGTTGAATGCAGATGCAGGTGATGGATTTTTCCTAACATTCAATCTTCTTTAATTTTTTTCTTTATTCTTATTTTTATCGGAGCATTTCCAAAAGCTGTGTTCTTAACTTCAAAAAACTTGCTAAGCAAGTTGAGTGTCGTACGGGGAATGAGCAAAGCGAATGGACCGGACGGGAGTGAGCAAAATGAGCGAACAACGTGAGCCAATTTGCGAACTACGTACGGGAAATGAGCAAAGCGAATGGACCGGACGGGAGTCGAACCCGCAGCCTCCACCATTTTGGGTCTTTCTTTGGGTCGCTTTCTTTGGAAAGCAGGAGTGATTGCTCCTCACCTGCGCACCGAAAGAAAGGGACACGCCAAGGTGGCGATCTACCATTGATCTACCGGCCCATACTTGTTTTAATTGAGGCAATTATAAATAAATATCTATCCTAATAATCAGTATGGACGTCACGATTTCGCTTGTGAGCTTGGATATTCCAGAGGAATGCAATATTATACTCGGACATGCGCATTTCATAAAAACCATTGAAGATTTGTATGAGGTTATGGTTGAAAGCGCGCCAGGGATTAAGTTTGGAATTGCGTTCTGCGAAGCGAGCCAGAAACGGTTGATCAGAGCAGAAGGCAATGATAATTCTCTTGTCGACAAAGCTATCGAGGAAATTCAAAAAATTGGGGCAGGCCATACCTTTCTTATTTTTCTTAAAGAAGGATACCCTATTAATGTACTGAATGCAATAAAAAATGTTAGCGAAGTTTGCAGAGTTTATGCAGCGACCGCAAATCCTCTGCAAGTGATTGTTGCCGAAAGCGAACAGGGCAGAGGAATATTAGGGGTTATAGACGGCAGTTCTCCGCTGGGAGTTGAAACTGAAGAGGATTCAGAGGAAAGGTATGAACTGTTAAGGAAAATTGGGTATAAATTGTGAGTGGTCTTATGATTGTTAGGGCGAGCGCACCCACAAAAATTATTCTTTTTGGAGAGCATTATGTTGTTTACGGCGCCCCTGCGCTTTCAGTTGCAGTTGATAAGAGGAGAATTGTTGAATTGGAAGAGATTAGCGGTACTGAGCGGGTTGAAGTGCATAATCCAACATATAAAGAGGAAGGTGTAATTTATCCTGACGGAACCGCAGAAGGTCATCGCTTCTTAAATGCGCTTGCGGCAGTCTACAAACGCGTATATGAAAAAACAGATTTGAAGGGCAAGGCATTTAAAGCAGAATTGGTTGGGGAAAGAATAGTTAAAGGCATGGGCGCCTCTTCTGCAATATTTGCATCTTTTGCTAAAGCCCTTTACAATATTGCAGGAAAAGATGTTGATGATGAAGAAATATTTATGTACGCGCAGACAGGAGATGAAATCGATCACGGGGGCAGGCCTTCAGGCGTTGATGCGCGCACTGTTGTGCACGGCGGCATGATAAAGTTTTGGAGAGAATTTAATCCTGACAAGTTTAACTTTGAGAGGGTTGAAATTAATTTGCCAAAAGGCACAACTATGATAATTGTGGATACATTTAGGGGAAAAAGATGCAATACTGGAGATCAAGTGCTCTTGTTTGCAAGGAACCATAATATTGCAAAAGAACCTGCTAATCTAACGCAAGATGAGAGATTTGAGATAAACAAGCCATATTTGGAGATTTACAAGCAAGTTAATAGTGAATTAAATGAGAAGGGCAATGCAATAAAACTTGGCAGATTAATGAGCGCCAATCATCTGCTTCTTAAAAGTGCAGGTGTCTCAACAAGTTTAATCGAAGAAGCCATCAGGATTATTATGAGTAATGGAGGTTTAGGTGCAAAACTGACTGGCGCAGGAGGTGATGGAGGCGCATTAATTGGTTTAGTATGGAAGGAAGACATAGAAAAAATCCGATCAAAACTCAAAGAAAAAAAGTTTGATTCATTAGACCTTACTCTAACAAATAATGGTGTGAGAAAAGAGTAGTTATTTGGCAGTTTTCATTCTATTTAAAAATATGATCACTACTAGCACTAGCGCAATACCTGCTGCGATAATCACCCAATCAATTTCCTCGCTCTCTTCAACTTCATCAATGTTTAATTCTTGCGTTTCCTTTTTCGCATGCGCATCCACGCTAATTATTTTATCGATAAACACTGAGTTTGACATTCCAACTATGCTCCCGTTCACTGTCGCAGTGCATTCCTTCAATTCCATCTTGTAAACTCCAGCACTACCTATATACTTAATCTCATACTGCAATGTTCTTGTTTCATTTGGCGTGATATCTCTTACTAATTTTATCCAAAACAACCTTGAATCAGATGCATTGTTCTGCTCAGTGAGATGGAATTCAGTTGCAGGTTCAACCGCCTCAAAATCAGATGCGCTAAAATCATCCATCAAAGTTATTGCACTTATTTTTTTATCTCCGAGGTTTTTCACGATAAGTTTAACAGTGATTGTTTGATTTGGTTCGGTAATATTGGTCGGATATGCCTCCTTTACAATGTTGATATTTACATCAAGCGTGCTCTATTTAACCATTATAGTTGTTGGATATATGTCATATAAAGACCAATAATAATATGTGCGATTTCCAATAGCTCTGATAAATGAAGGCTCTTTGTTGGACGCTGCAACGCTCTGTACGGTCTCAGGCAAAATAACCATAACATTGTATTTTTCAACGCGTTTTGGACTTAGTTTGCCATTGATTTTTAGCAATGGATTATATGACAGCGTTTTGGTATTTTCACCTAACACGGGAAATATGTATGAGACGTTTACGCGTTTCTCATGTCCGGGCTCTATGATAACTGATTGCTGGAGCGAATTATACTGATCCGATGCACTTAAGTTAACCTCTTCTAAATCATCTCCTAAATTTGCAATAACATACTGGACATTAGCTGTTGCATTGCTATTATTTGCGATTATAGTTGCATTTATAGATCTAACTGCAATATTTCCTTCATAAAACAACCCTCCATAAACCAACTGAAAAATGAAAATCGCAATAAAACACAATCTCATGCTATTCATACATATCACCAATATATATTATGGACAAATGTCTGCGCGATAAGTTTGCAACTTGCTTGGAATTCCATCTTGCCGTTCAACAGGGCATTCATCTCCTCTAACATAATTTTTTGGCGGACTTGTCTTATCGCAGCCACAATCCCAATGTCCATCCCCAAGGTTATCTATCCAATCTGGACAGTAAAAAGTCCCTCTTCTATTATTCCATACATTATTAGGGTTATGCTGGTCCCAACTATCATCCCAGAAATATTTACCCAATCTTCCGTAATCCATTACTCTCCACTTATTTCGGTATAGCACTAAATTAAATGTATGTCCTCCTCCCCAGTATCCATCATAATGGTCTGCACAGTATGCGCAATCTGATGATATACCTAATGCATACATAAGCGCGGCTCTTAATATTGCATGATCTTCGCAATCACCGCAGTAATCTTTTGGGCATTCTTTTGCCCAAACCAAGTATGCATTTATATATGGTTCTTCACTATCATTTTCAGGAATAATATATTCTAATCTATAATTTTCATCATCATTTATGAACCATCCATAATCCTCTGCGCTAACACGTGGGTTATTAGATAAAGGATGCCCAGTCGCATTGAATCTCTGCCTTAATTCATAAGTAATCATGCCTGAATTAAGCGTATCTGCATACCCTTCTGCCGACGATGTTATTTTAAATAGGAATATATTGGAGATTTTCCCGCTTCTTGATCCACTATTTGAAATTGTATACACTGCATTTTGCTCGCCTAGTTCACCCTCATCAATATCACATGCATTAATCGAACCACTATCACCATCATACATATACTGCATATGCTTATCCACATAATATCCAACAGCTTCCATTATAGCATTCGAATCCATGCTAAGAATATCAGCAGTGATTTCTGAGAAATCATACCTTTCAGTATCAGGTTTCCCTGCTAATAATATATCTCTACATTCTGAGGAAACCAAGCTGTAATTCCCTCCGCGCAACTCTAATTCATCCTCGCATAGAGAATATCTCTGCCTTGCAGCTGTATAACTTGTAATTCGAGCAACTGTTGGTAAGGTTCCCCTGCACCAATCATCTTTTAGGCAATCAGCATACTCCATCAATGCCTGAGCAGCAGTATCTTGAACAATCTGCGTGTTAACCCTAAATATGTTTGCATGCGATCCGCTGCCCAAGTTAGGCACGCTTGTGCAATAAGTCTCACCTTCTCTGGCTGCGCACACAGTTAGTAAACACTCTGTGCATTCAGCAGGGCAAGGTCCTCCGCAGTCCACGCCTTCCTCACCTTGATTTTGCACTCCATCACTGCAAGAAGGTATGCACTCGCCATCTTCGCATCCATTTGGACATTGCACATCAACATAATACGGAGTGCAAATACCGTTTCTCACGCTCATGTAATACTCTCTCAAAGTTGAGTTATCTAAGCAAACATCACTTATACCTAAGCCGGCTGATCCAGCAGTATAATAATCTATCCCATCATCAGTGTCTGTGCATAAGCATCGCCCATCTTCACAGCCATACTGACAAAATATTGTTATTTCTTCGATTCCACCCTGACCGCAATTATATTCAATAAGCGTATCGTCATTAAGACAGTAATCTGTAGCGCCAGACGGCTCTGTTATATGCCCTTTTACATACTTATTATTTCCATCAGTATCTATGCATCTGCACGCTCCATCATTGCATGGACACATAACATATTCAAATCCAATCTTACCATCAACATCGCAATAATATTCCTTAAGATATTCGATATAACCTTGCATTGTTTCGCATTTATCTTCATACTCTCCAACATTTCCTTTGACATAATATTCCCTACCTTCATCAGTATCACTGCAAACACACTCCCCACTTCTGCATTCTGAGGGACATTCATATATTCTTTCAAGAACCTGATTTCCTTGGCAATAATACTCAACTAACGCATTGTTAGAACAGTAATCTCCATAGACACCGCTGCTGCCGTTATTTTCAGAACCTTCCACTGTAAAGAAAACTAACGGTGTTGTTGACCCTTGTTCAGAATATTGACAACCAACTCTCACAACGTCGTAATCATATGGATCAATATCAGAAAAATCCGGTCCATTACAGGTTTGCGAAATGCATTCACCCAACCCTTCTATCTCTGGACAGGCAGGACAGGTTTCCGAAGGAATTCTCTGTGAAATATCGTAAGAAACACCCTCAATATACACATTTCCTGGTTGAACAGTATTATTTTCATCATCTTCTCCTTGCGCTGTAAATATGTAAACGCCTTCAATGAATGGACCTCCAGTATACTCGCACGATGAAGAATTGCATTCTTTTACTTTCTTATTATTAACCCATATTGCGATCCACTTAACTGAAGCATCACTTGCAACCACATTAAATGTAACTATATCATCTTTATCTGGGTTAGAAGGCTTTTGCTCCAAATGCAATATGGGTTGTTCGCACGCGTCACCAACACCATTGTTATCTCTATCTGTTTGGCTTGGGTTATACCTCTCAGGACAATTATCAATAATATCCTTAACGCCATCCTTATCCAAATCTCTATCATCTAACTCATCGCATTCATCACCTATTCCATCCATATCCACATCTGTCTGCGCTGGATTATATGTGTTAGGACAGTTGTCTTCATCATCTGGCACACCATCCATATCTTCATCTTGCACAGTGGGATAGACCGTAAAATAACATGCATGCCATTTTGATGGACCATATTTCTCCTCACCAACAACTGAAAGATGATAAGATGGCCATAGTATCCATTCACCTTCCTTATCAACGATAATCGTTGATTCAACCATTACATCATCGTAAATTACATCTCCCTGAGCAGTGTATGTGAAATGAGGTGCTCTCAGAATATCATTCTGCCTCGTGAAACCAAATGATGCATCTTCACTATCTGGATCAAGGGTTGCTACGAAAATCCCATCACTGTTTAAGTATAAATCTTCCAGTCCAATATTTCTCACAGTGAACTTAACTGTTATCTCATCACCTGGCTTTATTTCAGAAGGGCCTTCTACAAGGAAATTGGATACTTGCACATAATCTTCTGAAACATCCGGCCCTTCATACGAACAAATCGTTGATGCATTTACCAATCCAAACATTAAAATAGCAATAAACCATTTTTCCATGTATAATCTAAATGGCAATAACTAATAAATACATTAACATTAACAATCTCAAGTTATTCTTTTGCACCTCGTTTCTTCAATAATTCAACTATGTCTGTATAACCATTCACAGAAGCCAGTATCAAAGCTGTCCAGCCATCATTATCCTCTGCATTCACATCAGCGCCTTTTTTTATCAATAAATCAACTATGTCTATATAGCCCCACCTAGAAGCATACATCAAAGCTGTCTCTCCAGTATTACTCTTTGCATTCACATCAACGCCTTTTTTTATCAACAACTCAACTACAGAGGAATGGCCTTTCCAAGAAGCATACATCAAAGCTGTCCAGCCATCTTTATCCTCTGCATGCACATCGGCGCCTTTTTTTATCAATAAATCAACTATGTCTATATAGCCCCACCTAGAAGCCCATATCAAAGCTGTCCAGCCATCTTTATCCTCTGCATTCACATCAACGCCTTTTTTTATCAACAACTCAACTACAGAGGGATGGCCATTCTGAGAAGCATACATCAAAGCTGTCCAGCCATCTTTATCCTCTGCATTCACATCAGCGCCTTTTTTTATCAATAAATCAACTATGTCTGTATGGCCACTCATAGAAGCATGCATCAAAGC